>JAVEEA010000094.1 GCA_030840675.1 Pyrinomonadaceae bacterium
TGCTGGCCGCCACCACCCTGCTGACTACCACCCTGGTTTTCTTTTCCCTGGTCTGCCATTTTGAGTTCCTCCCGGTGTTCGAAGTTAATTAGTTATGTGAATTGAGTCCGACTCAAAGAGTTGAGCCGACGAGCATGACTTAACAACTAATGTGCCGTGGGAAAAAGCTGGGACTTCTCAGAGCAACCAAAGAAAACGCGATGAAGCCGGTAGAAATCAATACATATATGAGAATAAAAGCAGGACACGTTAGGAGCAGGTTCACCTCGTGCGCGCGATCAGTCTCGCGCCGGGCTTCAGGACCGTAGTCGGGTCAAGTCGCAGTCTGGCGCGCGAACCCGGCGCGGGCAGGCCGGTATTGCCACGATAGATTTCGATGTGTGAATGTCTGTAGCACGCGTTTGACCCGCCTGGTCCACCGATGTTTCCTACTCGCACCCGTTCTCCTTCATCACTCAAATGGAAGTCGGCGATGTGGAAAACGGCCAGCGTGACGTCGGACAAATTACCGAGGCGCGGATAATAAAAAGTCACGGCGGCATCGGTCGGCGTTGGTGTGTTGCTATGCGAAACGAAGCCACGCGGAATGTAGAGCGCGCCGGCGGCGGTGCCACTCGCGTTGCCATAGAGGTGCAGGGCATACGAGAGATGGCCACGCAGAATTCTGCCATCGTCGGCAAGTTGGTCGCCGCGATAAAACGGATATTGATTGGCTAGACCGATTGGCTCAAAGCCGTTCGCGGCAGCGACGGCGCTGGGACCGCCGAAGATTCCGGCGAGTATTAAATCGGAAGTTGCCATCTCTCGCGTGTAAGCGTGGGTGATAGCATTTGCGGGGATGCGTTTTGAAGCGAACGCAGCAACGGCGCTGACCTTAATCGCTGCATGGTTGTGCCGGCTGTCCGCGACGGCCCAGGTTTGCTGCTTGCCGAAGACGTGTCCCCAGGTTTGCGTGAGCGAACTGAGAGCGGTCTCGTGATAGCCGAAGCTGATAGATCTGCCGGAGTTGTCAATGATCGCTTCGAGGGAAGAGTCGTTGCTGTAGCGCAGGTCCATGACCAGGCCGTGGTCCATTATTTGATGGCAATGAAACTCACCATTCGCAAAAAGCGCAAACCGGTAAGTAACACCTTCGGCAGTGGTCAAAACTTTGGCTGCACCATCGTCGTCCAGTCGCAAGCCGAGATTACCTGGCGCGGCAAACCCGCGCCGTCCCTTAGCCGCGTTCAGATCGATAAACTCGGCGCGACTGCCATCGCGTCGCAACACCATCAGTATGTATTTCCCCGCGCGTTCGTTGTAATAGAGCGACTGGAAGAGCGGAAACTGAAACTCACCGAGCGCATAGGTAATTGCCAGGTCCAGGGTGCCGCTAAGATGATCGGGTAGCCGCAGCAGGGGGAGTTCGGGATTGTTCAGGTTCCAGCGGTAGGTCGTGAGCGGGCGGCTTTCCGGTGCTGCTGTGAAACCATTTCCGTGCGCGGAAACGATGGGCCGGGAAATTGCGACAAACCCTGCGCACACGCTGACGGCAATGGCGGCGACGAGGGCGAAACGTTTTTTCTTCGCGTTTGATAGTAAGCAGTCCATAGGCGTGCTCGTTGAAGTTTGGGGTCGTCGCGGCTTTGGGTGAGGAAGCGACGCAGGATGGACCATCAGCTACGTCCAGGGTTGATTGCCGGCGGAGATTGCGTCGCGGCACTGATGCGTTTTTGGTTTGGCAATCAGTGTGCCCACTTTCAGCGCATCGCTTCCCTACGCTGAAAGTTTCAGCCTGGTTGGCTTGTTTATTGACTGCGCGACGTTGTGCCGTGGCCGGAGGAGCACATCATTGAAGGCAGCGAGGCTAGCGAAGCTTGCGAGGTGTGGTCGATGGCCCAGTCGAAAGAACTCGACCTGCAGCTTTCCGCCACACACAATCAACGCGCTGTTTTAGTTTTCGTTTACGGTGAGAGGTCGATTCAGCGGCAGAGCGTTGGGCGATCGGCTTACGCGTTCGTGATTTCAGATTTGCGAAGTGGCACGAACCGTGCACTAGCAACTCAGCGAGGCCGAATTGAGGTCGGGCAGACGCCTTGCTGCGGCAAAGCGGCGCGCCGAATTGTCCTTAGTGTTCCCTTTCGCACCCACGTTCCAGCTGCGGTTAACTGCCTGCTTCTCGCCCGCTAAGTTCACCTAACTACATGCTTGATACACAAACATTCGCGCTGGTTGAGTCCTCCGACTGGCGACTGGAACCGAGCCGGACAGTGGCCGCAATTTTTCCGGATGATCCGGACGCTGCCGATCGGCGCATCCTGATTGTTGACGACGAAGCACCGGTCCGCGAGATGTACGCGGAATACCTGCGCGACGATCACCGTGAGGATCACTTTGAATGTCAGACGGCAGCTTCCGCGGAAGAGGCGTTGGAAGAACTGGCAAAGCGCTCTTACGCGCTGGTGATCTCAGACATGATGATGCCCGGGCGGAACGGTGTTGAGTTGTTGCGCGATGTTACGGCCCGCTATCCCCAGACGGCGGTGATCATGGTCTCCGGAGTTGATCGGCCGCAGCGAGTGAGAGACGCATTGCGACTGGGTGCGTTTGACTACCTGATCAAACCTTGCGAGCTGGACGTGCTGAGGCTTTCGGTGGAACGGGCGCTGGAGCGTCGCTCACTGCAACACACGGCACGGGTCTACAAGCGCCATCTGGAAACGCAGAACATCGAACTCGCAAGCCGGCAACGTGAACTCGAAAGACTGCAAGCCCAGCTCATCCAGACCGAAAAGATGGCCAGCCTGGGCCAACTTGCGGCCGGGATTGCACACGAACTCAATAACCCCGCTGGTTTTGTGTACGGCAACATGGACCTCTTGCGCGGGTACATCACGGAACTGGAACAGCTCTGCGACGCTTACGATCGGCTCGCCTTACCGGCCGAGGCTGTCGCCGCGATAGCCGCGTTGAAAGTGCAGTTTGGTTACGAGTCGCTGATCAGTAATCTTGCTTCAATTATTTCAGACTGCGGCGAGGGCGCCCAGCGAATCTGCGACGTCGTCAAGAACCTGCGGCTCTTTTCCCGGCTCGACGAAGCTGAGTTTAAGAGTATCGACATCCACGATGGCATCGACTCCACCATTCGCTTGTTGTCTTCCTATTACGGCACCGGCGAGATCACGCTGCAGCGAGACTACCAGGTCTTACCCGCGGTTAACTGCTATGCCGCCCAGCTCAATCAGGTCTGGATGAACTTGCTGGTGAATGCCGCGCAAGCGGTGGGGGAAAGAGGCGCGGTAAAGATCTCCACCGGGTTTGACGGTTCCTCGGTGACCGTCGCGATCAGCGACACCGGTGTCGGCATACCTGAAGACGATCAGTCTCACATCTTCGAGCCGTTTTTTACCACCAAGCCCGTGGGTGAAGGGACCGGCCTTGGCCTCTCGACCTCTTACGGCATTATCAAAAGGCATGGCGGCTCAATCGTCGTCGCCAGCGCGGTTGGCGCAGGCACAACCTTCACCGTCAGAATTCCTATTCGGGTAAGCGAAGGGGGCTGGCGCGTGGAGAATTCAAAAAACTTTCCGGAGGATTAACTCGTGACGCACAAACTTCTCATCGTTGACGATGAGCTGCCAAACCTACGATTGCTGCAGCGACTCTTCGCGAGCGACTACCAATGCCTGACTGCCTCCTCCGGCGCGGAAGCAATTCGGCTGCTCGAGCTACACGACATCGCAATCTTGATCACCGATCAGCGCATGCCGGGAATGACCGGCATCGAACTGCTGAGGCGTACTGAACGACTGCGGCCACACATGGTGCGCATTCTGTTGACGGGTTATACCGACGTGGAGGCGCTGGTGGAAGCCATCAATTCCGGGCTGGTCTACCTGTACATTACCAAGCCCTGGGATAACGAAGATTTGAAAGTGCGGGTTAACCGCGCCTGCGAGCACTACCTTAATAACAAAGCGCGGCAGTCGCTCGCCGCTGCCAATGAACGATTGTTACAGCGCCTGGGCGAAGTCAAAGCGAAGGTTATTGTTGGTTTGAGCGAGATGCTGCGAAACCGGGACCGCAACCGTTATGACCACACTCTGAGAGTTTGCAAGTATGCCACGCTGCTCGCCGACAATTTAGGTCTCAGCACTGAGGCAAAGGACGACTTGTCACAGGCGGCGCTGCTACACGGACTCAATCGCCACGCTAGTCTACGTAGCGCCCCGGCTGCCGGCGTAGCGGGTTCCGGTACGCTCGCGGCAGACGAACAGAGCAAGTCAGAAGCAAAACTGTTGCACGCGATTCCGGAACTAGCGACCGTGGCGGAATTGGTGGACGACTATCAGGAGAATTTTGACGGCAGTGGCAGGCCGCGAGGTTTGAGTAAGGAACAAATATCCCTCGCCTCTCGCATTCTGCGTGTCGCCGACGAATACGATCAAATGATTTTGCCAGAGGGTTCGGCAGCCATGCTGCATGAGGAAGCGATGAGATTTTTGTCGCAGCGTGCGGGAAAACAATTCGACCCATTCGTCATCGGCATACTGGCTGGACTCTCGCCGTCGGAACTCAGCGGGCCGTCGTTCAAGATCGAGACCCACGGAGAATTGAATCGCCCACACGATAGTTATTCGCCGCCCTCTATCGATGCGATGAACTAGGCCCGCGGCAGATTTGTCAGACGCGTGGGATCGTTCGCTGGAAACGAGCGGAGTTTGCGCTGGTCCATTCACCCGCGGCCTCAGCTTGCCAAAGCAACAGCAAGGCGAACTCCCCTCGCCCCCGCTCTGGCACACCGGGTGCTCATTCATCGATTGGTCCTTAATTGTAGTCCTGCCGGAAACAACTGGGGCGCTCGTCAACGGCTTAACGCCAGCACCGAGCAAATACCCCCACCAGGAATCCTCCCAAGGCTGTTGGCGCCTCACCCACCCAACGTTTTTCGAAACCCCTCGGTCGTATAACAACCCGCCCGCAAACGCCAACGGTGAATCAATGAAAGCTCTACTCCTCGCACTCATCCTGATACTCGCTCCAGTCGCGGTCGTCTCAGCACATACCGCGGCTGTTTTGCCGTCCTCGTTCTGGGAGCCAAACTCGGAGATAAAAGTCTATTTTGTGCGCGGCTTATTTACTCCCGCGCAAAAGCAAATTCTGTGGAGCGCATTGGATGAGTGGCGCTTGAAAACTGAAGCAGGCAACGGCATCAGGTTTACGGATGCCGGGGAGACCGAGGGCTTGATCGACTGCGTGAGCTGTCTTAGGTTGACTCGCCATAGCATTTATTCCAGCGCCGCCAGCCAGAAGATTCCATTCAACCTGCTCCGCAGCCAAAACTCCGGCCGGATAATCTCGGCGTGGATTGGGTTCAATAATTCCGCCGGCGATCGCGAGAAGTTGCGCGGGTCATTGGTGCAGGCCCTCGCCGGCGTTTACGTGCCGGCGACCGCGAACGCCAGTGTCAGTAGCGTTCACGAACCGTCCCACCGCATCCAGTAATCACAACTAGTCCGCGCTTGCCGCGAAACCTCAGTCCAGGAAGTCGAATAAACCGCTTATGAAAACAACGAAGGTACCTACCAGACTATTAGTCCACGCCGGCGTACTGCTTTGTTTAAGTGCGACCACGTTATCGTTAACTGCCGCGCCGAAATACAAAGCGCCGGAGCGAGCGCGTGAGCGGCGCAATAACGAACGCCAACTCGTGCGCAGGTCAGTGTTTCAAAGCAAAGTAGCCAAGCGCCAATTAACCAGGACGATTCGCGGGCAGGAAGCGCGTCGCGCAGTGACATCATGGCGCGCCGAAGTTTTAAAGCGACACCTTCCGGGTGCGGAAGATAATTCCGTCGCGGCCTTGCGTGCGCGCGTGCAGGGAATGATTGCTCGCGACGAAACCGCGGGTGAAGACGAAGAAGTAAGACGTGTTGCGGTAGCTGCTTTGGGAAATCACGCGGGCACCGTGGTCGTAATGGATCCCAACACCGGTCGCGTCTATTCAATCGTGAACCAGCAGTGGGCGTTGCGAGGCGGATTCAAACCCTGCTCGACGATCAAGCTCGTCACCGGTCTCGCCGGTCTCAATGAAAACCTGATCGAGACGCCGGAACTGACCAACATTTCCACGAACGCCCGCATGGACCTCACTAGCGCGCTGGCCCACTCGAACAACAGTTATTTCCAGCAGGTCGGTGGACGCGTCGGTTTCGACAAGCTGCTCTTCTATGCGCGGCAACTGGGGCTCGGCGAGAAGACCGGCATCAACGTCGGAAATGAAAGCGCCGGCCGTACTCCCTCGTACAAGTCCGGTTACGCCGTCAATCACATGTCGTCGCACGGCGACGACTTTGAAGTGACAGCACTGCAACTCGCCACGCTGGTTTCCGCGATGTCGAATGGCGGCAAGTTGCTGACACCTTATGTTCCGCAAGTCTCCCGTGCGGCATTGAACGTAAAGCCTCGCGTGCGTCGCCAGGTTGGGTTCGCGCCCGGCGTGATGAGCCAGATGGTTCCCGGCATGGTGGGCGCGGTTAACTATGGCACTGGGAAACGTGCGTTTGATCCGCTGGAGACGATTGCCGGCAAGACCGGAACGTGTATTCAGAACGGCAACTGGGTGGGTTTGTTTGCTTCGTATGCACCGCTCGCGCGTCCGCTGCTCGCAGTCGTAGTAATCGGTTCCGGGGTCGACGCTCAGGGTCATTTCCCCGCGGCTGTAGCGGGCGAGATTTATCGCAACCTCAACCACCGCTTCGGCATGATCGGTAATACGCAAGTGGCCAAATCGCGTGACTCTATTCACAAACCGACTCGCGTCCAGCAGCCGCGGGGCGATGCAGATATGGAAGACACTGCCGAGGGGTTGGACCAACTTGATTTAGCAGTCGATCGGCTCGCTCCGCAACGCGCTACCGTTTCCGCTCCCTTCCAGTCACGCTTGATCAACTCGGCAGCGTTGGGCAATCCAAACGTCAAAAGAGTATTGCTGGCTCAACCGGATCGCTCGGTAGCCGTAGTGACAGTTGCGAATTCAACCCGTACTCAGGCCGCCACCAGACCACGTCGCGTTGGTCAGGTATTCACAAGTGCGGTCACTCGCCTGGACTAGCAGTTTCGCTGACTGAACGAGCAACCACGTTCGCTGGCACGACTCGTGCGCTTCCCGTTCTCGGTGCGCCCACGGGCACTGAAAATAGTCGCGTTGATACTTTCCTGCCGGGCGTTCTGCCGCGCAGTTTGTTTTTTGCCTAACGTTCACACGTTCTTCCATTCCAGAAAACAGGCTTGAAATGGTTGAAACACCAAAAGCGTGTCTGCGCACACCGCTCGTGTTGTCCCGCCGCGAGCTTTAGTTTTCGTTGGTTAGCGGACGCGTAATGAGTAAGTTGATTCGCGGCGAGCTATGACAATGACGACGAACAAAGAATCCCGACGGCTGCAATACTTCAGGCGTTACGCGCTGGTGGCGGGCGCGCTTGCGGCCGCTGTCGGTGTGCTCAGCCTGCTGGGATGGCTCCTCGACGTCGAGACACTCAAGAGCGTTTTGCCGGGCAAAGCTACCATCAAACCCAACACAGCGCTCAGTCTTATCCTGGCCGGTATTGCCCTGGTGGTTTCGGCGGTTTCGCCGCGAGCGGAAACTTCGCAGCGCGGGCGCAAGCGTAAGGGCGTGACGCGTGTCTGTTCCGGCCTGCTGGTGATCATCGGCGGGGTCACGCTGGTCGAATACATCTTTCACCTCGACCTGAGAATAGATGCGCTGCTCTCGCGCAGCGCCCTGCCTGAAAGTTTGTTCGGAATCAGAATGTCAGGCCCGGCCGCACTCAGCTTCACCCTAACCGGCTGCGCGTTATTCCTGCGAGACGTGCGCGCCAAAATTGCGAGAGTCTGCGTTGAGATCTGCTCCCTCGTAACCCTGCTCCTTGGTCTGATGGCGTTAATTGGTTACGCCTACGGCATCGAATCACTCTACAACTTTTCCAGTTACCGCCCGATGGCGTTGCACAGCGCGCTGTTGTTATTGGTGCTAAGCCTGGGAACTCTTTTCGTTAGACCGCGGCGCGGACTTCTGGCCGTTATCAACAGCGTCCACAACGGCGGAATAATGGCACGCCGCGTTCTGCCTTTGTGCGTGCTGTTGCCTTTCACCGTCGGTTGGTTGTTGCTCAGGGGAGAACGGCTGCAACTTTACGAGACGGCGTCTGGCGTCGCGCTCTTTGCCAGCAGCACCATTGCGATTTTTGTGAGCGTGATTTGGTGGACTGCGCGATCGCTGAATCGCATGGACAGCCATCGTGTCCGGGCTGCCGAAAAGTTGCAAGCCAGCGAGGCGCGCTTTCGCCAATTAGCCGACGCGATGCCGCAGATCGTGTGGACCGCGAGGCCTGACGGCTGGCTCGATTACTACAATCAGCGCTGGTTTGATTACACCGGCATGACGCTGGCAGAAACGCAGGGCGCGGGCTGGGGTCAGGTCTTACATCCCGACGATTTGCAACCCTGCATCGACATGTGGAACTTGTCTACGCTCACCGGTAAACCGTACGAAATAAAATATCGGTTCAAGCGCGCAACTGACGGGGTTTATCGTTGGCATCTGGGCCGGGCCTCCGCCATCAAGGACGAAGCCGGCCGCATCGTCAAGTGGTTTGGTACCGGTACAGATATCGACGATCAGCAACGGGCGGAGGAAGCGCTGGTTTGCTCGCGCGCACTACTGGAGACGCGGGTGGCGGAGCGCACTGCCGACCTGGTGACGGCCAATGCCGTGTTGCGCGAGCAAAGCAGTGAGCGCCAGCGCGCGGAAACAGCGCTGAGAGCCAGCGAGGAGAAGTATCGCGACCTCTTCGAAAATGCCAACGACATTATCTATACGCACGACCTGGAAGGTAATTACACTTCAGTTAACAAAGCCTGCGAAGGGATAACCGGCTATACCAATGCGGAGTCGCGGACGATGAACATCGTGCAAGTGATTGCGCCGGAATACCTGGAAAGTACCCTGGCGATGTTGGCGCAAAAAACCGGCGACCATACGCCCGCATACGAACTGAAGATCCTTGCCAAAGACGGCCGGCGCATCACGGTCGAGGTTAAGTCTCGACTGCTCTATGAGGCTGGAGTGCCCGTTGGGGTACAAGGTATGGCGCGGGATATTACCGAACGCAAACTCGCCGAAGAGGCCATACAAAATTCCCGCGACTATCTTCACCGGATCATCAACGTGGTCGCCGATCCGATTTTTGTCAAAGATAGCCAACATCGCTTCGTGCTGCTTAACGAGGCGTTCTGTGAAGTCATGGGAATGAAGCGGGAAGAATTGTTGGGTAGCTCCGCCTTTGCCAACCTACCTTCGGACCAGGCTGAAATGTTCCGCGAAAAAGATGAACTCGTCCTGCTTTCCGGCGAAGAGAATGTAAACGAGGAGCGACTCACCGCCGCGAACGGAATCACGCGCATCCTGGTTACCAGGAAGAAATTATATGTCGACCCGGAGCAGCAACGTTTCATCGTCGGCGTCTGTCGCGACGTTACCGCGCAAAAGCTGATTGAAGCGAAACTGAAACAGCGCGAACAGCAGTTAGTAGAAGCTCAGCACCTGGCCTTGATCGGCGACTGGGAATGGGACGTGGCGGAGAATCAGACGACCTGGTCTTCCGCGCTCTACGGCATCTATGGCATTAACCCGGGAGATTCGGTTCCCAGCTTCGAAGGTTATTTGGATTTGGTCCATCCGGACGATCGTGAACGAGTGACGGAACAGAACCAAAGAGCTCTGATTAATTTGCAGGGCCATTCTTACCAGCATCGCATCATTCGTCCGGACAACTCGGTAAGACATCTTCAGGTAAACGTCAAAATTACCCACGACGAAGCAGGCCATCCGATAAAACTCTTCGGTACCTCGCAGGACATCACTGATCTGGTCAGGTTACAGAACGAGCTTAAGGAAGCACGCGACGTAGCGGTCGAGTCGGCGCGCCTCAAGTCAGAATTCCTCGCCAACATGAGTCACGAGATTCGCACGCCCATGAACGGCGTCATCGGCATGGCCGGACTCCTGCTCGATACCGACCTCGACGCCGATCAGCGTGACTTCGCCGAGACCATTCGCATGAGCGGCGACGCCCTCTTGACCATCATCAATGACATCCTCGACCTCTCCAAGATTGAAGCCGGAAAGTTGCAGTTTGAAATCGTCGACTTCGATCTGCGTCACGCCGTAGAGGGGGCCGTCGACTCACTGGCGGAACGCGCCCGCGAGCGAAGGATCGAATTCGCGTCACTGGTCCATAGTGATGTCCCGGTCGCGTTGCGCGGCGACCCGGGACGACTCAGGCAAGTTTTGACGAACCTGATTGGAAACGCCTTGAAATTTACCAAGGTGGGCGAAGTAGTCGTGTGCGTGGAAAAGGAAGCGGAAACTGACAGCTCCGTCACGCTGCGATTTTCCGTCAAGGACAGCGGCATTGGTATTAGTCAAGCGGCGCAGGAAAAACTGTTCCAACCCTTTACTCAGGCCGATGGTTCGACCACGCGCAAGTATGGCGGTACCGGCCTCGGCCTTTCGATTTCTAAACAGCTCGTGGAACTGATGGCCGGGGAGATTGGCGTCGTGAGCGAGCCGGGAGTCGGCTCCACCTTCTGGTTCACCATCACACTGGCGAAGCAGCAGCACGCGCAGAGCGTGTTTCTCGCGCATGTCCAGAGCCTCGAAAAACTGCGCCCGCTGATCGTCGACGATAACGTCACTAACCGCAAAATTCTTTCACACCAACTGCAGTCGTGGGGCATGGTCCCTGAGGAAGCGGAATCAGCAGACCAGGCGCTGGAGTTGCTGAGGTCCGCGGTTGCGCGCGGCGCCGGCTACGATCTGGCCCTGCTCGATTTGTTGATGCCGGGCAGGGACGGTTTTCAACTCGCCGAAGCTATCAAGGCGGAGCCAGGGATTTCCCACACGCCGCTGATCGTGCTGACTTCCGCGGGAGAGCGCGGTGATGGCGCGCGATCTCTCAACCTGGGAATCGCGGCGTATCTCAGCAAACCTGTACGCCAGTCTCAATTGTTTGATTGCCTGGTCGAGGTCGTGAGTGCCGCGGCCGGAGAAAAACAAACGTCATCCGCTCCGCCACGTCTCATCACCCGACACAGCTTGCAAGAGCGAAAGAAGTTGTCCGGAAAACTCATCCTCGTGGCGGAAGACAATATTGTGAATCAGAAAGTTGCGGTACGGCAGCTGCGAAAACTCGGTTATCGAGCTGATGCTGTAGCCGACGGTCGCGCGGCTGTGGAAGCCGTGCACCGCATCTCCTACGATCTGGTGCTAATGGATTGCCAGATGCCCGAGATGGATGGCTACGAAGCAACCGCGGAAATTCGTCGCCGTGAGGGCACGACGAAACATACAACTATCGTCGCGATGACGGCTAATGCATTGCAAGGCGATCGGGACAAGTGTCTGGCGGCCGGTATGGACGACTACCTCTCTAAGCCGGTCAGGCCCGCTGAATTGGCCCAGGTACTGCAACGCGTTTTCATTAGGAGCAACGGGAAAGAACCGGCGCCGACCGGGTTCGTGCCCGCCGTTTTGCCGCCGGTTGATATGGACCGTCTGCACAACGTCACGGGTGAAGAGTTGCTGGAAATCGTGGACATCTACCTGAAGCAGATGTCTGAAAATCTCGCGAAACTCACCATCGCGATCGCGGCCGGTAACGCCGCCGAAGTGAACTTGATTGCTCACAACTGCGCCGGCACCAGTGCTAACTGTGGCATGGACGCGATGGTTGGGCCCTTACACGAACTTGAGCTTGCGGCCGGCCGAGACGACCTCACTGCAGCGCCGCGTTACCTGGCCCATGCCCGCGAAGAGTTTGTCCGCAGTCAGGATTTCCTAAATCAGCACCTAACACAACCCGTCTGAGGGAGCAGGAACATGAACAATATTGTTTTAGTTAATGACCGGCGCGAAAGGATCGCACTTTGGACCAGCCGGCAATTCTGCGGGCTTATTGCCGTGTGTCTCACCTTGTGCGCGGTTTCCCATACGGCGGCGCAGTCCACAGTATTCAACATTGCCTCGACCGATGTGCTGCCGGCCCATCAGGCTTACCTCGAGGCCGACTTCCTGGCCCACCTCTCATCGTACGAAAGCGGTGGCTTTCAGACTTACGGTCCGCGGATCGTTTACGGTTTAGGGAGACGAACCGAGGTCGGCGTAAATGTTTTCTATACCAGGATGTCTCCCGCGGAACCAATGGAGATCCAGCCAAACTTCAAATGGAAGTTTTATGAAAATGAAGGCCGGGGACTGGCTGCCGCGGTTGGGGTTGTCATTTCAATTCCTATCACGGAGCGAGCGTTGGAGCCGATCAGAGGGCTGGTGTACGCGGTGGGCAGCAAAAATCTACCGGGCACATTCGGTGCGCGCTTAACCGCCGGTTCCTACGCATTGCTCGGATCATTTGAGCAGGGCACCAGCAAGAAAGGGTTGCTGCTGGGCTATGAGCAGCCCGTGAGTAAGCGGCTGACTTTCATAACGGACTGGTCCAGCGGCAACAACGACTACGGCTATCTGGCCGCCGGCGCGGCCATCGCGCTCTCGCCAAAAAGTGTTTTCTACGTCGGCTACAACGTCGGCAATCAGGGACGCGGTAACAACTCGCTGGGACTCTATTACGGGTTCACTTTTTAGTAATGAAGGCGGACGTCATGCACATGAATAGCGCGACCACTGAAAATGCAGGTGCTGTGTTTCGTTCCTGGCACCGGGACTGGGGCGGGATACTGACGATTGGCGCGGCCTGCTTCTTCTTGTGTTACCTGGCGTGGATGTTTCGGCTGCAACCGTCTGAAGCAAACAAAACGCTGGTCACCGATCTGGCCCAGCCCATGATTAGCTTGCTCATGACGGTGCTGGCATGGCGCACTTCGCGACGAGTCGCGCTGGGCGCCAAAAACCGCCGTGCGTGGCGCACGCTCGCGGTGGCTTTCCTGTGTTACTTCCTGGGGAACGTCGTTTGGGCCTATTACGAATTGGTGCTTGGCTCCGACCTCGCGGTCAGTTGGGCCGATCTTCCCTACCTGCTGTATTACCCAATCTGTCTCGCGGGACTGTTGTCCTTCCCGATGGGCCGGGCCGGTCGTTCCCGCCTGACATTTGCGCTTGACGCGGGCACCGTAATGCTTGGCACTACGCTGCTCATTTGGTACGTGGTGCTCAGGCCGGTCGGTCTCGCGGAGCATACGAGCACGCTTGAGACGTTGATCACAATGGCCTACCCGGTAGCCAACACCGTTCTGCTTTTCGGCGTGATCGCAGTATTGCTGCGCCGGCCCGCGCGGAGTGTGAGCCTTGCTTTGAGGATTTTGACTATGGCGATCCTGGCTGACGCCATCGCCGATTTTGGTTATTCCTATCAAACCTTGCACAGCAGCTATTTTGGCGGTCAATGGCCGGATTGTTTTTACATGCTCAACTTTGTGCTCATTGCTTTCAGCGCCCAGTACCAATTTCGCAGTATCGCGCTGACGGAGACACAAGTGGAGAGCGCCTGGGAGAAATTATCGTTTCGTTGGCTGCCATATGCGTCGGTCGCTGTGGCTTACGCTTTGTTGTTATGGGTGACGGCAAAACTCGATCCTCATCCGGGTATGGAACCACTGCTGTGGTTGACCATCGGAGCATTCTTGATTACCGCGCTCGTGGTCGCGCGGCAAATTATCGCCCTGCGCGACAACGAAACCTTGCTCAAGGAAAAGGCAGCAAGCGAAAGCGAAGCGAGATTTGCATCGTTAATTCAATACTCCTCCGACGTGATCGCCGTCGTCGGCAGCGATGGCTTCGTCGGCTATGTAAGCCCGTCGGTGGAGCGCATTTTTGGTTACCGGCCGCAGGACGTTACCGGTAAACAACTGCGCGATTTTCTCCATCCGGAAGATCGGCAGCGCGTGCTGGAAACAACCGCGAGTTTGGCCCACCACCCCGGGCAAACAACCTCCCTTGAGTTTCAGGCGCGGCAGGGCAATCAGTCGTGGGTCGATATTGAAGCAACGATCACCAACCTCCTGCACGTTTCCAACGTCGGCGGGTTGGTACTCAACCTGCGCAACATTACCGGTCGCAAGCAAGCGGACGAACTCTTGCACGCCGCATCGAATCAAGCGCTGCAGGACTACGGAAAGTTGGTGGAAAGGATCGCGCTCCTGGGCCAGAACCTCGGCAACGCGCGCGATCTCTCGATCGTTTTCCGCGCCTTGCGCGACTTTGCTCTCGTTTCCGTACCGTGCGACGGACTGCTGATCACTTTGTATGACGCGGAAGCGGAACTCCGCAAGATTTCTTACTGCTGGGCAGACGAGCATGAGTTTGATCCCAGTCTGCTGCCCGCCGTGTTAACGGGCAACGGCCTGACCGGACGGGCAATCAAGTCGGGAACGGTAATCATTCAAAATGAGTTCCAGGAAGAAGTTCGCAGCCGGGGACTGCCGGTAGTGATCGGTGATTGTTCTGAAGAGACCACGCCACACTCCGCACTCTCCGCCCCGATGACGGTGATGGGCCGCACCGTGGGGTGTGTTGAAGTCCAGAGTTACGCGCGCGACGCTTATCGTCAGGAGCATGCGGCGTCGATGCAGATGGCCGCCAACCTGGCAGCAACCGCGGTGGACAATGTCGCGATGATCGCGCGCGAGCAACTCAACGAAGAACAGTTGCGGCAGTCGCAAAAGATGGAAGCGATCGGACAACTAGCGGGCGGCGTGGCGCACGACTTCAATAATTTGCTCACAGTGATTAGCGGCTATAGCGAACTTTCACTGAGACGCGTCGCGGAAGGCGATCCGCTGCGCGGCTACCTGGAACAGATCAGCAAAGCCGGCACGCGCGCCGCCGGACTCACGCGTCAACTCCTCGCCTATAGCCGGCGGCAGTTATTGCAGGCCACCGTGCTCGACCTCAATTCCGTAGTCAAGGAAATGGATCTGATGCTGCAGCGCCTGATCGGTGAAGACATCAAGCTCGTCACGCGCATGCAGCCCGCGCTGGGCCAGATCAAAGCTGACGCCGGGCAGATCGAGCAGGTGGTACTCAACCTCGTAGTCAACGCGCGCGATGCGCTCCCTCAGGGAGGCATGATTACCATCGAAAGCCGGAACGCCACACTCGATGAAACCTATGCCACGAAACACTTCAGCATTCCTGCCGGCGACTACGTGATGCTGACAGTCAGCGACAACGGAATCGGCATGGACGCTCAGACCCAGGAAAAAATATTCGACCCGTTTTTCACGACCAAGGATGTGGGCAAGGGAACCGGGCTGGGCTTGTCCACCGTTTACGGAATAATCAAACAGAGCAACGGCAACATCTGGGTTTACAGCGAAGTGGGTAAGGGCACAACGTTTAAGGTTTACCTTCCGAGAGTCGACGAAGTCGCGCCCGATCAAAGCGTCAGCGTCCCCGGTTTGATGCCCGGTTCGGAGACCATTCTGCTGGTAGAGGATGAGCAACTGGTACGTGAACTGACCGAGGAGATGCTGCAGGAGTGTGGCTACCTCGTAATGACCGCGTCGGACGGCGAAGCGGGGCTGCTTTTGAGCCAGCAGTTTGCCGGCCGCATCGACTTGATGATTACTGACGTGGTAATGCCACGCATGAGCGGACGTGAGTTGGCGGAACAGGTGGCGATTTTGCGTCCTGAGACGCGCGTCCTTTTCATGTCGGGGTACACGGACGACAGCATTGTGCGGCACGGCATTCTCGAGGAAGATGTTGCGTTTCTGCAGAAACCATTCTCACCGGAGCTGCTCGCCGCGAAGGCCCGCGAATTGTTGGACCAGGCGGTGCTGGTCCCGGCATAAAGCTGGTGACGGCAGCTCGTGCTGGTGGCACAGACAGTGCAGCGAGAACAGTGAACCCGAAAGGCGCATGCTGCTGCCGCGGGTTGCGGCCTGACGCCCGCCTCTTTTTCCACACAAGCGCTAATTACCCCTGGTACAAATTAGAACCGGCAGCGGCAGCGACCGAGTTCCAGGTCAAGTCAAAAATAGTTCCAGTCCTCCCCTGGTAAACGTGAGGTTGCAAAACAAAGAAGGTCGTAAGGCATGACAATCGCAGTCAAGCAACTTTCAAAACGAATCTTGATCGCCGATGACGATCCGGTACTGAGAGACTTGTTAACTAACGCGGTCCGAAAGGAGGGCTATGAAGCGGTAGCGGTCGATGATGGCCGCGAGGCGTACCGCATGCTGCAAGGCGACGGGGATTTCCGGGCTGGCATCTTCGACATGATGATGCCGCACCTCGAGGGTCTTGACATCATTCGCTATATGAACACCGAAAAGCGGCTGCAACGCATACCGGTGCTATTGATCAGTTCCGAAGGTGATTTGCATCTGATGGCCAAAAGCTTCAGCGCGGGCGCTACAGTTTTTCTTACCAAGCCATTTAACCTCGAGCAGTTTCAAACCACGCTCAGAATTTTGCTGACTAACAAGAACCTACCCAGCAGCAGGAACGCTCCCGGAAAGGAGTACTCGCAATGAATCAGGCAATCACACAATTCGCTTTCGCTACCGGGTTGCCGCGGGTTCTCGGCGATCTTGAACCCGCCGTTGATCTGGCCACACTCGCGACTCTTGAAGAATTGCAGGAGGAGGGCGAGCCCAACCTGATCGTCGAACTGATCGATCTGTTTCTCGCCGACGTACCGTGCCGCCTGAGTGCCCTGCGAGCGTCTCTGGTACTGGAGAATTATCCGGCGCTAAAGCGTGGGGCACATAGCTTACGCGGCAGCAGCGGAAGTTTGGGCGCGCTGCGAACGTCCGCGCTTTGCGAGGAGATCGAAATGGAACCAGCGGACGCTTTCGCGAGTTTGGCGGCGCTGCTCACTTCACTCGAGGCTGAGCTCGCGCGCGTCTTCCCGGTCCTGCAAGCGCAGCGACTGCTGAGGTTATAAATGAAAATTCTAGTCGCCGAAGATGACCCGGTCTCCAGCCGCTTGCTTGCGGCCATCTTAAAGAAATGGGGCCATGAAGTTGTGACCACAAACAACGGCAACGAAGCGTGGTCGCTGTTGCAGCAGGACGGCGCGCCTCCTTTGGCTATTCTTGACTGGCTGATGCCGGGCCTGGAAGGTCCCGAGGTTTGCCGCCGCGTTCGCCGCAATCGCAAGACTTCCGCTACCTATTTGATTCTTCTGACCTCACTCCGTGACAAGGAACAAATGGTGGCCGGCATTGAGGCGGGCGCGGATGACTACCTGGCGAAGCCTTTCAATCATAACGAACTCCGCGTGCGCTTACAGGCCGCCGCGCGCATCGTCGAACTCCAGGCAAGCCTGGCCCAGCGAGTGACACAACTCGAAGCTGCCGTGGCCGAACGCCGGCGCGCCGAGGAGGCCTTACGCAATCTGAGCTTAACGGACGATTTGACCGGTCTCTACAATCATCGTGGCTTCTTCACTCTCGCCGAACATTGCCTGCGAATGACGCGGCGGTCGCGGCAGAGTTCCCTGCTGATCTACACCGACCTTGACGGTCTAAAACAAATCAACGACAGCTTCGGCCACGCCGAAGGTTCGCTGGCGCTCGTCAAGGCCGCTGAAATCTTAAGACAAACTTTTCGCGACTCTGACATCGTTGCCCGACTGGGCGGCGACGAGTTTGCGGTGCTCTCGCTTAACGTGTTGCGATCCGAGCAGGACAAGATTCTTCGTCGCCTGGATGACAAGGTCCTGTCAGCAAACGAAACCCACGAACACGCGTACCTCCTCTCATTGAGTGTCGGCGCGGTTTGGATCGCTCAAGATGATATTCGCGATATCCCGGAATTGATCGAGCAGGCGGATAAGCTTATGTACCTGCAGAAGCGTAGCAAGCAACTGTCGGCGATCCACGCCAGCGGACCACCACCGTCTCGGCCAACGCTACGGTTAGTCAGCTAGCTAATCGTCGTGTAATAAATTCGCGTCGCGAAGAAACGGCGTTGGTTCACCTTCACGCACGAGCAACCCTGCCACACGCCAGCCTTGCGAGTGTGTACAGCCGCGGCGTGGAGGCTTTTGCAAGTTTCAAAGCGCCGATATATCATCCCTTGCGCTTGCTGACCTCTCGTCCACGGCTCAACGCAAGCTCATATTCAATCGCCCATCGCCCAGGTTGAGGTTAATACTGTCAGGAGATTGCCAGGAATGCAGTTTCATGCAGCGGCTCTTCTGCCTTCGCTTCTAAATCATGGCAGCGGGGTCAGTGTTGTTTGAAACGCTGGTCCAACTTTCACAAACCGAATTGAATTCTAGTTTTTACGTCGCTGGTTCGCAGTTGCAAATTATGTTGCTAGGTGGGCTGATCCGATAAAATGGAATTGCAAACTCCGGGATGATAAATCTACAATTCGCACAGCGTAATTATTCGCGAGCGAAGTGTTCGACGAGGGACGCAGGTTTTTCCTCCAGCTCACAACCTGCCCCGCTCTCTCCTGCTGGAAGGGTTACCCGAGCGTCTTTCTTGACGCACTCATCTTGCGTACCGGATCAAAGGAACGGGCGCGGAGGCAAGCAGCTCAATGGGATTTCTCAACGTCCCCCTATCGATCTCATCAACCCCTTGGCTGAAAGTCAGTGGTGCGCCGAGGCACTGCGCCGGCGCGCATCAGCGTTTTTCTGTCAGCAGCCATGTCGCTGGGCCCGAGACAATGAGAACCACGGGCAAGCGCGACGAACCTGAAAGAGACGGCTTAGGCAGCTTCCAATAATGGACATGAAACCAATGTCGCTGGAACCTATGCAGATCTTAAGAGGCGAAGTTAACTCGCAGGATAACGTCGTTCGCGAGTGGGTCGTGCGTTATGTGCCGGCTTTGTTTGCTCCGGCCGCGACCGCGTGCCTGATCCAACTCACCTGGCCTTTCCTGGCGGCCAACCCCGTTTCCCCTTATCTGTTCGCGGTAATTCTCTGTGTCTGGTATGGCGGACTCGGACCGGGCTTGGTGTCCGTCGCGTTCTCATTTTTTTTGGCCGGTTTCTCCCTGTATGAACTATCGGGTTTTCCGCGACGGGAGGATCTGGTTCGCCTGCTGCTTCTGGCGGTGATTGGTTCACTCATGAGTATTATGAGCGAGCTGATGCATCGGGAAAGACGGCGCGTGCAAACCGCCCTTAAGGCATCGCGGCAACTCGCAATCACCCGAGGCATCGCCGAACGCCAGCAGACAATGGCGGCATTGGAAAAAAGTGAACGCGCATTGCGGGAGTTGGCGCGGGAATTGGAGAGCGAGCGCGGCCTTTTGGTTGAGGCGCAGACCCTCGCCAAGCTCGGCAGTTGGCATAGTGATCTGCGCACCGGGCGGGTGAGCTGGTCGGCGGAAAACCACCGCATCTTCGAAACCGATCCGGACACGTTCGTCCCGAGCTACGAGGCGTTCTTGCAATTCGTTCATCCCGCCGATCGGGAAATGGTGGCCCAGACATTTCTAGAATCATCAGCGACAGGCGCCGCAGTGCAGTTCGAACATCGGTTGTTGCTGCCTGATGGACGGATTAAGTTCGTAGAAGAACGCTGGCAGGTTTTCCAGGATGAGCAACGGCAGCCCGTTCGCGCTGTCGGCACCTGTCTGGACATCACCGAACGCAAACGAGTCGAAGACAAACTCGCGCAAAGTGAGAGCCGCTTAACTGAGGCGCAACACCAGGCCCATGTCGGCAGTTGGACCAGCGATCTGGTTACGAACGAAGTGGTTTGGTCGGATGAACTGTTTCGGATTTTGGGTGTCGCGCCGAACCAAGTTGAGGCAAGTTACGAAGGATTTCTGCGGCGGGTCCACCCGGACGATCGCGAACGCTGTCGCGTGGCAGTGCAGGAGGCAATCGCCTCCGGCGCACCGCAGAACGTGGAGTACCGAATTCTCCGTGCCGACGGCGTTCAGCGCACGCTCCACGCGCGGGTCTTTGTGGTCGCCGACGAACAGGGTCAGGTAATCCGTCTCACCGGAACAACCCAGGACGTGACGGAACGGAAACAGGCTGAGCAAGCTTTGCGAGACAGCGAAGAGCGTTATCGCGAGTTGTTTGAAAATTCCCGCGAGCCTACCTACGTTCATGACCTTAGCGGCAGATATATCTCAGTAAATCGTGCCGCCGAAAAGTTGACGGGCTACATGCGGGCGGAGTTGCTCGGCAGAAAATATACCGAGTTTATTCCGGGCGAGCAGATGAAATCCTTTCGCGAACAATTTTGTCGTCAGCTGAAAGAAGAGGGAGAAACCTGTTACGAGTCGGAAGTTATCAGAAAGGATGGCACGTGCGTTCCGGTCGAAGTCAGCAGTCATCTCATTTTTGAAAACGGAGTTCCCGTGGGAGTACAGGGGACGGCTCGCGATATCACCGAACGCAAGTTTGCCGAACAGAAACTGACGGTCTCGACCGCGCAACTGCGCGCCTTGTCAGCCCACCTGCAACTAGCGAGAGAAACTGAGGGCACGCGCATCGCGCGCGAGATCCACGACGAATTGGGTTCGCTGCTCACCAGTTTGAAATGGGACGTGGAACGTGCCAGCCGCGTTTTGGCAGGCCCGTTGGAGCCGGCGACAATCCTTCAGTTGCAACAGCGGTTTACGGAGTTGATTAAGCTGAGTGATGTTGCGCTTAGTTCTATTCGCAGGATAGCGTCGGAGTTGCGGCCCAGTGTGCTTGACGATCTGGGCCTGGCAGCAGCAGTCGAATGGCATGCACAACAGTTTCAAGGTCGCACCGGAATTGTTTGCGATTGCTTCATGGAAGAAATTAACTTGAACGAGGAACAGTCAACGGCTGTCTTCCGCATACTGCAGGAGGCGCTCACAAACGTTCTGCGTCATGCTGAAGCAACCCACGTCGTTATCGAGATGACCAGCGAGGATGGTCACTTCTCACTTTCAGTCAGTGATAACGGCAAAGGAATCACCGAACCGCAGAAGTCGGGACATCGCTCTTTAGGCATTCTGGGAATGCGTGAACGCGCTCACCTGGTGGGCGGGGAGATAGTAATTTCAGGAGCCCAGGCAAGCGGGACTACGGTTACAGTGAGAGTGCCCCTCGCCGAGACAACCCCTAAAGTGCGCGAGCAAGCAGCACGCGCGCTAGTCACGTCTCGGTGAGAATTCTTTTTGGCCCCGGATACTACAAATGAAGAGAATCCTCATCATCGACGATCACGCCGTGGTACGCGATGGGCTTAAACGGACGTTCGAATCGCAGTCCTACTCCGTAATTTTTGGTGAAGCGAGCACCGGCGCCGAAGCGTTGCAACTGGCGCGGGAGCAGGATTGGGACCTGGCCGTGCTGGATCTCTCATTGGGAGAACAGAACGGGTTGGACGTCTTGAAAGACTTGAAACTGATTCGTCCCCGGCTACCGGTGCTAATCTTCAGCATGCATGCCGAGGAACAATATGCACGTCGGGCGTTCACCGCCGGCGCCTCGGGTTACGTCACCAAAGACAGTCCCACGCCGGAGTTGGCGAAAGCTATCAATAGCCTGATGACCGGAGGCAGGTACATTACTTCCGCTTTGGCGGAAAAAATTGTGTTCGATCTGGGCCGCGGCTCAGATCGCCCGCCTCATGAGAATCTTTCTGATCGTGAGTTTGAAGTCATGCGACTGATTGCCCTGGGAAGAACTGTGACGGAGATCGGAGATCTGCTTGCGCTCAGCGATAAGACCATCAGCACTTATCGCGCGCGCCTGCTGGAAAAAATGGGAATGAAGACAAATGCGGAACTCACACGCTACGCGATTCAGAACAAACTCATCGATTAGAATCTTTCCATAATTTTTTTCTTCCAACAAATCATGCAATAGGTGAGCTAAAACAAGTTTGCGGTCAGGCAATCCTCACAGGCCACTTCTGGAAAGCCTTACGCCAAAATCAAGCTAAACCCGATATCCCCCGCTACCGGCGATCTATATCCTTAACCTAACCGAGGAAATCGTTGTCAGCAGGATTTGATTATGTTGTGTTCCGACGCTCAACCACGGTGGCTTATCAGAAATTTCCCGATGGTACGAGCAGGAATACTGTACTAGGTTAGTGACTACGCAGCAGGCACGGTAGCAGTTGGGAGCAGCGTAAAGTGCTCCACCGGCCTGTCTCCTCACTGTGAAGCGGGAATGCAGAAATCATATCCTTCATCCGGAGCGAAGCGAGCAGAGTCTGAGGCGGCGGGGCCCGTAATCAGAGTACTGCTCTTCGATCCTCACTCGCTCGTGCGCGCCGGTATGCGCGCCTTACTCGAACGTGTTCCTGAAATCGAGGTTGCCGAAGCAGCGAACCGCCAGCAAACTCTCAGCGCAATCAAGGAATACAGGCCCGACCTTGTTTTGCTGGATGTGCCGCTGGCGGGAGTGGCGGGGCTCGGGCTGTTGCGAGAAATTCGCGAGAAGTATCCGACCGTGCGGACGATTGTGGTGGCCCAGCACCCCAATGAAGGACTCGCCGTACAAGCCTTGCGATTGGGGGCGTTTGGCTTTCTCACCAAGGGGGACGCCGGCACCGAACTGGAAGTCGCCATCAAGACCGTGGCCCGCGGCGAACGCTACCTGGCGGCAGCCCTGTCGCGCCAATCTATCCTTACGTATTTAAGTGACCCGAATTCGTTTTCCTCGCAACTGACGGCGCGCCAGCATGAAGTCCTGCAGTTGATTGCGGAAGGTCACGCGACCAAAGAGATAGCTCGTCGTCTCAACATCAGCGTGAAGACAGTCGAAAGCCATCGCTCACAGATTATGGAACGACTAAATATTCACGACATTGCCGGCCTGGTTCGTTATGCGTTGCGTCTGGGGTTGGTCAAGTTTGAATGATTTCATGCTGACTGAAAGTGAGGTGGCCCGTGTCAGTGTTTTGCTGACAGCCTCTCAGGTTATCCCCGATTGTGCGCAAAGTCACATAAGCGTTACTGTGATCTCACAAAGGATCACCACTTATTTGCCCCCCGCGTTCGTCCCGGCGCGACTCAAGTACTCGGCCATCCAGGAATCGTTTAACCGGCGTCGGAAGATCGATTTAGTCTATGAGGCCTGACTTTTTCTTCCCCAGGCAACTTTAGCTTCAAGGTTGATCCCCTCGCGTCGAAACCGGCTGGTATGCGTCGCCGCCACTCAGGCTCGTTAGATTGACGCTGGTCCAGGATATGAGTTTTATGTACAGCGAAACCTTCCTCAGTAATGAACCCTTGCCTTCGCCCGCGCTACCTGACCTGGCGGGTTCTGATCTGGTAACGCTGTTATCGCAGAAGGTTGTGGGCCAATCGACTGCTACCAAGGCAATTGTTCCCTATGTCTACATGTATCAATCAGGCTTAGCTCCGGTGGGCCGGCCCGCGGGCGTCTTCCTGTTGTTGGGACCAACGGGTACCGGCAAGACTAAAACAGTCGAGGCGATTGCCGAACTTCTGCATGGCGACGAAAAGAAGATTCTCAAGATTGATTGCGGCGAATTTCAGATGGAACATGAAACCGCCAAACTGGTTGGGGCTCCTCCCGGATATCTCGGTCACCGTGAAACCGTCCCGCTGCTTACCCAACAACAGCTGACAGACGTCACCAGTCCCGCCTGCGACTTGGCACTGGTGTTATTCGATGAAATCGAAAAGGCCGCCCACTCAATTACCAAACTGCTGCTGGGCATTCTCGATAAGGGGATTTTGCGACTCGGTGACAACACAAGTGTAGATTTTGAGAAGTGTTTGATTTTCTTCACAAGCAACCTCGGCGCGCGGGAGATGATGAAAGAGATCAATCCCAACATTGGCTTTCAGAGTTCGGTGGGGAAGTCGCAGGCAGAAGTCTTTACCCGCCTGGAGAGTATTGCGTTGGGTGCCGTGCGCAAGCGGTTTTCGCCTGAGTTCGTCAATCGCATCGATGCTGTCGTTACCTATAACCCGCTCGACGCGGAAGCTATCGAGATGATTCTGGAGCACGATCTACTTGCGCTTCAGGAGCACGTGAACCTGCGCCTGGGCGACCGGTATTTTTCGCTCGAGGTTACCCCGGGCGCAAAGGAGTTCCTGTTACGAAAGGGAGTTAGTCAGGAGTACGGCGCCCGCGAACTCAAACGCACCATTCATCGCCAGCTTACGCAACCGTTAGCAACTATGGTGGCGCGCGGCGAGATCCGGCCTGGCGCGCAGGTCAAGATTTCAATCGGACCAACCGGAGATAGTCTGGCCATCGAGTGTCTGGGCGGAAATCCGGTCATGGTGCGCAGACAGCCGACGATACTGATCGTGGATGACAACCACGACTTGTTGTTCTTCCTGGCGGCCGAGTTGAAAGAGGAACGGTGGGAAATTCTGATCGCGGAAAATGCGGCGCAGGCACGGCTCGCGTTTTACCAGTGCCGCCCGGACGCAATCCTGGTCGACTACATGCTGGGCGAGGACGACGGGTTGAAGCTGGCTTTGGAGTTTCAGGCACAAGCGCCGTTGAGCCACACTATTTTGATGACCGGCGGCGGGGTTTCCGATGAGTTGCAAACGCTGTGGCTCGATCGGGCACTCCCGGTGTTGTACAAACCGTTCCTGGCCCAGGACGTAATTAATCTGGTGCGCGGACGATTCAGTAAAGCGACAGCAGTCGCAACTGTTTAGCCAACGAGAGAATTTTGATGTCTGCAAGTTTTATCAGGATCGCGTGCCGTCCGAACAGGACTGGAGCGCGCGTGTGGCGAGGGACGCCGCCTTGGGGCGAGGGCGGCGTCTCTTTCCAAACTCCGAGGGAGCGCGGAACATTGTTGCGGCGTGTTGGTGCGGGTGAGCATGGTACTGGAAAGTTTTATCGGCGCCATTGAGCCGAAGCCTGCTCTGCAAAGCTACGACCGAGAAAGACATTCAAATCGCGTGTCGCCTCCAGTAGGCAGGCACGCGCCACGAAGAAGGATGCCGCCTTGGGGCGAAGGTGGCGTCCTTCTTCAGTTTTCTCTAACGGCGAAAAATGACGCTAACGCCATTGTCAGCTGGACCTATGGACCACACGAGTGAACGAGTAAGCGGATTGACGCGTCCGGGCATTGACCAATGTTATGCGACCGAATTTTCTTTCGACCCCGAATCTTTCCCTGAAGCATCGCTTGCCGTTGCTGATTGGTGCGCTCCTGCTCAGCGTCATTCTGGCCTCGACATGGGTGTCTTATCGTGGGGTTAAAGAGGCCGCGCTCGAAGTGGGGCGCGAACGTCTGGAGAATCTTACCAGGCAGTTAGTAAACCTTTCGCAGCAGTCTACCGCCAACCTGCTTAACAAAACATCCGCCGCCGCGAATGAAGCGAGCATTACTGCTTTCCTTAGATCTCCGACTCCGAAGACGCGCTCAGACGCCGCCGCGGTGCTGCAGCAGTTCACGGCGCCGCAGGATCCGAACAGTCTGCAAGTCGAACTCTGGAATGCGAACCGCGAACTGGTATTGACGTTACCCGACGGCGTCGCACGCGAGCCGGCGGAGTTAGACGCCGAGTTTATAGCTGGAAGCGTCGAACCCTTCAAAGCGGTGGGCCCCATGCGCCTGATTAACGAAACCATTGCGGTGCCGGGCTTGGCAGCGGTGAAGGACAACACGGGAAAGCCGATCGGTTATCTGGTTAGGTGGCGCCACATCTCTTCGAACCCGCCGCCCCATCAGTTGACTGACCTGCTTGGTAGTGGAGCTCAACTCTATTTCGGAAACCTGCGGGGCGATCTTTTAACCAATCTGGAGGGAGTCGTGGCCCAGCCTCAACCCGGCTTGGGATCAGCTCCCGCTATCAGCTACTACTCGCGCAACGGCAATTGGGTGATGGCCCAGGGCCGGCCAATCGTAGGCACTCCCTGGTTCGTGCTGGTTGAATTTCCGGAACAGCCGTTCTTGACTCAAGCCCATCAGTTTTTGCGACGCGCAATATTCTTCGACCTTATTTTGCTCGCCTTTGGCATCGCCGCTGCTTTCTCCCTGAGTCGGGGCATCACGCAGCCGCTTCGTTTGCTGACCGACGCCGCGTCGGCAATCGGTGTTGGCGACTATTCCCGAACGGTTGCGATCCCACGCAAGGACGAGTTGGGCTCTCTGGCTGCCGGCTTCAACGCCATGACAATGAAAGTGCGCGACTACCGCGGTGAGCTCGAGAGAAAGATTGAGGACTTGCGCGAGAGCGAACAGCGCCTGCAAACGGTCATTGAAAACCTCAACGATGGTTTGGTTATTTCGAATCTTGAGGGCCAATTATTGAAGTGGAACAAGGCAGCTCTTGAGATGCACGGGTTCGACAGCCTCAATGAATGTCTGCTGAAGCTGCCCGAGTTTGCCAACACCTTCGAACTCTCGACGCTTGGCGGCGACGTGTTGCCGCTCAGCGAGTGGCCCTTACAGCGGATTATTAGTGGCGAGCGGCTGCACAATCTGGAAATACAAATACGACGTCTCGACGCGGACTGGAGCCGGATATTCTGCTACGGGGGAAATATTGTGCGCGAAGCTAACGGAACGTCGCTGGCTTTCCTCAGTATCATTGATATCACCGAGCGGAAACGCGTTGAAGAGGAACAGCATCGCCTGGCGTTGCTGGTCGAGTCGTCCGAAGACGCAATCATCGGAAAAAGTTTAGACGGAACGGTCACCAGTTGGAATAAAGCGGCGGAAAGACTTTACGGCTATACAGCGGAGGAAATAATGGGCCGCTCGATCGCAATACTGGATCCACCGGAAGCAGCCGGCAACGTGGCAGCAATTCTGGACCGACTCAGCCGCGGCGAGAATATCGATCACCTTGAAATCGAGCGGATCACCAAAGAGGGCAGCCGCGTTTTCGTTTCCCTGACTATCTCTCCCATCAGAGAAAATTCCGACGTCATCACCGGCTGGTCGACAATCGCACGCGACATCACCGCGGCAAAACGCGGAGAGGAAGCGCTCCGCGATTCAGAGATTCGCTATCGCCGCCTGTTTGAGTCGGCGAAGGACGGCATTCTTATCCTTGACGCTGGGAGTGGCCGGATTCTCGATGTGAATCCATATCTCAGCGACTTGCTGGGTATGCCTAAGCAGGACCTGTTGGGGCAGGAACTTTGGGAGTTGGGCCCATTCGACGACATAGTCGCTTCCCGGACCGCTTTTGCCGAACTACAGCAGCGGGGCTACATGCGCTACGAGAATCTGCCGCTGGAAGATCGCGAGGGAACCCTGCGTCACGTGGAATTTGTAAGTAACAGTTACCTCGCCGGTGAGCGCCGCGTAATTCAATGCAACGTGCGGGACGTGACCGAGCGCAAGTTGGCTGAGGAGGAACTGCGCCAGTCGAAAGAAAGCCTGGAGCAGGCCCTCGCCGATCTATACACGCGGACTAACGAATTGACTTCCACCACCGCTCAACTCTGGCAGGCCGCCAAACTCGCAACGATGGGTGAGCTGGCGGCCAGCGTCGCGCACGAGTTGAATAACCCGCTCGCCACCATTTCGCTGCACGCCGAAAATCTGGTGGCCCAGCTGCCGGCTAATGACCCGCACCTGAAATCGCTCGAAGTGATTGAACAGGAAGTGGCCAGGATGGGCACGCTGGTCGGCAATCTCCTGCAGTTTAGCCGCCGCAGCCACAAGCAGCTTTCCACGGTCGATCTCAGTGACGAGTTAGCTAACTCGCTCGATTTTATTCAATATCATTTGCGCAGTCATAAGATCGAGATCGTGAGCGAATTATCCGCCGGCCTGCCCACGGTCCAAGCCGATCGGCAACAGTTGCGCCAGGTGTTTCTCAACCTGTTAACGAATGCGAGCGACGCAATGCCGCAGGGCGGAACGCTGACGGTGCGATCCTTCCTGGGCACGATGCCGGGAGGGCAAGACGCGGTGATCATCGAATTCTCCGACACCGGCATCGGAGTTCAGCCTGGCGATCTAACCAAACTCTGGGAGCCATTCTTCACCACCAAACCGGAAGGCAAAGGCACCGGCCTGGGGTTGGCAATTTGTCGCCGCACCATCGAGGAACATCGGGGCAAAATCGAAATTGAGACCGGCCCAGGCAAAGGCGTGACGGTTCGCATCGCTTTGCCGGCGACTGATAAAGACATCGAGGTGGCGCGTGAGTAACCAGGCCCAGAACTCAGAGCAGACTGAAATAGTTTCGGAAGAGCCGGTCTCAAAAACAGCGCTGGGAAGAATCCTCGTAGTTGATGATGAACCGCAGCTGCGGGCTATTCTGCAGGAGTCACTTCAGCGGTATGGCTTCGAAGCAACCAGTTGCGGTTCCGGCAGTGAAGCGCTCGCCAAGCTACGAGAGCGGGATTTCGATCTACTGTTAACGGACCTCATGATGCCCGAAATGGACGGGGTGACCTTACTTAAGGCCGCGCTGGAAGTCGATCCGCATCTGACCGCAATCATCCTCACCGGTCAGGGCACAATTCAAACCGCGGTCGACGCCATGCAGGTTGGGGCGTTTGACTACGTGCTCAAGCCTTTCCGGCTGCAAAACCTCCTGCCGGTCTTGACGCGCGCCCTGAACGCGCGGCAGTTGCGACTCGAGAATCTGCAACTGCAGGAGACGGTGGCGATCCATGAGCTGGTCCAGACCATCGCTTTCACGCTCGATCCTCACACGGTGATGAGCAAGTTGACCGAGGCCGCCTTGCACCAAACCGAAGCGGACGAAGTCTCGGTGCTGCTGCCGACCAGCGACGGGCGGGAGTTTTACGTAGCCGCCGCGCGGGGTGGCCGGCAGGAACGGCTGTTAGGCGAACGCATACCATTTGATCGCAGCATAGCCAGTTGGGTGGCCCGGGAACGGACTCCCGTGATTCTCAACGGCGAAGTCAAAGACGATCGCTTTGTGGCTCTCTGGCCGCGTCCCGCTATTCGCTCGTCGGTTTCAGTGCCGATGGTAGTAGCCAATAAGCTGGTCGGCGTGCTCAACCTGAATATGCTGCAGCGCCAGCGACCCTTCGCGCTGGGCCAGATGAAGGCCCTGACCATTTTAGCCGGCACGGCTGCCGCCGCTCTCGAGAGCGCCTCGCTCTACACGCAACTACGACAAGCTGAAGAAAAGTATCGCTCCATTTTTGAGAATGCTATCGAAGGAGTTTTTCAATCCACGCCCGACGGCAAGTTTATTACCGTCAATCCCGCTACCGCCCAGATTCTCGGTTACGAATCGCCCGCGGAAGTGATCGAAACGATCACGGACATCGGCCAGCAACTTTACGTTGACCCCGTGGCCCGCACGAAGTCTGACGAGTTACAGGAGGAGCGCGGGGTGTTGCATGGCTTCGAGTTTGAAGCGTACCGGAAAGATGGCGAAAAGATTTGGTTGTCAGTCAATCGCCGTAGCTTCCGCGACGACGCCGGCACTGAGCTCTATCGTGAAGGAAGCATCGAAGACATTACGGAACGCAAGCGCGCTGACGCGGTGCAGGAGCGACTCAATGATGAAATCCGGCAACAAAAGGAGCGCCTCAACACTATCGTCGGGACAGTGCCGGGAGTCGTCTTTGAGGCGCGGGGTAATCCTAACGGGCCGGATCATCATTCTGAATTCGTCAGTGAATACGTCACGCAGATGCTTGGGTATTCCATCGCGGAATGGTTGGAGACTCCCGGCTTCTGGTTAACCATCGTGCATCCGGATGATCGCGAGCGAGTGGTGCGGGAAGCGGCTGGACATTTCCTGGCCTGTCGCAAGGGAGACCTGGAGTTTCGCTGGATCCGCAAGGACAAACGGTTCCTTTGGGTGAGAGCACACACCATGACCATCTGCGACTCTGAGGGGAAGCCGGTTGGTATGCGTGGAGTCGTGACCGACATCACTAAACGAGTGGAGGCCCAGCAGGCCCTGAGTGAGACGGTGCGCAGCAAGGAAGAAGCGCTCGCACTGCTCGACACGCTAGTGTCCTCCGCGCCGATAGGCATCGCCTTCCACAATCTGGACTTCACCTACCGGCGCATCAATCCCTCCCTGGCCGCGATCAACGGCTTACCCGCGGAAGCGCACCTGGGAAAGACTTTGCGGGAAATGTTGCCCGAGATGGCAGACACGCTCGAGCCGCTCCTGCAACGCGTGATCGATACCGGCGAACCAATCCTCGACCTCGAGCTAACCGGAGGGCCGCGGGCCGATGCTCCGCAGGAAAACTATTGGCTCGCCAGTTTTTATCCGATTCGCCTGCACGAAGGCGAGTTACTCGGCGTCGGCGTTTTGGTTTCCGACATTACTCATCGCAAGCAAGGGGACAAGGCGTTGCGCGAAAGTGAGGAACGCTATCGCGAGCTGGTGGAAAATGCGCACGACATCATTTACGAGCACGACCTCCAGGGCAATTACACCTCGACCAACAAAGCCGGCGAGGAGATCACCGGTTACTCACGTCTGGATACTCTCAAGCTTAACTTCACGCAGACGGTGTCACCGGAGTATGTGGATAAAGGCCGCGAGATGTTGCGGCGCAAGCTCGCGGGCGAAGAGATTACGGCCTATGAACTGGAGATCATTACCAAGGCCGGCAAGCGAATCCCGGTGGAAGTGAACTCGCGCCTGGTCTATCAGAACGGCGTGCCGGTGGGAGTACAGGGTATCGCGCGCGATGTCAGTGAACGCAAGCTTTTGGAAGAGCAACTGCGGCAGGCGCAGCGTCTCGAAGCAATTGGTCAATTGGCCGGCGGCGTGGCGCACGACTTTAACAATTTGCTGACGGTGATTGGGGGTTACTCGAGCATCCTGTTGAGTAAGCTGCCGTCGGAAAGCCCGCATCGCGCGAGCGTCGAGGAGATCAAGAAGGCGGGTGACCGGGCCGGGGCGCTTACCAGGCAATTGCTGGCTTTCAGCCGGAAACAAATCCTGCAGCCGAAAATCCTGAATCTCAACACCGTCGTTACCGATCTGGAGAAGATGGTACGACGGCTGATTGGTGAAGACATCGATGTCTTGAGCATCACCGCTCCGGCGTTGGGCCAGGTCAAAGCCGATCCGGGGCAGCTTGAGCAGGTCTTGCTGAACCTGATCGTAAACGCGCGCGACGCGATGCCGCATGGCGGCAAGCTGACGATTGAAACTCGCAACGTGTTCTTGTCAGATGACTATGCCCAGCGACACGCGGCCCAGCCGGGGTCATACGTGATGCTCGCGGTAAGTGACACCGGAGAGGGAATGGATGCCGCTACCCAGCCACGCATCTTCGACCCTTTCTTCACCACTAAACCATCCGGTCAAGGTACCGGACTCGGACTCGCGACCGTCTACGGCATCGTCAAGCAAAGCGGGGGGAATATTTGGGTCTATAGCGAAGTGGGTCGCGGCAGCACTTTTAAGATTTATCTGCCGCGCGTGGACCAGGCCCCGGAAAGCGAAACCGACCAGGCTTTGAAGCAACCGCCACATGGCACCGAGCTGGTGCTGCTGGTTGAGGACGAAGACCAGGTGCGCACGATCCTGCAACACATCCTCGAAGAGCAGGGTTACCGCGTGCTCGCGGCTGCGAATGGAGCGGAGGCCCTTTTGTTGGCCCAGGACCGGTCGCTTGATATCCGCCTAATGATCACGGACGTAGTGATGCCGCAGATGGGCGGGCGCGAGCTGGCGGAAAGCGTGACCGCGCTTCGTCCCAATCTGCCGGTACTCTTCATGTCCGGTTATACCGACGATGCCATCGTGCGCCACGGTCTGCTGGACGAGAAAATTAACTTCATCCAAAAACCATTCGATTCCACCACGGTAGCGCTCAAGGTACGCGGGCTGCTCGATGCGGAGGTGGCGCCGGTGATTTAAGCGGCAGCAAGATCAGGCAGCAGGACACCGCGACTCGCTCGCCATCCTTCGCGATCTCCAACCAACCGCGGCGCGTCATTTCTCCCGGCTGGCACGACGAATGCCATGACAGAAGAGTGCGGCTCAAAACCGCTCCCGGTTGAGTGATTGGGGTTTTACGCCGGGTTAACTTAAACCCTTCGTCCCTTTTCGTCCCACATCCATTCGTCAACCCGAGCTCGGTCGACTGTGAAGTTAACTGATTATCTCAAGACGCGCGGTATTTGATCTTCGTCCTGGTGTGCTTTTCCTGACCAGTTAAAGGACAAAAATGATCGCCGAAAAATCTAAGCAGGAATCACGACACGACCGGGCGCTGGATTACTTTCAGAACATCGTCGAGACGGTACGCGAGCCGCTCGTTATCCTCGATTCCGACCTGCGCGTTACCGGTGCGAGCCGCTCCTTTTACAACACATTCAGCGTAACGAAAGAGGAGACGGAAGGCCGCCTGATCTATGAACTGGGCGATCGGCAGTGGGACATCCCCGCGCTAAGAACTCTCCTCGAGGAGATCCTTCCCGAGCACACCGAGTTTAATGGTTTCGAAGTCGATCATTTGTTCCCACGGGTTGGCCGGCGAGTGATCTTGCTCAACGCCCGTCAGATCGTCACGGAAAAGCGCAGCGCCACGATGATCTTGTTGGCAATTGAAGACATCACTGACCGGAAGCGTCAGGAGCAGTTCCTGCGCGAGAGCGAGGAGCGGCTACAAACCATAATCGAAAATCTTCACGAAGGCCTGGTCATTTCCGATCTGCACGGCCAAGTGCCTCACTTCAACCACGCCGGCCTGGCTATGCATGGGTTCTCGAGTAAGGAGGAGGGCCTGCTCAAGATATCCCAGTTTCACGAGTTCCTCGAGCTGTCCACACTCGATGGCTCGGTGTTAGCGGTTGAAGCGTGGCCTCTGGCACGCGTAATCGCGGGTGAAGTATTGACGGACTACGAAGTTTGCCTGCGGCGCATCGACACGGACTGGCAGGCCACCTTCAGATATAACGGCGCCATCGTTAAGGCGCCGAACGGCCAGCCGCTGGCTTTTCTCACCATCACCGACATTACGAAGCGCAAGAGAATCGAGGCGAAGTTAAAGAGCTACTCCGCCAAATTGGAGCGCAGCAACAGCGAGTTGCAGGACTTCGCGCAGATCGCTTCGCACGACCTGCAGGAGCCGCTAAGAAAGATCCTGGCGTTCGGTGAGCGGCTTAAAGCCAAAGCGGGTGAAGCTCTCGATGCTGAGTGTCAAGACTACCTCCAACGAATGTTCAACGCCGCCGGCCGGATGCAGACCCTGATCAATGACCTGCTGACATTCTCCCAGGTTGAGACTCAAGCGCAAGTTTTCGACGCGGTAAACCTGGGTGTGATCGCCAGGGAAGTCAGCAACGATCTGGAAGCTCTGATCGAACAGAGCGGAGGGCGGGTCGAGATTGGAGAACTGCCTACCCTCGCTGCTGATCCCGTGCAGATGCGGCAACTACTACAGAACCTGATCGGTAACGCACTTAAGTATTGCCGTGCCGGCGTGCCACCTGAAGTCCGGATCTCCAGTGAAGAACTGACGGAGCCGCGCCACGCGTCTATTAACAACAACGGCGCTTTGGTTGGGAAACTCATACAAGTCTCGGTAGCGGATAACGGCATCGGGTTTGACGAGAAGTATCTCGACCGGATCTTCAACATGTTCCAGCGCCTCCACAAGAAAGGTGAATACGAGGGCACCGGAGTGGGTCTCGCCATCTGCCGAAAGATAGTGGATCGCCACAGCGGGACCATCACCGCGCGCAGTAGTCCCGGCCAGGGCACGACCTTCGTCGTGACCATGCCCGTTACGCAACCGAAGGAAGTGGAGCTGGTATGAGTACCGGACGCAACCGATCGAAATTCTGCTTGCCTGGTTCTAAAAAAAACTGCCCGGCGCCTTGGGATGCCCCGCGAAAAATAGTCCTATGAAAAACAACGGCACAAACAGCGATCACACAATTGTTCTCCCGGGCGATCCCGTCGGGGTGGAAACCGTCACCAAGGTCAGGCGCGAAGAAGCTCTGGTAAAAGCAGGGGCGCTGCAGGATGCGATATTCAACAGCGCCAATTTTTCGAGCATCGCCACTGACGCGAAGGGTGTGATTCAGATCTTCAACATTGGCGCCGAGCGCATGTTGGGCTACACGGCCACCGAGGTAGTGAACAAGATCACGCCGGCCGATATTTCTGATCCGCAGGAGATGATCCCGCGCGCCAAGGCACTCAGCGTCGAACTGGGGACCCGGATTACGCCGGGCTTCGAGGCGTTGGTGTTCAAGGCGTCGCGCGGCATCGAAGACATCTATGAGTTGACCTACATCCGTAAGGACGGCAGCCGTTTTCCGGCGGTGGTTTCCGTCACGGCGCTGCGTGACGAGCAGGACACCATCATCGGCTACCTGCTGATCGGCACCGACAACACCGCCCGCAAGCAAGCCGAAGAAGCGCTGTTAAAAGCCGGCGCGTTGCAGAGCGCGATTTTCAACAGCGCCAATTTCTCAAGCATCGCCACGGACGCGAAAGGTGTGATCCAGATCTTCAATGTCGGCGCCGAGCGCATGTTGGGCTACACCGCCGACGACGTAGTGAACCAGATCACGCCGGCCGACATTTCTGATCCGCAGGAAGTGATCGCGCGCGCCAAGGCGCTCAGCGTCGAACTGGGAACCCCCATCACTCCCGGCTTTGAAGCGCTGGTGTTCAAGGCCTCGCGCGGCATCGAGGACATCTACGAACTGACCTACATCCGCAAGGACGGCAGTCGCTTCCCGGCGGTGGTGTCAGTCACGGCTCTGCGCGACGCCGACGACGCCATCATCGGCTACCTGCTGATCGGCACCGACAACACCGCCCGCAAGCACGCCGAGGAGGCGCTACTAAAAGCCGGAGCATTACAGAATGCGATTTTCAACAGCGCCAACTTTTCGAGCATCGCTACGGACGCGAAAGGTGTAATCCAGATCTTCAACGTCGGCGCGGAACGCATGTTGGGTTACCGGGCCGCCGACGTGATGAACAAGATCACGCCCGCCGACATTTCCGATCCCCAGGAAGTGATCGCGCGCGCGAAAGCACTCAGCGTCGAACTAGAAACCCCGATCGCGCCGGGCTTCGAGGCGTTAGTGTTCAAGGCCTCGCGCGGCATCGAGGACATCTACGAACTGACTTATATCCGCAAGGATGGCAGCCGCTTTCCCGCAGTGGTATCGGTCACGGCCCTGCGCGACGCTCAGGGTGGGATCATCGGCTATCTGTTAATCGGCACGGACAACACCGCGCGCAAGCAGATCGAGGCCGAACAACTGCAACTCGGTCAGCGCCTGCGCGATCATCAGTTCTACACGCGCTCGTTGTTCGAAGCCAACATCGACGCGTTGATGACTACCGATCCGGCCGGCATCATCACCGACATCAATAAACCAATGGAGGCGCTCACCGGTTGTACGCGAGATGAGTTGATCGGCGCGCCCTTCAAAAACTACTTCACCGATCCGGACCGGGCCGAGGCGGGCATCAAGCTGGTGCTGAGTAAAAAGAAGGTCACCAACTACGAACTGACCGCGCGCGACCGGGACGCGAAGGAAACCGAGGTTTCTTACAACGCCACCACCTTCTACGATCGAGACCGGCGACTGCAGGGCGTGTTTGCCGCTGCCCGTGACATTACCGATCGTAAACGCGTCGATGAGAAGTTAAAGCTCTACTCCGACAAGTTAGAACGCAGCAACCGCGAGTTACAGGATTTTGCGCAAGTTGCTTCACACGATCTGCAGGAACCGCTGCGCAAGATTCTTTCCTTCGGCGATCGGCTCAAAACAAACGCCGGTGAAGCACTCGACGAGACCTCTCACGATTACCTGGAGCGCATGTGCAACGCCGCGGCCCGCATGCAGACGCTGATCAACGACCTGATGGCTTTTTCCCGAGTTGAGATCAAGGGACAAGCTTTCGTCCCGACTGATCTCGGTGTGATCGCCAGAGAGGTTAGCGCTGATTTGGAAGCACGAATCGAGCAGGCCGGCGGTCGGGTGGAGATTGGAGAACTTCCGATCATCGATGCCGACCCGATGCAGATGCGACAGTTGCTGCAGAATCTGATCGGCAATTCACTTAAGTATTTCCGTGCCGGAGTACCGCCGATAGTCCGGCTCTATAGTGAAAAGCCCTTGCTGCGCCACGAGTCGCTGGGCGAGGGCGGTCCGCCCCGCCAGTTTTGTGAAATCGTCGTCACCGATAACGGTATCGGATTTGACGAGAAGTATCTCGATCGCATCTTCACCGTGTTCCAGCGTCTCCATAAGAAAGGTGAATACGAAGGGACCGGAGTAGGACTCGCCATCTGCCGCAAGATAGTAGACCGGCACAACGGGACGATCACGGCACGCAGCAGCCCGGGACAAGGATCGACGTTCGTAGTTACGCTGCCGATCATCCAGGCAGGGGAAGTGAAAGTGTTATGAGAATAGGACGCAAACCGATCGTTATTCTGCTGGCTGATGACGATGAGGAAGACCGCATGCTGGCTTGCGATGCGCTGGCGGAGAGCCGTCTGTCGAATAACATAACCTGCGTTACCGACGGCGAGGAATTGATGGACTACCTGCACCACCGGGGTAAATTTGCACCGCCCGCCGTGGCGACGCGTCCGGGTTTGATTCTGCTCGACTTGAACATGCCGAAGAAGGACGGACGCGAAGCCTTGCGCGAGATAAAGTCCGACCCGAATCTGCGCCAGATCTCCGTGGTGGTGCTAACAACCTCGAAGGCCGAAGAGGACATATACAGCAGCTACGACTCAGGCGCGAGTTCGTTCATCAGCAAGCCCGTGACTTTCGAAGGCCTGGTCGAAGTGATGAAGAGTCTGGGCCGGTACTGGTTCGAGATCGTCGATCTCCCCCGCCAACAAGAAGCAGGAAAATGGCGATGAACCTCGAAACTATCAAAGTACTGCTCATCGAAGATGACGAGGACGATTTCATTCTCACCCGCGAGTTGCTTGCTGAGGTGAAGGGCGCCAGGTATGCGCTCGATTGGGTCTCCTCCTACGAAGAAGGTTTGAAAGTCGCGGGACGGCTGGAACATCACGTCTGTCTGGTGGACTACCGCCTGGGCGAGCGCAGCGGCGTGGAACTAATTCGCGAGGCGCGTGAAGCCCGATTGAACACGCCGATGATCCTGCTCACCGGACAGGGGAATCATGATGTGGACGTGGAAGCGATAGCCGCCGGGGCAACGGACTATCTCGTCAAAGATGAGACCCCCGCAGTACGCCTGGACCGGACAATCAGATATGCGGTCGAACTCAATAGCGAGCGCTGTCGTGCGGAACATGAACTCGCTGAGCGCAAGTTGGTCGAAGCTGAACTCGAACACGCACGCGACGCGGCACTGGAATCAGTGCGGCTCAAGTCAGAATTTCTCGCCACTATGAGTCATGAAATTCGGACGCCAATGAATGGTGTCATCGGGATGACCGACCTGTTGCTTGATACTGACCTCAACACCGCGCAACGGAAAATGGCCCAGACCGTAAAAGTTTGCGGCGACTCGTTACTCGGGATCATTAACGACATCCTGGATTTTTCGAAGATTGAAGCGGGCAAGCTGGCCCTGAAGATCTGCGACCTTGAGCCGCGCTCGCTGCTCGAGTCGGTCGTCGAGTTACTCAGTGAGCAGGCCCATCGCAAGGGTATTGAAGTCTCGTCGGTGGTCCACAAAAATGTGGCCGCCGAATTGTGCGGCGACGCCGGCCGGCTGCGACAAGTGCTGACGAATCTTATCGGCAATGCCATCAAGTTTACCGAGGCAGGAAAAGTTTCCATTGAGGTTACTCAGGAACTTAACAGCGACGCCGATCCTGTGCTGACCTTCACCATTAAGGATACGGGTATCGGACTCCCTATGGAGGTTCGCTCTCGATTGTTCCAGCCTTTCACGCAAGCAGACGGATCGCCCACTCGCAAATACGGCGGCACCGGCCTCGGTCTCGCTATTTCAAAGCAGCTCGTGGAAATGATGGGAGGCGAGATCGGCTTTGCGAGTGAGTTGGGTGAGGGCTCCACCTTCTGGTTTACGGCGCGCATGCAGCTCAGACTCCCCGCTGCACACACTGCAACTCTCACTCAGTCCCGGCAGCCAGTCATGAGCAACACGCCGGTCGAGGCGCAAGCGAAATCAAGTGTTCGCATTCTGCTGGTTGAAGACTACGTCATTAATCAGACAGTGGCGTTAGGTCAACTCGAGCGGCTGGGTTATCGCGCTGATGTGGTCGACGATGGCTTCGCGGCGCTGAAGGCCTGGGAGACTATTCCGTATGACGTCGTGTTGATGGACTGCCAAATGCCGGTGCTTGACGGCTATGAAGCGAGCGTAGAAATCCGCAAGCGCGAAGCGCGCGGAACCAACGGCAAACGCACGCCCATCATCGCCATGACCGCGAACGCCATGATAGGCGATCGGGAAAAGTGTCTCGCCGCGGGCATGGATGATTACATCACCAAACCCGTGCAGGCCGTCGATCTAAAAAGGATCATGGAACAGTGGTCACCTGCAGGGGCAGCTACGCCGTCGCGGAAGCGCGAAGCTAACGTCGTCTTGCCCGTACCGCAAACATCATCGCCGCCGGTGGATAGAGAACGTCTGCTCGACGCCGTCGGTAAAGAGGGCCGGCTTCCGGCAGCTTTCGTGGAGTTTTATCGTAAGCAAATGTCCGGAGAGTTACACGACCTGAGGAATGCGCTCCACCTGGAGTCAACTGCCGACGTAATTCGGATCGCGCACGGGTGTGCCGGCATGAACGCTAATTGCGGCATGCTCGCCGTGGTCGCGCCACTGCGCGAACTGGAGCGCATGGCGCACGAGGGGAATTTGGCTGACGCCGCACCGATAGCTAACCAGGTCAACGTCGGGTTTACGCACATCGATTTGTTTCTCAACACGATGCTGGAGACTGAAGCCGAGTTAGTGACCAATAACGTCGAACGGGGATATTAAGATGAAAACAATCGTCATCGTCGAGGACCATCCGGTACTCATAAGCATTTACCGAAACAAGTTTTTGGCGGCGGGGTTTCAGGTGGAAATCGCCAGTGACGGGGAAAGCGGACTCGAACTGATTAATCGGATCAGGCCTGACCTAATCATGCTGGACTTGGCGATGCCCAAAATAAATGGGATTGAAGTGTTGAAACGAGTGCGCGCCAATCCGCTGTTTCAGAGTACGCCAGTGGTGGTTTTTTCCGATTCAGCCTGGACGCAGCAAGCCTGGCGGGAAGGCGCCACCCTGGTCCTTTCGAAGTCCGGACACAGTCCCAGTGAGGTAGTGGAGTTTGGGTTAGGTGCACTGCAGGCAGCTGAGGGGCGGCCGCTCGAGGCGTCGCTCGCAACCAACCTGGCCTTCCTTGCTGGCGGTTCGGTTTCGTCCCCAGGCGCGCCGGAAAATCACCTACCGCAAGGACACGTACTGCTGGTGGAGGATCACAATGAAGTGCGGACGACGATCTCCGCCGCGCTCGAGCTGGCAGGGTTTGAAGTGACGGGCGTTGCCAGCCACGCCACTGCGTTGGACCAGACAGCCGTCCGGGAATTCGAGGCGTACTTACTTAATCGCATTTGTCCCGATGGACTGGGACTAGCGCTGAGCCGGCAACTGCGCCAACGATATCCGTTCACACCGATTGTCTTGTACAGCACCCTGGCGCTCCCCATTACCGCGGAACAACGTCTGACCGCCGGGGCGACCGCATACCTGACAGAGGCCGGCGATATCCTGAAACCAGGCGGAATCCTGGTGCAATTAATTGCCGAGGCGAAAACGGCGCTTAGCTATGCTTAACCTCCAAACCGCTACCCAACTTCCCGGCGCCCTGATCAAGTCTGTGCAAAGAGTCGCAGTGAACCAACCACGGGAGAAACTCGACATCCTGATCATCGACGATGACGAGCAAGTCCGTCATCTGTTGTTCGCTGTCTTCAAGGACCGGTATGCCTGCCGCGAGGCAGGTTCCGCCGAAGCGGCGTTGCTGCTGCTGGGCCGCCAGAGTTTTGATCTGGTTATCAGCGACGTAAACATGGGCGGCATGAGCGGGCTCGAACTCCTGCCCCACGTGCACACACTTTCACCGGACAGCATCGTCCTGATGATTAGCGGACAAAACAACATCGAGACTGCCATCGAGGCGCAACGCGCCGGCGCCTTTGACTACATTCTGAAGCCGCTCGACATTCCGCACGTGGAAGCGGCCGTGGCCCGCGCGCTGAAGCAGGCGCTGCTGTTGCAGGAGCGACGCCATTACAAAGATCAACTCGAAAAACTGTTGAGCGAACGCACCGCGGAAGTAAACCGCCTGGCTAACTACGACACCTTAACCGGTCTGCCGAACCGCACCCTCTTCGAGGACCGACTCGAGCAGGCAGTGGCCGTGGCCCAGCGCGCCGGTGAACTGTTGGCGGTGCTTTTCATCTCGCTCGATCAGTTTCAAAAAGTGAACGACACCCTGGGCCATCCCTGCGGCGACCAGCTGTTGCGACAACTGGCGACCCGCCTGCGAGATTGTGTCACCGAAGGCGATACCGCGGCGCGCTTTGCCGGCGATGAATTTGCCGTGCTGCTGACGCACGTCAAGGGAGCCAAGGACGTGGTCGAAACGATTGGGGCCGTGCGGCTGGCACTGGAGTCGCCGTTCGATCTCGAGGGCCAAAAAATTTTCGCCACTGCTCGCGTCGGCGTGAGTCTCTTCCCGGACGACGGCCAGGAAAGTCGCGGGCTACTGAAGAACGCGGTGAGCGCACTTTACCGCGCGAAAAACTCGGAAAGCGATCACTACTGCTTTTACACCGAAGATATGAACGCCAAAGTGTCGAAGCAATTTGCGCTCGAAACCAGTTTGCGCGACGCCCTCGACAACCACGAATTCGTGCTGCATTACCAACCGCAGCTGGCGGTCGACTCTTTGAAAATAATTGGCGTCGAGGCGCTGGTGCGCTGGCAACATCCGCAACTCGGACTGGTCCCTCCCGTGGAATTTATTCAGTTGGCTGAAGAAAGCGGACTCATCCTGCGACTCGGCGAATGGGTCTTGCGCACGGCTTGCCGGCAGAACCGCCTTTGGCAGGACCAGGGGTTTCCGGCGATCCGCATGGCCGTCAACGTTTCGGCGCGCCAGTTTCAACAGCGAGATCTCGCCGAAACTGTCTTCGGAATTCTCGCTGAAACCGAGCTTGCTCCCCAATGTCTGGACTTGGAGTTGACCGAGAGTTCCATCATGAGTAACGCGCCGGGCGCGATTGATGTGTTCACCCGGCTAAAGGCGCGCGGCATCACGATCTCAATTGACGACTTCGGCACAGGCTTCTCTTCGTTGTCATACCTGAAGCGCCTGCCGCTCGACACGTTGAAGATCGATCAGTCGTTCGTGCGCGACGTTACTACCGACCCGGACGATGCCGCTTTGGTGATGGCCATTGTCACCCTGGCCCACAACCTGCGGCTGCGGGTAGTCGCCGAAGGCGTGGAGAACGAGGAGCAGTTGCGCTTCCTGCAATTGCTCAGGTGTGACGAAGTACAAGGTTACCTTTTCAGCCGGCCGTTGCCGGCCGCGGAGATGGGAGCGCTGCTCGCCTTAACCCCCGGAGAATTGTTGACGCGCGCGGCGAGCGCAGGTTGAAAAAAGAAGCGACCCCTCCGCCTGGCGCAGGTGGCTCTGACAAACCCCTGCCCACGCTTCGTGGCCGGGTATTCATAAGGAATAAATGAAATGCATGCATTAGTAATAGACGACGATCCGCAGATGCGAAAATTTGTCTGCAACGTACTGCGCGAAGAAGGTTGGGAACTGACCGAAGCCGCGTCCGCCGAGCAGGCGTTTGAGTTGATTGATGAACACGACTGGTCGGTGGTGTTCTGCGATGTGGTGATGGGCGGGGCTGACGGTTTCAGCGTGCTCAAGCGCTTCAAGGAAATGCAGCCCGCGGCCAAGGTGGTGCTGATGACTGGCGACGGCAACGCGTCCGGGGCGGTCTCCGCGACTTCCTTTGGCGCTTACGATTACCTGCTCAAGCCGTTTGGTCCGGAGGAACTACAGTCGCTCTCGCGTGCGCTGCGCGACCAGTTGGCGAGCCGTCCCACGCGCCGTTCGCGCGCGTCGCTGGGCGCCGTCGGCTACCAGGCCGACATCGGACTGCTGGGTCGCAGCGAAGTTTTTATCAACGTCATGAAACAGGTAGGCCGCGTCGCCACCACCAACCTGCCGGTGTTGTTGACGGGTGAATCAGGCACCGGGAAAGAGGTGGTGGCCTCGTCGCTCCACAATCACAGCAGTCGCGCCGCGCAGCCTTTTGTCGCCGTTAACTGCGGCGCAATCTCTTCCGAGTTAATCGAGTCGGAATTGTTTGGACACGTTAAAGGTTCGTTTACCGGCGCCGAACGCGATCGCCGCGGACTCTGGGAAGAGGCCGACAATGGCACCGTCTTTCTCGACGAAATAACAGAGACCACGCCCGCTTTTCAGGTGAAACTTTTGCGCGCCCTGCAGCAGGGAGAGATCCGGCGCGTCGGATCAAATCACACGCAGCGCGTGGACGTGCGCGTGATTGCCGCGAGCAATCGCAACGTCGAAGAGGAAGTGGAAGCCGGCCGGTTTCGCAAAGACTTGTTCTATCGTCTGAACGCCGTCTCGATCCGTTTGCCGCCGCTGCGTGACCGCCCGGAAGATATTTTGTTGTTGGCGAAAAGTTTTGCCGAGCGCGTTTATTCGCTGAGCCCGGAAGTGAAGTTTTCCGTGGCCGCGCTGGAGATGCTGGAAAAGTATTCCTGGCCGGGGAACATACGTGAACTGGAAAACGCGGTGGTGCGAGCGACGGCCATCTGCGACGGTACCATCCGCGCGACTGACCTGCCGGAACGCGTGCAGCAATACTGCAAACTACTCGCGGAGAATCACACCGCTCAAGCAAGCGTAGGGACGGCGCCCCCGCGGGTTGAAGACTGGACCACACTCTCGGTGGTTGAAGGTCGCTACGTGGAAAAAGTTTTGGGGTACACGGGCGGGAACAAGCAGGCCGCCGCGCGGCTTCTGGAGGTGGACCGCAAGACGCTCGACCGCATGATCAAGCGCCACAAGATCATCGTCTCCCGCGGCGCCAGCCACGCCGCTCAGGTTGCTTGAGTAGGGCAACGCGACTCCCAAGACGCGCAATAAAGTAGCCAGCGGCAAGTGCCCTTGCGGAGCGCTAGCAGCTGGCTACTTTGTCTTACTTTCGGCGCTCCTTAAGAACGCTCCTTAAGAACTGTTAGGGCACAGCCGTTCCAGGCGCCGGTGTGGTCGTTGTATCTTCTGCCGTACGCTTGCGCGCTGACCGCGCGATGTGGCGGGCACTGGTCCAGCCCGCTAAGCGCGCCGGATCATCCTCGAAGGTATTGCCTACAATTGCCTCCAACTGCCGCACGGCTGATAAGGCGCCCTCGAGTGTATCGTCGATTGCCGCCGTAGCCATTACCTGGTGCCCTCTGCCCGACTGTTGACTGCTTAGCGCAGTGCGAAATTCTGCGATGTGCTCCTCCAGCTCAGCGAGAAAGTCCGCCGGCATCGCAAAGCGCCGGAAGTCGCCGCTCAGGGGAGTGGCATCGGCCAGAAATGCTTCGGCGACGCCGAGGAGTTCCTGGTCAGTCGCGTTGCGCGGAATACGAAACTTGCTGTCCAGACCCGGCATCGTGGGCGCCATCGAACGCGCCGTCCGGCGCAGGCGCTCCAATCCGTCGCGGAGGGCGGCACGGGCCACGGCCTTGGTTGCTGTTCCCTGTTGGGCACTGGTGCTGCCGGAAACTTGCTTCGCCACGTTGTTTCCTAACTGCGTTGCCGCCGCGCTTACCTGGGCAAACAACTCCGCGCCTAACGATGCGGGTGGAAACGAAGCAGCCTGTTCCGCGCCAAAGTCGCGCACCCGAATTAGCATTTCGTAGGTCCGTAAGCCTCTGTCGTCCATAACAACTCCTTCCGGTAAGAAAGGGAACAGCATCATTGAGGCGTTCCCCGGTTATGAGAAAAGCGAGTGGTCCGGAATACCGGAACTCGCGCTGGAATGCTTTCCGAATGGGCGCCGCGAATCCACCCGCCCTGCCTCTGCTCGTTTACCGCGAAATTCGTGGAACTGCATTTTTGCTGCGCTAAAATGAGATCGCGCCTGCTAAAACCCGGTCAACGCGTGCTGAAACGGGCTCAACGAGTGCTAAAACCCGGTCAATGAGTGCTAAAACCCGGTCGACGAGTGCTAAAACCCGCTCAACGAGTGCTAAAACCGGCTCACCCGCTGCTCAAACCCGCTCAGCGGCTGCTAAAACCGGTTCACCGGCTGCTGAAACCCGATCTGCGGCTGCGAAAGCTCACTCGCACGTTGCTGACGGGCGATCACGCGCGGCTGAAGCCCGATCGCATATTGCTAACGGGCGGCCGCGCGCTGCTCCCAGCGACCTCACGCTGCTGCTACCAGGTTGTCGCTTGCTGCAAGGAAGCCGCCGGCTTGCTGCTGGCTCGAGCGAACATTGCGGCACGTATTTTCAGATTTGAAATTTTGGCTGAGTTTGCGAGTATGCGAGGAAGCAGGCTCGTGAGTTCAGCCGCAGTCAGTACGCCGGAAAAAATATTTCACTCTACAAAAAAAGTCAATAAAAATTTAGCGCAGCTTCCCCGCGGGTAGGGTCCTAATTTGGGATAAGATACTTCACTAACCAGAACGTGAGAACAGAACCGATCTGTGTTAAGAAAATTGCGTCGTTGCTCATAGGCGAAGGAGGAGTCAGGCAGCTTTTCGCTTCTTGGCGGCCTTCTTTTTCTCATACTCTGCCTGTCGCTTGTCTATTTCACTTTTAGGAACTGCAATCAAAGCCTTTGCTAGCTTCTCAAAGGGTTGGTATTCCTCTGAGGGGGGTTTTGTTGGTTTGGTTCTTGCCATAGCTTCTAACGCCTTTTCTTGACCTTGATTCCTTTACGCCTCATTGGTTCTGTCTTCCAGAGATTAACCGTGCCGCTATCCGTGATTCTGGCAATGAAGGGGAAACGACTCTCATCAAGCATCTTTAAGATTTTTGGCAGTGCCGCGATGATGATATTGCCGCTCGCTTCGTCGGTATATTCCTTTGCTACTACCACAAACACCCGCGCTCTGGCTGAGAGTAGCGCGTCAAGCTCAAGATGGCGACGGCCAATCATTGCGTCGCGAGTTAATACGATCCACTTCTTTTCACCCACCGCTTGCAGCCACACAGCATCAGGGGTGTTGTGTCGAAATCTCACATGATGCGACTCGACCGTAAGGCCAGCTCCGCGAAGTTTTTCAAGTATCAGTTTGCCGCCGAAAGCGCGGTCAAGGAAAAACGTTGTTCGCTTAAGCTGCCTTTGGTAATGCGCGCTCGTATTCAATTGCTTGCGCGATTTCCGAGGCTTCGCACGCATAATCTTTTGCTAGTTCGGCCACACTCTCGCCGGCGTTGTTCCGATCCGCTATAACCGCCGTTGGTACGCCCACGCCTACCAGGATCGCCTTGCCGAACGAAATGCGAGGATCAATCAAAACTAGCTTCGGTTCTTCCTTCACTTGTTGAGGATGACGGGTTAAGTAGGGATAAAGAGCAATCGCCGAACCCGTTGGATCGCGTTCTATTCGTTTCAGATAGGCGGTGATCCATTCGCGTATCTCAAGCTGGCCTTTTTTCGAAACGTTTTCAAGTTCGCCAGCAATGTCAACAATCAAATCGAGCCCTGCTTGTTGAAACCAAAACTCAGCTAGCGGGTGCTTGGACTTGTACTTTTCGCGCAAGTGCTCAATAGCACTCCGAACGTTCGGCAGGGGAATCTTATGCTTGAAGCGAATTGCATCAAGCACGTGTGCTTCCACCAGATTTACAAAAGAGAGAAGCGGTAGGTTCTCATCTGGCAAAGTAATCAATGGCTGAAATTCGCGTTGGCCGTACCGCTCGGTCGGATACCTTCGACCTCGTATCCAGCTTTTCAGCGTGTCCGGTGGAATCTTTAGCAAGTGAGCAGACTCCCATATTCCATAAGTAGGTATGTCTCGCGGATCGCGGCCCTGATAAATGTCGAACATGGCTGTCTTTGCTTTTCTTGCCATCAGATCGCCTCCTGTGTTACACAAGTAGCGAGCCGCCCGCACGCGATGCGACCAACACCGTGCAGGCAGACAAGATAAGAAGAGTTATTATCGAGACAGAGCCGTGAGCGCCAACTCACGGCTTTTGTTTTTGCTTTAATCTTTTACCACGTTTCTGTCGGGGTTTACCGCCATCCCTAGCATGAGGGATTGCCGATGAGTTGCTTGTACTCTAAACGCTTCCAAACAATCAAGGAAACTAGCGCCCTAAACCTCTCGGCGTCCGTGCCTTTGCGTCGATTGACTCTGAAAGCCTATTCGTCAAGGTAGCGGAAAGGTGGAACGGTTCGACGCTGGTATATGTCCCGCCAAGTGTCCGCTTGAGCAAACTCCAAGAGTTTTCAGTCCCGTTTAGTGTGAACGTGACCGCGAGCGTAATCCTCAGAGTGATTGATCACGTTATGAAATGTATTCCTCTTCCAGGCGATTGTAAGAGTGAGTTAGGACAGTACCCTGGCAACGGTTTTATGCTGCGCATGAGGCTTTCAGGATATTGGTGCGAGGATGAGCCCCATATCACAAACTAATGTTGCGCCCGGCAGCTGTTGATTCAAGCCCCCAGTTTTAAAAGCCCGCACACCATAAGCACACAAAATAAGAAGGGCATCCGAAGTGAATGCCCTTTGCGACTGATGTAGTTGGTGCACCCGGCATGATTCGAACATGCGACCCCCTGATTCGTAGTCAGGTACTCTATCCAACTGAGCTACGGGTGCGTAATTGCAGTGAAGTTTGAATATAAAGTCCGGCTATGAGGCTGTCAAGCGAGCGGTCCGAAGCGTGCTCAGCAGCTCTTTCGCGGCAGCGAAGAAAGATTTACAAGTCGGAACCAGGTGATGGCGTTGGTCGCGAAACTGACGCGGGTCGCCATTGTTTCCGATTCTGTTTTTTGGTTCAGCGTGAGAAGTAACCCGGGCGGGTGCGAACAATCACGTCGGGTTGATCGACTTCAATTCTGATCGCGCGCCACTTGCCGGGCTGTGGCTGGGGTGAATGCGGTTGATAGGCGACGGTGTAGAGCGCGCGCAACTCCGCCGCTACTTCCACATAGAGTCGGGCCATCTGCTCGAGACGCTGAATGTCGTTGAGCCGGCCGCCGGTGCGATCCGCGAGACTTTGCAGGCGGGTACGCGCGGCGCTGTAGATTCCCGTGATTACGGGATCGGGTAAGGGCAGTCGTTTGGGATCGCCCGAGGGCAACGCGAGCGGGTAGATCGTCACGCCTTGTTTGTCAGCCGCGGCTAAAACCGCATTGAGCGTGCTGTTGGCCTTGGCATCGATTGCCGCGATCGCTGCTTCATCGGTGGTCACGCCCGCGAGTGCGGCCCGATCAGAGTTGCGTAACTGCGTGTCCAGACCGTCCGTCATGACGACGATTGCCTTGCGTCGCTTGCTGCCTTCCTTGTCCAGTTCGTTCAGAGCATATTTCAGCGCTTCGTAGAAATGCGTTTCGCCCGCGCCCTCGGCGATTTGAATGGCATAGGCCGCCTTCTTGCGATCGGTGGAAAACCCGGCCAGGTTTTTTACCTTCGCGTTGAACTGGACCACCGCCACGCGATCCTCGGGTGCGAGCGCGTCGAGAAAACGCGCGGCAGCCTGCTTGAACTGGTCGCGAAAGTGATTCGTCGATCCGGATGTGTCCAACAGCAAGACCAGACTGAAGGGCGCATAGGTCGGTTCGAAGTGGAGGATGGGTTGCTTAACACCGTCTTCGTAAACGGTGAAGTTCTGTTGGCCGAGCGTGGTGACAGCGTGCCCGCGCGGATCGACGACGCCGATGTTAAGTTGGACCAGCGATGTATCGGTGCGCACTACGTCATCAGGTTCCTGCGCACGCGTCGCGGGCACCGCGAACAGCAGGAACAACGGAAGAAGAGCGACGAGATAACGACGCGGCGTGCTGCTCATAACATTCGGCTTCATTGCGAAATTCTTCCTGGCCTTATCGGGCCCGCCAACGTGCGTCTTTCTTGTCACTCTGTTTACTTTGGTTGCTGACTTATTGAGTATCCCGGCAAGCAAGACTTTTTGCAATTGTGCGCGATCCCGTCTGGCCGCGAACGCCTACGAGTAACTCAACCGCGAGTCTACAATCGTCACATTCGGACGCAGCTATGAGCGTTTGAGTTGCTTAAGTTTCCTGAGGGAGCTTGCCGATGCCGTGGGGAGTAATGCCGCGACAATAATTTTCCCAACGGGGACCTCACTATGTACCGACCAAACTTCTGCGCAAACTGTGGTGTGAAAGTCCTGCGACTGCGCTGGCACCTTTGGACGACCCGGCGATTTTGCGACGCTTGTGCTCGACGTTTGCGCAAGGTGCGTTTCCAGTCGCTATTGTTTACCGGGCTGGCGTTGATCTCCGCCGGTTATCTCGCCGGCCGGGCGCGCCGTCCGGTGGCACCGCCACTCACGATTGAACGTCGAGCCGATTCACCTCTGAGCGATGTCGGCCCCAGCCACTCTCTGCACGCGCAAGATTCGAGGGCGGAAGATTCGCGTGAGACGCAGCCATCCGCGTCGCCCGCGATCGCGGAAGACGTCTACCTCTGCGGCGCGCGTACCAAAAAAGGCACGCCCTGTTCGCGACGTGTGCACGGACCGGTACGTTGCTGGCAACACAAAGGCATGCCGGCGATGTTGCCGCAGGACAAGCTGTTGATAAAGGATTAGCCCCTACTTCAGAGTTAGCCAAGCGGTCACATCGGGATCGTAGGACGCGCGGCCGTCAAAAACTATGGGGCTGCCGGCAAGTCCGGTATATGGACCACCGATGGAAGCAACCGGCGTTTGCGGCGGTCCGGCGATGCTGACTGTTTTGGTTGCGGTCGCTGTTTCGCCACCGTCATCGGTCACGGTTAGAGTTACGGTATAAGTTCCGGCGGCACTGTACGCATGCGACGGATTCGCACCGGTGCCGGTCGTGTTGTCTCCGAAATTCCAATCGTAGCTTTGAATCGAACCATCACTGTCGGCGGCGGTGCTCGCAAACTGGATCGCGGCGCCAGGCGCAGCCTGATACGTACCGGGGATGCTCACGGTCGGTGGTTGGTTCACGTGGAATGCTTGAATTTCCGTAATCCGACTTTGGCCACCCTGGGCGTTTCTTACGACGACTTGAATCTTGCTGGTTGTGATGGTGGGGAAAGTGAACTTCCGCCACACCTTATTATTTCCGTTGACCTGCCCACCCGGCACGTTGACCCATGCAGATCCATTCCAATACTGCACGTCAAAATCAACGATTCCGTAAAGCGTAAAAGTGTCAGTGAGCGTCGGCTCGGTTGAGTTGGTAAAGTTATCCTGAAGTGTGTAAACATTTATCCAATCAATCGCTTTTGGCGCGCCGAAGTTGATCTCAATCGAATCCGAAAACACACCCGGGGTTCCGTCCATCCAGCCACCACTTCCGGTTCCCCACTGTCCATGAGTAAACCCATCAATGATGCTGCTCGCCGGGTAATCTTCATCGAAAGTAGAAGAGGCAGTGGCCAAGGCGCCGCCCGCTTCCGAACCGACGTTCTCGCCCGTCAAGATTTTCGTGGCGGTGAAGTTGGCATTTACCTGTTTGGTGGTCAGATTGGTGAAGGTTCGGCTGGTCGGTTCAAACGTGTAACCGCTCAACGATGGCGTCAGAGTAATGTTGCTGTTCGGTGTCAGTCGCGCCAGGTTGTAACGACCATCGGGATGATTTTCAAGGCTGGTGGCGGAAGCACCCGTGATGCTGAAGCTAACGTTTCCAACCGGGGCGCCGGCGGCGTCGGTCACGCGACCACTAATCAACGGCTTGCTGATCAGGTCGAGAAACGAATTGGCCCAAACGCGAGCACTTTCATCCGGACCGGCTGCCATCTGCTGCAACACCGGAACACTTTTCATTTCATCGATCGCAATCGTGAAGGCAGCCTGCGAATTCAAGGTGCCATAAGTGCCGGCGAACGTGTAGCTGCCGTCGGCCAATCTTCGGGCAAAAAACTGGGCCAGATTGTCAATTCTCACCTGGACCTGCTGTCCCGGCGCGAGCGTCTGGCTGGTGGTCGGCTCCACCGTAAAATAAGTTGTGTCGTTGTCCGCAGTGGAGGGGCCGGTGGTGCCGCCACGCGCGTCCCGAAACACTGTTACGCCATTTCCGTCGTTGGCCGTCGCCGACAATGTTACGGGTATAGGGGTCTGTTCCAGATTCACTATGGTCAGCGGAGTTCCACCCTGGTTTGTTACCGAGAACACCACCGCAATCGGTTCGCCCAGGAAGAAACTGCTCTTGGCGGCGCCTGTAGTAGCGTCGACAATCTTGATCTTAAACGCCAGGGAGGACTGTTGTGCTTTCGCACTGAACGGGCTTACCAGCACACCGGCGCCGAGAAGTATTACGATCGAAAACGCCACCCATCGGACGTTGTACATTGTGGTTTTAGTCTTCATTACCGCTTTCTCCCCCTGAGCCTCAAGATGCTGTCCGGAGAGAACTCCGCTGTTAAGGCTGATCTATGCATCAGACCATCAATCCAATGGTCTTTCTCGTTCGGATTGAGTTCGTTCGCTGGGCCAAACAGCACGTGATCGCTGGCGTGACCAACTTCGTGCCGGCCTACTCTCTGCTTTCTTAGCTGATCAGGAACGTTGCTAAACATGAAGCAGAACTTCTGCTGTCCCAGGCTCGTCTCAAAACCCTGAACGGGGACGCGTACACCAGCGGCGTTCGCTGCCATCCAAAGGCCGTCTGCATCAAACGGAGAAAGCCAAAAAGTTTTGGTCACCTGTCCCGGAGAGTTAGGCGGGCGGATGATTGACGGCGTCCTCCTGAGCGGCGTAGTCTATCGCCGACGTGCCGGCGTCCTCATCTCGATCCCGTTTGTTGACCACCAAGGGCCGGCGCTTTTTGCTCGCATGATTGATTCTTAAATCCGACGCAAACTCAGCATGGCCCAGGAGCGCAACAGATGGCCCAGATGCTTCTCACCTTCCTAACCAGAGTCAAGCCGGACAAGCTCGACGAGCTCCGCGGTATTCTCGACAACGACATTGCCGCCAACCTGCTCGACAACCCTTATCTGCCGTTCCCTTCGCTGACGCGACTCCATTTTGCGAGCTTGTTTCTTGACGAAGGCACGACCTACGGTTCGTACCTCGTGTTTGAAAATAATTTCGACGGCCCGCTCGATGATTATCTCGCCGAACTCTACACTCAGGCTGCGCCGGGACTACATCGCATTTATGGTTGTTGTCTCGATTATACCGCGGCCAGCGCGGCTGATCGTGAAGGCATACTAGCGTACCTACGCAAACATATCGTCCGGCCGAACGCTTACCATATCGGCAATCCCGGACGCAGCGTCGCTCGCACCCTCAGGGAAAGCGGCCTGCGCGACAGACTTGAGAGTTTTCTCGATGACTTCGTGCGCGCAGAACCGAGCGGGCAACAACCAGGATTGATTCGGAAAAAGGTCCAGGACTTCATTCGCGACGAGCCGGAGTCTGCCTGGGTCGCGCAGGCTGAGCCGCGACAAACTCGGAGGGAGTGGTTCACGCCGCGTCTCAAGCTTGGCCTTCTCATAGTGGCGGCATTTCTGCTGCTGCCAATACTAATTCCCGTCGCGATCATTTGGGCCGTGGTGCTCCGATATAAGGAGAAGCGGGACCCGGTGCCTGATAAATTCGACGACATCGTCAGGCGGGTCGGCGGTCTGGTAGAGCGCGAGGACCGAACGCACGTTGTGCAAAACCACCTGGCGCACATGACCGTGTTAAAGCCGGGCCTGTTCCGGCGATGCACGCTGTGGCTCGTGCTCTGGCTCGTCAACTTCGTCGCTCGCACTTCTGATAAGGGTAAGCTCAGCGGTATTCCGAGTATCCACTATGCGCATTGGTCAATGATCGACAATGGGAGACGGCTTCTTTTTGTCAGCAATTTTGACGGGAGCTGGGAAAACTATCTCGACGACTTCATTGACAAAGCGAGTTACGGGTTAACCGCCGTCTGGAGTAACACCCAGCACTTCCCCAGGACTTTCTTCTTATTTGGACAGGGTGCCGACGATGGGAGTCGCTTCAAGGCCTGGGCCCGCGACAAGCAGGTCTACACAAACGTTTGGTATTGCGCCTACCCCTCGTTAACGGTCGAGACGATCGACAACAATAGCGACATTCGCGAACAGTTGTACGCGGCGGCGGATGAATCCGCGGCGCGCGAATGGCTGTGGCGTTTCTGACGAGTAGGGGAGACGGAGGAAGCAATGGTCGAATTGAAACCGGAAGACATGAAAGACATCCAGGGCTTCGTCATGAGCGGCTATGCTCATCTGCCTTGTGTGAGTTATCAGATGCTGAGCGTAGTGAATGCCACGGCCGCTCGCGGCTGGCTCCGGAACCTCGTCTCCGCAGTCACGACCAGCGAAGGCAAACAGGATATCTCAAGCTTGAACGTCGCCCTTACCTACCACGGCCTAACGGCACTCGGCCTGGAAACGTCAGCGCTTGAAAGCTTCTCCCGACCATTTATCGAAGGCATGGCGACGCCTCATCGCTCGCGGATTCTCGGGGATAATAATGATGACAACACTCCAGACAAGTGGGACTGGGGCGGTAACAACTCAGAACCTATTGACATTCTGCTCCTGCTTTTTGCCCAGGACGAACCCACGCTCGATTCGGTGATCAAGGACCAGCAGGCTAAATACCAAACCGGCGGTCTTGCCAAAGTGGTAGCGCTGGGAGCCGGACGACAACCTGACATCCACGAACACTTCGGATTTGCCGATGGCCTGGGCCAACCAGCTATTGAAGGCACTTTCCAGACGAAAGACGCGCCGGCAGGAAATGTGATCAAGGCAGGCGAGATGCTGCTCAGCTACATCAACGATTATGGCAAGCCCGCGGAGAGTCCAATGGTAAGTCTGGCGAGCGATCGAAATGGCCTGTTGCCGGAACCGCCGCCACTAACGGAAAGCAACAGCGCGCAACCGGCAACTCGTGATCTGGGGCGCAACGGCAGCTATCTGGTCTTCCGTCAGTTGGCACAACACGTCGCCAGGTTCTGCCAGTTCCTCGAGGAAGCAACGCTGCAACCCGACGGTCAGTTGGATCCTGCGGCGAGTACGAAGTTGGCGGCCAAGTTTGTAGGACGTTGGCAAAGTGGCGCTCCGCTGGTCATGTCGCCCGACGCGGACAATCCGGATCTCGCTAAGGCGGACGACTTCGCCTACCGCGACATTGACGACCGCGGTTTCAAATGTCCCATCGGTTCGCACATCCGGCGTTCAAATCCGCGCGACTCGCTCGGTCCCACTGCCGCCAAGGCCAAGGTAACGGCGAATCGGCACCGAATATTACGGCGCGGCCGCTCTTACGGGGACCGCCCGAAGGACCGGCTCGTTGATGATGGAGTCGCGCGCGGACTACACTTCCTTTGTCTCAACAGCGATATAGAGAGGCAGTTTGAATTCGTTCAGCAGACGTGGTGTAACAATCCGGTCTTTGGTGGACTTAATGGCGAAGTCGATCCACTCGTTGGAAATTTAACCAGGGGCGACGAGATATTTACAGTGCAAGCCGATCCATTACGCACTCGAGTCCACAACCTGGAACGCTTTGTGACGGTTAAAGGAGGCGCCTACTTCTTCTTGCCCAGCATGAGTGCTCTGCGCTATCTCGCCGCCTTGTAGCTACCTTCAAGCAATCCTCTCAATCAAGCAGCAACCCGAACCCTGTTAACCAACAGGTTGCCAGTTGGGTTGTGACACCGAAGCGCCCGGCCGTCCAGGTTCTGACTTTTTCATTCTTTGACGGCGCACAGGTTATGCGTTTCGACGTTAGAAACTCAAGATGTTAATCATGACAGCCCACGCGCCGCGGCCTCGGGAATCGTGCGTGGCGGAATAACTTCGCGTGGGAATTAGCCAACTGGGTGCCGGTGACGCTACACTCTTAGCACCTCGTATGACGCCACAGAAAGACCCGTTACTAAGCGTTGTGATGCCGGTGTACAACGCGCTGCCTTTTCTCGATGCCAGCGTTGAAAGCATTCTCAATCAGACGTGCCACGATTTCGAATTTGTCATTTTCGATGATGCGTCTTCGGATGGTTCCGGCGAACGTTTGCACGAATGGGCGCGCCGCGATCCTCGCATCAAATTGCATCGCAGCGAAAAGCGACTCGGCCTGTCAGGAAGTTCCAATGCGGTGGTGGCCAACTCGCGCGCCGAAATCGTCGCCCGCATGGATGCGGATGACATCGCGCACCCTGATCGACTCCAGCGGCAACTTGAGGTTATTGCGCCCGCTCCGGACGTTGCCGTAATCGGTACGCTTTGCGATGGGATCGATAACGTGGGTCGAGTGGTGCGGCCGCGCGATCGCTGGCGGCTGGTGCGCCGTTCCGCTTACATTCCTTTTCCGCATGGCTCCGCTATGTTTCGTCGCACGGTGTTTGACGCAGTTGGCGGTTACCACGAAAAAGCTGACGGCGGCGGCGAAGATCAGGATCTCTTTGCGCGCATGGCGGCACAAGGTCGCGTGCTGACCCTGCCGGACGTTTTGTACAGTTACCGTTATCACTCCAGCAACGCCACGCTCTTTAACGGCACGCGCGCGGTCCATGAACATCGTCCGGAAAACGGTAATGGACTGGCGGCCTTTTACATGATGGGGGCGATGCGGTTATGGGCCGGCGATCCACCGATGCTGCTCAAGCCGATGCTTCAGAAAAAATCTCTGAAGTGGAACGCACAAACCCTGGCCATCTTCGCTTCCGCATTCTGGGGCCACGTTAGCCCACCAACTCTCCGAACTTTCCTGCGTTCTTCGATCCGCTTCCGCGATCTGCTGGCCGGCATTTGTGTAAAGGACGGGAGACCTCGCGAATGGCGCTCCGAGTAGTCGTCGCCGGGCTGGGTCCACGGGGTCAGGATTGGGTACGCGAAGTTAATTCAAATCCCGGGTTTGAACTGGTCGCCGCCGTTGATAGCGATCCAGTCGTGCTCGAGCAAGCTGCCGCCAGTTTGGCCGTTCCCACTTTTAGTAAACTTGCTGAAGCACTCGCGCGCGCGAGTTGCGACGCCGTCATCGTAGCCACGTCAGTCGCGAACCACGTCGAGCCTTGCGAACTCGCGCTTGCCCGCGGTTTGGCAGTGCTGGTTGAGAAGCCTTTTACGCTTGACCTGCCCGCTGCCGTCAGGCTCGTGGCGCTCGCGGAACAAAAGCGCGTGCCGCTGCTGGTCGCGCAAAATTATCGGTACATGCGGGCCTATCGCACGGTGCGGCGGTTGCTCGACGACGACGCACTTGGGCCCATTGGGATGATCACGTGTCAGTATTATCGCGTCCCGCAAGCGATGGCCGCGTCGTTGGCAAAGACGGCGAACAGCGCGCTCTGGGGCGCTGCCGTTCATCACCTCGATGCGCTGCGCTACGTACTGCGCCGTCGCTTCACGGGCGTGCTGGCTGAGAGCTTCACGCTGCCGTGGGGCACGCTGCCAACCGGCGGCTCGATGCAGATGCTGCTGACTTTGGAAGGCGACGTGCGCGCGCTCTATTCCGTGACCTACGAATCAACGGGCCACGAATATTTTGAACGCGGGCAGGAGTTTTACCTGCGCTTCGTGGGCGAGCGCGGAACCCTGCACGTATTTCAACGCTGGCTGGTGCTTTGTGAAACAGGCAAACTGCCGCGCCTGGTCAGACGCGGCTCGCGTAACGTCACGGAAGAACAAACGCTGCTCGATCAACTGGCGCGCGCGTTGCTCGCAAACGAAACTCCCGAAGTGAGCGGTACTGACAATCTGCAAACAATGGCAGTGGTGGAAGCATCGCTGCGTTCGGCAGCCACGCGCGCCTGGGTAAACCCGCAGGAGTTACTGGCGGCCACTCACCACAACCGCGAGCAACCCGAGCGTGAGCAACCCAAGCAGAAGCCCGACCGTCAGGGAGCGCCCTCTTCATGTTGACGCCTTCAGGTAACGCCGTGCCAAATGTCCTTGCGGTCGGCATCGACGCCGCTGAGTCGAGCTATGTCAGAAAGCTCATCGACCATGACGAACTGCCGGCACTGAAGGCATTGCTTAGCGACGAACGCAGCCGCTGGTTGAGTGTTCGCTCACCCGCGCACATCGGCAGTGGCGCGGTCTGGCCCACCTTTATGAGCGCCACCGAACCCAGCGTCCACGGGATGTACAGCGAATGGAGTTGGCGTCCGGAGACAATGAACCTGGTGCGCTATCACGGGTTGCGCCTGCCGCCGTTTTGGCAACCACTGGTCGCTCAAGGCGTGCCGCTGGGAATCTTTGACGTTCCTTTCGCGCTGCCGATCGGAGTGGCGAACGGCTTTGAGGTTTCCGAATGGTGGGCCCACGATTCAACCAGCGAAGGCTTGCAAGCAGGGCCGCCGGAAATCCTTGAAATCGTAAGACGATCATCGTCGCACCCGCTCTCGGCAAATCGTTTTGTCGATACCACGCCTGACAACCGGACTGATTTAAAGGAACTGGCAGAAGCGTGCAGCCAGGGGGCGTGGCTGCGAGGCGAGCTCGCGGCGCGTTTAATAAAGGAGACAAACCCGCGCTTGTCACTGCTGGTATTTCCCGAAATTCATCACGCCAGCCATCAGATGTGGCACACCACAGAGCCCCATCATCCGGTTTACAGTCAACGCGATCTTGACGAAGGCGGACCATTGCTTCGGGACATCTTCCGCGCCGTGGACAAACAAATTGCGAGTCTGTTGGAACTGGCGGGCACTGACGCGACCGTGCTGGTATTTGCGTTGCACGGCATGCGTCCGGCGCTCGGGTTTCCGGCGTTCCTTGGCCCACTATTAATCGAGAGAGGTTTTGCGAAGTTAACTGACTGGCGTTCACAGTCATGGTCCCAGCGTGCCCTCTCGATGCTGGCGACGGTGAAGCGACACACGCCGGACGCGCTCAAGCAGCTCTATTACAAAACCGCGCCCACCGTCGCGACGCACAAACTGGCGCGACCCACTATGCTTCCGGTTTACGATTGGGAACACACGTGCGCGTTTTCCCTGCCGACCGATCAGTATGGCTGGATTCGCATTAACCTTGAGGGACGCGAGTCACGCGGCAGTGTTCCTTTAAGTGAGTATGAAGAAACGCGCGACGAGTTGGAAAAACTTCTGTTGGGACTGGTTAACGAAGAGGGACAGTCGCTCGTCGCGGACATCACGCTTACGGCTGCGACCGCGGCAATGGCGTTGACGAGCCCGTTGCCTGATCTCGTGGTCCACTGGGAATACGCCGCCTTTGCCCCGACGCTGCAGATCAAAGGCAGCGGGGTGCGGGCGGAACTGGTCGGCAAGAAGTCCACGGGCCAACACGCCTCGGAAGGGTTCTGCATTTATCGCGGTTCCGACGCCGCCAACCTTGAGGAAGTGGTCGCCGCAAAAGACCTTGGCCGCCTAATCACGGCCCCCTTGCTCAACGACTGACTCA
>JAVEEA010000023.1 GCA_030840675.1 Pyrinomonadaceae bacterium
GAATCAGTAGACCACCACGATTGCCGCGCAGGTCGAGCACCAACATGTTCATGCCGCGCGAATGAAGGTTCTGTAACGCCGCCTGAAACTCGTCCGCGGTAGTAGTATTAAAACCGCCGCTCATCGCCACGTAGCCAACGCCCGGCCGGACCATGTATGCCTGCGGAATCGAGGGCAGGGATACGGCGTCGCGGGTGATCGTCACGGTTTCGCTTTGACCGCTGGCAGCGTGTTCGACTGTGACTTTGACGACAGTGCCGAGTGGTCCCAGCAAAAACTTGCGCACTTCGGAAAAATTTTTACCCTTCATCGACTGGCCGTCAACGGCGACAATCTTGTCGCCAAAGCGCAGACCCGCGCGCGTCGCCGGAGCTTCCGGGAAAGTGGCGCGAATATAAGTATTGAGATCGTCGCCGTAGTGCAGGTCGCCAATCGTGGCGCCGATACCGAAATATTCGGAACGCTGCTCGGTCTTGAAGGCGGCAAAGTCGCTCGCGTCGAGGTAACTCGAGTGTGGGTCAAGTACATTCAGCATGCCGCTGATTGAGGTTTTGAAGATGGCGTTATAGTCGAGTTTCTTGCCGTCGATGTAATTGTCCTGAATCACATTCAGCGCTTCGGCGACGTCGCTCTTGACGACCGCGCCGCTCGGGTTCGTGGTAGGACTGGTTTTGTTAACTGACGTAGCTCTTTCGGGGGCGTTACCGGGTACCCGGCGGATGGCGCCAGTCTGTTGCGCGTAGCTAATGTTGGCGAACAGCGCCAGCGCCAGAAAGAGAAAAATTGCCGCCGGCGAGTGAAATCTTGTTCTCACGAAAAAGCCTCCTAAAAAGTCCCTGGTTCCTGTCCATCAATCCCGCTGCCCAATCGCAAAAGCGGGTTGCCAGAATAACATGAGACGGCCATCCCGCTGAACGTACCGGCACGTTAGTAAAACCCATGGAAGTAGTCATACAACGAAAGTGCGACTTTAATCTGCGGGGTTAGTGAGTTATGGCTTGGGAAACGTTGCCCCGGCTCGCAAGCGTAGCGGAGAACCCGGCGTACAGATGCAGTTTGGGGATTACAATTTCTCTACACAGCGAGGCTTGGCAAGTCCTGCGCGTCCTATTGCGTTAAGAAAAATCTCACCGCGCTGGGCGCAAAGTGTCCGCAAATCCAGTAGCTGAAGTGCCTGCAGTTTCGTTTGCTTCGGAAGTGCGTGCTACACTTTTTGTCCTATAACCATTAGACAAAGAACCGGTGCCTCGTAATTCGGAGCGGCGCACCGGCCAATATCTCGAAACGGAAACGATCGGAGGATCTAACTGCATGCCGAGCCCGCTTGACCGCAACCAACTCCTGTCCTATACCGCGAATCATCGTGACGAATATGAAGCGCTGCTCAAACGCTTTGTCGAAACGCCCACCGTCTCCTGCGATCCCGAACACGCGGGAGATATTCGTAAAGGCGTCGACTTGACGGTCGAGACGTTGAAGAAATTTGGCGGCGCGGTAAAAGTTTACGAAGTCGCGAACGGTAACCCGACCGTGCACGCGGTGTTTGGAAATGATCCGAATCTGCCGACCGTAACAGTCTACAACCACATGGACGTGCAGCCGGCTTCCAAAGAGACCGAACCCTGGGACACGGAACCTTTCACGTTTACCAGGAAGGGCGACAGTTACTTTGGACGCGGTACGACTGACGACAAGGGCCCGGCGCTGGCGGCGCTCTACGGGGCGCGCGCGGCCCGCGAAGCAGGTGTGCCTGTCAACATTCGTTTTCTGTGGGAGTTTGAGGAAGAGATTGGATCGCCAAACTTCGAAAAGATCATCACAGCTGCCGGTACGGATCTAAAGACCGACTCGGTAGTCGTGTCCGATACTGTTTGGGTATCCAGAGAACGGCCCGCGTGTTCGGCGGGATTACGCGGGTTGCTCGGGTTTCTGTTGACGCTGGAAACAGGAACGACGGATACGCATTCGGGCGAGGTAGGCGGCGCCGCGCGCAATCCAATCGCCGAGTTGATGCGGTTGGTTTGCGATCTATATGACCCTACTACGGGCCGGGTATTGATCGACGGTTTTTACGACGACGTGATTCCGCCTTCCGCAGCCGAACTGAATGACTGGGCCAACAGTGGCTTCACCGCCAGCGGTTTCAAGCAGGCGCACCATCTGAAGCTGATGCGGACTGAAGATTCGCTGGAAGTGATGAAGCGCATTTGGGGCGAACCAACTTTTGAAATTCATGGGGTGGTGGGCGGTTATCAGGGCCCGGGACTTAAATCGATTGTGCCGCCGCGCGCAGAAGTGAAGGCTTCCTGCCGGCTGGTGCCGGGACAGGATCCGGAGAAGATTAGAAATCTAATTGCGGCCGCGGTGAAGCAGGAGAACCCGGACGTCAAGATGCAATTTGAGCACGCGGCCCCGGCCTTTCTCACGCCCATGGATGGACCACTGCCCGGCCTGTTGAAGCAGGCGGTGAAGTTTGCGTTTGAGCGTGACGCGGTGTTTGTGCGCGACGGCGGCACGATTGGCGCGATGACGAGTATTGAAAAAGTTCTGAAGTGTCCCGTGTTGTTTCTCGGTTTGTCGCTGCCGGAGCACGGCTACCACGCGCCGAATGAAAACTTTGATTGGCCACAGGCCTCGGGCGGGATGGTGGCGTTTGCGAAGTATTTCGAGGAGATCGCTAATCTAAAAAAGTAGCCGCGGGCTTACGCGGATAAAACGCGGATCTGAAAAAGAACGATAAGATCAGATCGCGGTGTTCATTTTCTGTCCGGCCGGGTGCGTTTCATCTAAATCGGATTCGCGTTGATTCGCGTGAATCCGCCGCAGTTCATTTTTTCAGATCACACACGCGAGGCGTTCTTCATTCAACGCCACAAACCCGAGCTTCTCGTAAAACCGGCGGGCCTCCGGGTTCTCCAGGTGCACGCCGACATCGATGCGCGTAACTGCTTCTTTTCGCAGCTGCTCCTTGAGTTGTTCCAGGAGCGCGCTGCCGATCCCGCCGCCGCGCCGTTCCGCCTTGACTGAAACGTCGTCGAGCTTCGCTACCACCGCACCCATCGAAGTCGAGATGGCGTAGCAGACTACGCAGACCGCACAAACGCCGCGATCATCGAAAGCCATCCAGACAAACCCGAGTTCGGGCTGTTCGAGAAATAGATCGAGCGCATCGTTGAGTCCCTGAAAGCCGCGGTCGCCATACGCTTTGCTGCTGGCGAGGTAGTGTTCGTCCTCAGCGAGAAACACGCGCAGCATCTCGAAAGCGTCGGCCACGTCGCCGGCAGTCATCTTGCGGCAAGTAATCAAGGCAAAACTCCTTTTCCCGGTGAACTCGACTTGATCATCATCGTAATCAAGGCCCGCGGTCAACTGAAATCCCGGGAGCGCGGACATCCTGTCCGCAATGAGCGCCCCGCGCGAACCTTCCTTTCAATAACTCTCGATCAGAATCGGAACCGCCTGTGGACCACTGAGCGGACCGGATGTCCACGCTCCCAGGTTTAGCCAGCGCGCCAAAAACTACGAAAGGCGAAGCCGCAATAACGGCTCCGCCTCAGAACGCAACTAGATACCGGTCTTACTCTTCTGGTCCGGCGCAGGTTGGCCCATGCAGGGCGGGAATCTTCGCACTGATCACGGGATAGTTAGGAGCTTCGTCGATGTTGATTTGCGTCCAGTGAGCATAGTTTTCCGGTACGTTGTTGTCCGCAAAAATTGCTTCCACCGGACACTCCGGTACGCACGCATCACAGTCGATGCACGTGTCGGCATTGATGTAGAGACGATCCGTTAGTTCGTGAAAAGCTTCGACCGGGCACACGGCGGCACAGTCGGTATATTTGCAGTCAACGCATAACTCAACCACTACATAGGTCATTGGATCGATATGCTCCTTTCGATAATGAACAAATAGTTATTCAGTAATGAGTTGAATGTCAACTGAAAAATATTAGGCGACAAGTCCAGGGAGTGCGCTGGCCCGCAGCAGCTTTAGCCGGCAGCGACGACCCGGCGCGGCGTGAGTTGAATTGATCTATGGAATAACGCGCTCGTCACCGGGTGACTAAAGGTAACGACGGAACGATGCACCTCAAAGAGTCGTCAGCCTCTAAGCGCCACTCGATTCTTTCTTTTCGACACTTCCTGGACCATTCACAGTTTTGTTTACGGTCGCGGCTCCGCCTTCGTAGATAACCGTGGCTGGTCCGGAAACAGTAACGTCGAGTTGTTGGGACGCAAACACGTCCACGTGTCCCACGCCTTTCGACTCAACCACTGCGTGCGTGGCATGGAGCTTATGGGCATCTATTCTGCCCGCGCCGCGGGCGTCGATGTTTAGTTTGCTGGTATCGCCCGCAGCTTTGATTGAGGGTGCGCCACTCGCGTCGATGACAAAGCTCTCATTCTTAATGCCGGAGATTTCGATGTTGCCTGCCCCGGAGGCGGAAATGCCCACGAGATCCGGCAGCGAAATTTCCAAGGTGACCGGTTCAGAAGTTGAGTAACCGCGCAGGTTCTTGATGTGAAGCACGTGGTTGGAAACCTCGGTCGCGACCAGCGGCAACACATTGTCGTCTCCTGCAATGTCGAGCCGTTGCGGTTTCTGGCAGACGATCTTGAGGTCAAACGCGCCTTCCGTTGAGATCGAGTTGAAAGGACCCACGTCCCGAGTTTCCCGTTGAATTCTCCCGGAACCCGGAACTTGTTTATGGATACTGTGACACGCCGAAACCAGCGCTATCAGGACCAGCAGCAGAGGTAGAAATCTTTTCACATCGTTTTCCTTTTCGCGCGCGCCAGACGTTTAACGAGGCGGTTCCGTACGCGAGTACTCGAGCGTGCGCGTGGTATTTTCAGTGACACTCGCGAGCGGCTCGGCCAGCGTGCGTGGCGCAGGCGCGCGAAACTCATTGGCGATCGCCGGCGTTTGCGGAGTTTCGCTAACTCGGGTTGGCTGAGCAGAAGTAACGCGCGACATTTGTCTAATTAGCAAAATCTCCGCCACCATCACCACTAAAAAAGTGAACAACATGAAGAAGCCCACCAGCTCTTCCCTGAGGTGGGCTTCGTTGGTGAGCGTGAGCGCTCCGCCAAACATGATCCCGAGTCCACTGACGCCAATGATCGTGATGGCCGTCAGGAATGCGGCAATGACACCGGTCTGCTTTGGTTGACTACGTTCCTTGAGAGACACACCGCAGCGGTTGCAATAGCTGAGGCCCGCCGCCAGGGGCGAACCACATCCTGAACAATACATAACGCGTCTTCCTTTGTTTCAAGCAGGCTGGAGATGACTACACTAGAACAAACGGTCTCATAGCAACGCAAGTTCCGCAATTGTAGACGTGACGCCGGAGTTTAAAGAATTGCTGACAGCTTGACTAACGCCTTTTCGGCGGTGCGCGACGACGGATCGGAGTCCGCTCCTTGAGTAAGTCCTGGTGACGAGTTTCCAGAATATAGCCGAGCTTCTGATAGCTCATCCTTAAATTGGCAGCAGCCCGCGTGAGACTGCCATCAACCTGAACAAGCGCCCGTTTGATCAATTTGCGTTCGTACCTCAATAGTTCCTGGGCGAAGTCTAAAGGCTTATTCCTGATGGCGTCCGCTGCTTCTCCCGTGATCAATTCAACCTGCAGCCTTGCCAGAAGCTTGCTTGCCGCCGTGTTTATCCGGCGAAGTAAATCAGGACTCTGCGAATCGGCAAGCCATTCGTTTGCTCGCTCATAAGCCACCGCTAGAGTCTGAATTGAAAGATCATCCAGTTCCTCAATCATCGCCAGGGCGGCCAACCCAGCTTGCTTCGGAACGCCAACGTGTTGCGCAACTTCTATCGCCCGCTGAAACGTAAACCGTGCTCCTTCGGTCTTGTGGAGTCGCGCAAGGGCGATCCCGCGTGAGATGAGCGCGTCAAGCAAGAGCCGTTGGCGACCGGCTTTTTCAAAACTGCGACCAGCGAGTCGCGCAATTCTTTCAGCTTCCAAGTATTTCCCTTGCGCGATCAGCACATGTGCTCTGGTCTGATCGACTTGTGCCGTTCTCACTTTATCTCTAACGCTGACCGTCAAACGTCTCGCCTGGTTCAGATATTCGTGCGCCTCTTTGAAGCGCGATAGTTCGCGGAGTAGGTTTCCGATATTATTCTTCACCATTGCTCGGAACACGGCATTGTGCGCCAGCTTGAATTGGTGATCGGCTTCCTGATATTCGGTGATGATCCGCTTGATATTATTCTGTTGCTGCTGTGGAGCCGTCAGCTTCCGCAGCACCATAGCGAGCTGATTGTGATAGAAGCCCCTGATCGCGTGATTATTGATCTTCTTAAATAGCGGAGCGTTGTCGTTGAGGATCTTTAGAGCGTCGTCATATCGGCAATCTGACCATTCAACGACTGACCATCCTAGGAGCGCGTTCCCTCGCGTATTACCGGGCGCGGTCAGTTTTTCCAATGCCGCAGTGAACATCACGCGAGCTTCGTCTAATGCGCCTGTTCGCCAGTAACAGTAAGCAAGTTCTGCTTGCGCCGCCGCAACCTTCTTCACGTCTCCGACTGATTCAAAGTACCTGATGCTTTCAGTGATCAAGTCTTTGGCAGTTCCGTCTGCGTCGCCGTTTTCGTTTCGACTGCCGACCCATCCAGTGAGAATGCCAACGCATAGTAAGACCTCAGCCGCGACGGAAGCATGAAGGCCGCTTGTGTCGAGGCGTTGGCCGATACCTTTCCATAGAGGCGACATTACCTCTTGCGCGCCATCGAAGTCGCCCCGATCCCTTAGCTCCAAAGCCCTCTGACAACGAGATAGTGCCGCTTCGTTCAGTGTTAAGTGCGAGGTGTCGATCTTACGTAAGGTTATCTGCATGGGAGATAAGCCTTTCAATTTGAGTGTAAGAGATCGTGCGGACGGCACGGATATTAGTCTTACCGCCGAACCCTTGCAAGAAAACTTGTCAGATAGGTCTAATCACTTTGATGTAGAAATTTTTGCATCGTCTTAACACTCAAACCAAATAGGAGATCAAACCATGAAGCGGTTCCTGGCAACACTCGCGTTGACGTGCGCCTTCTCCGGCCTAGCTCTGGGCGCAGACATACCGACATGCGGCGTACCCGCGCCCGCGTCCAGCGGTACGGAAACAGCGCCCGGCGAAATAGCGACCCCCGGTTTCACGTCACCGGGCGATATGGGCAATGGCGCTCCCACGGTCCTATTGATAATCCTCGATCTGTTGTTTTAGTTCCGGGGTTGAAGTGGTCTTGAATTGATCGTTGAATCTGCCTGCGGGCGGTCGAGTCGCGGTGTGTCCAAAGGCCAGCAACATTTCTATTACTACGCCGGAGCGTGGCCGTTTAAGCTCCCGAGGCATCTGCGCTAAACTAACCAGGTCCAGTCAAATTTGTTTTCTGGCAGTTCCCGGGGATGTCGCTTCTGCAATGCACCTGATCATCGTTCTTCTGCGGCTGGCGCTCAGCACCATCTTCAGCATCGCCGGAGTTACCAAACTGCTTGATCCGCGCGGTACGCGCGACGCGGTGAAAAACTTCGGCGTCCCGGGATGGTTGGCGCCGGCAGTGTCAATACTGTTGCCGTTGACCGAGCTGGCGATTGCGTTGGGACTCCTCTTCGATCAAGCTGCCGGCGCGAGTGCCATCGCCGCGCTGGCAGTCCTCGGTCTGTTTGTCGCAGCCATTAGTGTCAGCCTCGCGCGCGGCCGCACCCACGATTGCCATTGCTTCGGCCAACTTTACTCACGACCGTTAGGTTGGCCCACACTCGTGCGAAACGCCGTCTTTGCGTTGGCGGCCGCCGTCGTATGGTGGCAGCTGCAAGAGGGGACGGGCGAGAATATCCTGGGAACGTTGGGCCAGCTTCGCTGGTGGCAGTGGTTGATGCTGCTCACGGTTAGCGCGGCGATAGTCGCAGGTTTGGTATTTTCCTATCGGCGCCAGAAGCAGCAGGCCTTGACGGCGGCCGCTCCGCCGCTGGGCCTCCCGCTAAATTCCGTTGCCCCGGCGTTCGAACTAGCGGCGTACGCAGGCGGCACCAGTTCGTTGCCGCGGTTGCTCGCGCCTGGCAAGCCGCTCCTGCTGATCTTTACTAATCCCACCTGTGGTCCATGCGTAGTGTTGTTCAAAGAAATCAAGGAGTGGCAGGAAGCGCACAGTGAACAACTGACGATTGCCCTGATTAGTTTCGGCACCATCAAGGAAAACTTCGTGAACGTGGCGAGAAACGGGTTGGGCCAGGTGCTGTTGCAACAAAAGCGCGAAGTGGCGGAGAAATATCGGGCGCACGTTACGCCCACCGCGGTAGTCGTCGACACAAGCGGGCGAATCGGCAGTCCGCTCGCCGCCGGCGCCGACGAGATTCGCGCGTTGCTGGGGACTGTACTGGGAAACTCCCAGAACACAAATCACCACCACGATGCAGCGTGAACTAGGTCCGCGAAAACTTATTTACGACTTTTCTATTTACCATTCGCCATTTAATATTCACTCATGTCAGGACGTCCACAACCAAACGAAGCCGCCTCTTACTACGCCACCTACATCGATCGCGTTGCCGGCGACGACGTGCTCGGCGAACTGGCGCGGGAAATGGAAACGGCGACTGCTTTTCTTTCGCGAATCTCGGAAGAGCAATCGCAGCATCGTTACGCACCGGACAAGTGGTCCAGGCGCGAACTGCTCGCGCACGTTAACGACACCGAACGCGTTTTTACTTATCGCGCGCTGTGGTTTGCGCGTGGGTTTTCGGAACCGCTGGCGAGTTACGATCAAAACATCGCGGTGGCCGCCGCCGGTTCAGACGGGATTGCGTGGGCCGACCACGTGGCTGAGTTTAGTGCTGTTCGCTCGGCGACGCTCCATCTTTTCCGCAACCTGCCGGAAGAGGCGTGGTCGCGAAGCGGAATAGCGAGCGACAATCCGGTCACGGTGCGGGCGCTCGCTTACATTATCGCCGGACACTCCGCGCATCACTTCGCGATTCTCCGCGAACGCTATCTAAGCTAACCCAACTCCGTATAACAAAAAAAGAGGCCGCCGCCGCTGGGACGGGAGCCTCTTCATAGTTGACCTCTGCGGGTCTAGTGCCGGTTGCGATTGCGGTTGTCGTTGCGGTTGCCGTTTACTGTTTTAACACCCGCCGTGTTGGCATTGCCGTTGTCATTGGTCAAAACAGCGGTGTTTGACGAGACGGTGCGGCTGTTAGCATTCGCCGGAATATTGGCATTCGTTTCCACCACTCCCTCGCGCGGAGGGTTGCCGGCGTTGGCGTTAGTTCGGTTGTTGGTGTTGTCGGTGGCAGCACAGCCGCTCAAGGCCGCCGCCAGGGCAAGCACCAAAACGAGCGTTAAGTTTCGTCGCATCGTGTTCTGGTCCTCCGTGGTGACTTAATAACTATTAACGATAGAGCGACTCGGCACGATTGGTGCGAAATTCGTTCTCGAGGTAAGCGGCGTCTTCATCGTTACGGGGGTTGACACCCATCACGATGCCGCCTTCGCGAATACCTTTTTCGTAAGCCTTGGCGTGTTCCTCAGGAATGCCGTGGCCGACGAGTGCGCCGATCAAGCCGCCGGTTAACGCGCCGGCGCCGCCGCCTGCGAGTGCGGCCGCAATGGGACCGGCGATTAACAAGCCAATGCCGGGCAGTGCCAGGGTGGTGCCGATAGCGGCGATGGCAGCCAGCGTGGCGCCTACACCGCCGCCAATCGCCGCGCCTTTACCAGCATCTTCCCAAGCCTTGGTGCCGAGCTCGGTGTCGGCATCGGTAAAATGTTTTTTGCGGGTGTCGTCCGACATCAAAAGATTGACGTCGTCCTTCCCATATCCGCGGCTGCTCAGAGATCGGTAAGCGCCCTCAGCGGCATCCCTGTCTCGAAAAAGTCCGGTCACCATGCGGCTCGAACGCTGTCGGGCCGCGCCTTCGCCCAGATTGTCGTTGTTATAATCTCCCATGCTTTACTCCTTATCGGTTTCATTGCGATTGAGATCGTCAGGACGGCGCGGCCCAATGAACCTTGGGCCACATTTCAGTCCGCAGCACCCTTAGCAATGGTCATACCATTAACTAAAACTAGTCGACTTCGAAGTTTTTATTGAAAGAAAGCGGTGACGAGAGCGAGGAGTTCGTCGAAATTCATACAGTGGTGGGACAACGTGCAGGACAGTTAGTTAATTTTAGGACTGAGTGGCGTTGCGTGGGCCGGCAGCCGTCCTTCATCACTTCGTCGGGCTACTCTGCTTGCTGGTACGTGAAGGATGGAGACTCAAACGCGTCCGCATGCGTTGCTGCCAAACGCTGCGTTGTGCATCAGGATCTTCGATCTCTGCCAGCGTATCGGCGAGCGGTTCGCCACCGAGCTGGCGCATCTTCAGGTAGAGCAGCGCCGGCACGATGGCAACCAGCGGTACGACAAAGACGTTTACGAGGCCGGTGAGTTGTTGATAAATCTGACCGCTCACTGATCGATCAGTGAGATGAATGCCGCTATCAGTTTCATGCACAATGGCAAACCTGCCGACGAGCGCGCTGATCACAATCGGGATCAAAAACTGCAACAGTGAAACTATGATGATCGTACGCCATGAACGAGCGGCCAACGCTCTGGCCCGACGCATAGCGGCCTTCTTTTCCAATCCTTCCATCAAGACCACGGGCGCGTAAAGCGCGTAGCGAATTGTCATGACTACGCCGGGAATCAGGCAGAGGATGAAACCGATCACGATTCGCAAGGTCACGCGAATGGCAGTGTTCAAAAAGGGACGCCAGCGTCGCTTGAGTAAGGCAAAGGCCGGGCGCAGTTCGACCGGACGCAAAGGCGCCAGCGTCAGTTGGGTGACGATGACCGCGGTGACGCCGGAGATAGCGGCCGCCGCCAAAAAGTAAGCTGCTACCTGTAGCAGCCCGGCAATCACCAGCCCGCAAGTTAAGAGAATACGGACCACACCGTAGCCTTCGGGCTGAGTACTCACGGCCAACTCGAAGCCAATCAGGAGCAAGGTGGTAACGAAAACCGGCAGGTGTGCGATGAGCGAGAGTTTGAAAAACTTGGGGAAGTACTCGCTGTAGAGGGCAAACGCGCGACGATAAAGCGAGCCGATGCCGTCCGCCTGCGCGCGCAGGGCACTCGCAAACGCAGCCGCCGTTTGCGGCCGCTCTTCGGGACGCTTGGCCAGCGCCGTCATCACCACCTGCGCCGCGCGCTTGGGTACCTTCTTGTTTCGCTCACGCAGATGGGGCGGTGCAACGTGGATGTGTTCCTGCATCACGCTGCTGGTGGTGCCCGCGAAAGGCGGGTCGCCGGCAAGCATCTGGTAAGCAATTACGCCGAGGCTATAAATGTCGGAACGCGCATCAAGCACGTGACCAGCGCATTGTTCCGGCGACATATAAACGGGCGTGCCCATGATTGCGCCGACGCGCGTTAACTCAGCGCCCCGCGTTGTCTCAGCCCGCAGCCGGGTGCGCTGGTCACTCAGCAGCTGTTGAGTTTGGTTGCCAAACAACAAGGTCTGGTCATCGTCACCACCGGCGGACGCAGGCGCAAGCTGGTTGCCTGCCGGTTTTTCCGGAGGCGTTGCGAATACTTGCGTGTTTACGTCTTCGTTGGAATTTTCGGCAATCGTTTCATGGGCCGACTGGAATGCAGTTTGAGACTGTGTCCCACTGTCGTCCGAAAAAATAAGTGTGGCGAGGTTAGGCGCCAGGTCCGGCGTGAGGCGGCCGGGGTCGGTCGCGCCCGGCGTTGGACCATGCTCAATCACAGTTGCGCCGCTGCCGGCGGCTGTTTGCGTGCGCGGACGGTCTTTAGTTGTCACGGGCACCGCTGCCCCTGATTCGTCGTCGCTGCCCGCTTCTGCAAGTTTCGCGATGCCGAAGTCCAGCACCTTCACGCGATAACCGCCAAGCCGGTTTGGTTCCAGCCAGATGTTTTCGGGTTTCAGGTCGCGATGGACCACGCCCTGTTGATGCGCTTCGTGAACCGCGGAACAAACCTGCTCGAGGATGTCGACCACCCATTCGAGCGGCAAACGTTTCTCTTCCGCTAGTACGTCGCCGAGCGTGCAGCCGTCGAGATATTCCATCACCAGGTAGGCGACCGTTTCCTCCCCGGCGTGGGCGAAACCAAAATCGGTAACGTCGACTACGTTAGGATGACGCAAACGTCCAGCGGCGCGGGCTTCGCGTTTGAAGCGGGCGACAAACTCCTCGTTGCGCATAAGCTGCGGCGTGATCAGCTTGAGCGCGACGTAGCGTTCGGTGCCGAGGTGACTGGCCAGATACACGGCACCCATGCCGCCACGACCGAGCAGTCGCTCGAGGCGATACTTTTCATCAAGTACCTGGCCAATGTAAGGATCGGGATTAATCATGCGCGCAGAGTATGCTACAGGGTGAACCGAGAATCGTAAAACTAACGACGATCAGCAATCAGAAACGGTAGACAGAGCCAGATGGTTTCAGCTTCTCTCGTTAACGAGCGAACAGGATGTCTGGTTCCCGGCTCCTGATATCGCAACGTCCTCGCGGCAAGTCCCCATTCGATGAAATTAGGTGAGCTACGACAACTATCCTAGCGGCACAGCTGCAGGGACCGAATCGCATCGATCGGGACCACCAGCATGACAATCTCCAGCAACAGACTATCGCGGATCCAAACAAGCAGGATTAGTTCGAGGACGGCGAACACGATTAGCGAGCGGCGCAGGCCGAGTTGTCGCGCAATCAGGAAACCAATCACACAACAAAGAATATCGCCGCCGGAGTTGACCACGGTGTCGCCGTTGTAGCCGAGAGCGGCCGTCTCCGATCGGTAACGATTAATGATGAAGTTCGTATTTTCAAAAACTTCCCACAAGGCTTCGATTGCTACCGCCAGCGTCAATTGCCAACTACGGTCGCGGCGCGGCCAAAGCCAGGCAAGCAACCAGAAGAACATGAAGCCGTGCAGGACGTGAGTAAAACTGTAAGGGTCGAAGAGGTGTTGTGAGTTGTCAGCACTGCAAACCTGGCCAGCCCAGAGCTGTACTCGCCCGCAGGCGCAAATCCAGAGACGTCCCTCGAAGTGAAGTACGATCGCCGCTCCGAAAAATGCTGTGGCGATCGCTAGCGCCGGCCCGAGATATGGTTTGCGCGCCGTGGAATTGTTCAAGATTTTTCTCGCCGGTAGCTGGCGGTGTAGGCGGGTGGCGGGATTGTTTCCGGCAAGCGTGGATCACTGACCGGTTCGCCGGCCGCGAGTTTCAAAGGCAGCACGCCAGCCCAGACATCCATTGCATAGTCCGCTTCATCATCGATTGGCGGACCGGACCGCACTTTCGCCGAAACCTCGTCGAGCGGCACGGCCAATACGGTGGTCGCCTTGAGTTCCGCTTCCGTTGGCTCGCGCACGTCGTGCCATCTGCCCGGCAGCACCTGTTCAGAAAACGCGAGTAACGCCGCCAGCTTTGGCGCGCGCTCCGCGACAATTGCGGCGCGACCGAAGATTACCGCCGAACGATAATTCAACGAGTGATGAAACGCGGAACGCGCTAACACCAGACCGTCGACCAGGGTGACGGCGATGCAGACCTCAATGCCCTGCGCGAGCGTGCGCAGCATGCGACTGAGTTGCGAACCATGAATGTAGAGTTGATCACCGGCACGCGCGTATCCGGTCGGAATCACGAACGGCTGGCCGTCCCACACGAAGCTGACGTGGCAAACAAATCCTTCGTCAAGAATTTGATAAACCAGTTCACGGTCGTAGACGCCGCGTTTGGGCAAACGCTTCAGTGTTGAGCGTTCGGTTTGGGGAAATTCGTTCATGCGTGAATCGTAAATGGCAACGGGTAGAATCGTAAAGAAGCGGATTGGGAGTGTGTCCGAAGGTGCGTGTAGAATATTTGCACTTGAGCAAATCACAACTTTTTCTGTTGAAACAATTAGCGCGCGCGTTTCTTGCCGTTGCCGTCTTCGGGTTCAGCTTGCACGGCTGCGCGGACCGAAAACAAAACAAGCCAGAGACCCCCGTGTTGGCGGGTCCGCGGAGCGTGAGTCTGCCCATGCCGTCACTTGATCCGCAAACGTCATTCGGTTGGATTGACAGCAAGGGCGAGCACGCCACGCCTCGCGACTTTCGCGGGAAGGTACTGGTGTTGGATTTTTACGCAACCTGGTGCGTGCCTTGTCGCCAGAGTATTCCGCGCCTGAACGCGCTTGCGGAAAACTATGGACCGCAACTCGCCGTTGTCGGACTCAATGTTGGCGGCCCGGATGACCGGGTGAAAGTTGCCGGCTTCGCGAGAGATCTTCAGATTAAGTATTCACTTGGTTTTCCGGACAAGGCAATGACGGACCTTTTCCTGGCTGACAATCAAACTATTCCGCAAACATTCGTCTTCAGCCGCGAGGGACAGCCGCTGCGGAGGTTTGTTGGCTATGATGAAACTGCTGGCGTCGAATTGGAGAAGGTGGTGGCCGCGGCCGTCTTGGTAAACAGCAAACAGTAAACGGTCGTGCGGCGGATTGGACTGCAAACCTCAAGGGAGCGCTGATGATCAGAGAAAAGCTAATTGCGAACGACATCGGACACGGCGGAAGTTTTCGCTGGCGCAGTCATGAACTCTCGCGCATTGAAGGTTTGAGTGATGCGGTGTTCGCCTTTGCGATCACGTTGCTGGTCGTTTCCCTGGAGGTGCCGAAAACCTTTACCGAGCTGGCGCAAACGATGCACGGCTTTGGCGCTTTTTTGGTTAGCTTTCTGCTGCTCTTTGCTGTCTGGTTCAACCAGTACAAGTTTTTTCGACGGTACGGTCTGGAGGACACGACCACCGTCTTCCTCAACGCGGCGCTGTTGTTCGTCGTGCTTTTCTACGTCTACCCGCTAAAATTTTTGTTCTCGTTTCTCATTGACAGGTTCACCGGCGGACACGGCGAAGTCCATTTGCCAAACGGAAACGTCGTACCCATGATCGAAAGTTACGATCAAATGGCGAGCCTGATGGTAATTTTCAACCTGGGCTATCTGGCTGTGTTTGGAGTTTTCGTGCTGCTCTTCTCGCACGCATATCGCAACCGCGCGGTGCTGGAACTGAACGAGCTCGAACGTTTTGATACCCGCGAAAGCATTCAGGAGAGCGCGCTCAACTGCAGCATCGCCCTGCTATCGCTATTGATCGTAGTCGTCGGCGGTGCGGCGCGCGCGGGACTCGCCGGCATGGCGTACCTGTTGACGCCCGTGGTCATGACTGTTAATGGGATGATAATGGGCAAGCGACGCCGGCGGCTGGAGGAGCAGGCGGGAGAGGTTTCATGACAAGCATCTTAAGGTTTCTGCCCACTCTGGTTTTTGTGTGGGTGATGTTATGTTGGTTTGCCTTTGCGGGCAGTTTTGTTTGGCGCAGGAAACCGCCAAGTCCGCCTGATCAGAAGCGTAACCGTGGTTCCCTCGTTGGCTTGGCGTTGCAGGGCTTGAGCTACGCAATAGTTTGGTCGGTGCATCGCGAATTTTTAACTCCCATCATTTCCGGCAGTAGTTTGCGGGAAGCTTTGAGCGTGGTCGGGAGTGTCATCGCAATGGTTGTGGCGGCAGCCAGTGTTTGGTTAGTCATCGCAGCTGTAAAAACTTTGGGCAAAGAGTGGAGCTTGACAGCGCGTCTGGTTGAGGGACATAAGCTCGCGACCAGCGGGCCTTATGCTTACGTACGCCATCCGATATACACCGCCATGCTGGGAATGTTGACAGCAACCGGCTTGGCAATCAGTCGCTGGCAGTCGCTCGTCGCCGCGCTGGTGGTGTTTATGTTGGGCACGATCATTCGCTTACGCAGCGAAGAAAAACTTTTGCGCGAGGCGTTTGGTGAAGAGTTTGAAGTTTACGCGCAACGTGTAGCAGCGCTCGTCCCAGGTTTGTATTGAATGCACCAACGGCAAGTGGCTTGTTACGATCCGCAAACTAACAGTTTGCGTTACTGAGTGAAGCGAAAGTGAAATGAGTAAAGCGAAAATTCTAGCAACTCTGGGTCCGGCTTCGCGTGACCCGAACGTATTGGAGAATCTGTTGCGTGCGGGCGCAAACGGCGTCCGGATCAATATGTCTCACGGGACTCAGGAGGAGAAAACGGAAGACATCGCGCGCGCGCGTGCCGTGGCCGCAAAACTAAATCGTCCCCTGGCGGTGCTGGTCGATCTTTCCGGACCAAAGATTCGCACCCGGCAACTCAAAGACAGCAAACCGGTCACGCTGGTGGCGGGCGAAATCTTTACGTTGACGACGCAGGACATCCTGGGCGATGACAAACGCGTCGCCACCAACTATCCGGACCTTCCGCGTGTAGTCGAGCCGGGTACGCGGCTGCTGCTGGATGACGGCGCCATCGCCCTGGTGGTCGAGGTGACGACGCGTACGGAGGTAGTCTGTCGGGTAATCAACGGCGGCCTGCTCGGCGAACGCAAAGGTATCAATCTGCCGGGCGTCGCTTTGCCGATCGATTCACTGACGCAAAAAGATCTCGACGATCTCAAGTGGGCCGTCGGACAGAATGTTGATTACATTGCGCTGTCTTTTGTGCGCACCGCCGAAGACTGTTCGCGTGCGCAGACGCTGATTAGAGAAGCAGGCGGACGGGCGCCGCTGGTCGCCAAGATCGAAAAGGCCGAAGCGATCGACCATCTCGATGAAATCATCGCGACGGCGGACGCGGTGATGGTAGCGCGCGGTGATTTGGGCGTGGAGACGAGCGTCGAGCTGGTTCCGGTTTATCAAAAAAGGATCATTGCGAAAGCGCTGGAAGCCGGAAAGATGGTCATCACTGCAACGCAGATGCTGCAATCGATGGTAACCAATCCCAGACCGACGCGCGCCGAGGCCTCCGACGTTGCGAACGCTGTCTGGGACGGAAGTGACGCCGTGATGCTCTCCAATGAAACCGCGAGTGGCGACTATCCGGTGGCGGCGGTCGAGACGATGTGTCGCATTATCGAGTCAGCGGAAGCGGGCCGGGGACCGGAGTTGGATAGGGCCAGCAAATGGGCCGGACGTCAGTCGGGCCGGGTTAGTCGCGCGCTTTGCGAGGCCGCCGCTTTCGCGGCGGAAGAAATGGGCACGCGAGTGACCGCCGTGTTGACTGAGTCAGGGTTGATGGCTCGACGCCTGTCGGCGTTGCGTCCCGAACAACGCATCATTGCGCTGACAAACTCTGAGGAGGTCAGGAATGAACTCGCTTTGATCTGGGGGGTTGAGTCGCTGCTGACGCCGCATGCGGGTACAACTGAAGAGATGTTGCGCGTCGGCGAAAGAACGTTGCTGGAAAACGGCGCCGTCGAACGCGGGGAAATGATCGTGGTCATGGCCGGCAGACTTTCAGGCCTGGGACTCTCGAGTTCCGTAACGTTGTTCACCGTCGCCGGAGACATGCACCAGACTGTTGCTTAGGGTCGGAAAGGAGCGAGAACAGTTATCCAAGGCTGTGAGGGTTAGCAGTTATTTACTCAGCGCGCAGTACTTCGTGGATGGTGTCTTTGAGGGAACCGGTCGCCCTGTTTGCGCCCGGCGCTTCCTGGGGATCGCGCCAGTTATCGAGGATGCCGACCTGATGCACGCATTGCAAGGTGCAGGTTGGCGCACACCACTTCTCCGTCTTGTACTCGCGATCAAAGTCGGCCATCGTGTATTCCTCGAGCGGAATGCCCGGATAGCCGCGTTGCTGCGAACACCAATGGACCAGCCCGTCTTCGCAGATGTAGAGGTAGCGCGCGCCCGCTCGGCAGCGCCACTGGTAAGGTTTGCCTTCCGCGATGCTGTCCTGGAACCAGTTAAGCCGCGCGTGGTCTTTGTTGCCCAGCTTCTTCACTTGCTGGAAGACGTCTTTCTCTTTCGCCGAAAGCGGTTTTAGCACGCCGTCATCATCGTGGATCACGCCGACAGTCGTCGAAAATTTTAGTTCAACCGCACGTCGCGCGACGGTTAAGGCATCGTCAGGATTCATGATGCCGCCCCCAATCACGGAATTGATATTCACGTGAAAATCCGCGTGCTCGGAGAGGTACCGCAGTTTCTTTTCCAGGACGCGCAGACTCTTGCGCGAAACCGCGTCGGGTTCGACGTTGTCGATGCTGATCTGCAAATGTTCGAGGCCGGCTTTGTTCAGTCGCTTGATACGTTCCGGCGTGAAGTAATAACCATTGGAAATGAGCCCGGCGATCATGCCGCGCTGGCGAATGTGATGAATTATTTCGTCCAACTCCGGGTGCATCATCGGTTCGCCGCCGGAAATGGTAACGATCGAGGTTCTCAGGTCTGCCAGTTTGTCCAGTCTGCGTTTGATAACGTCGAGCGGCACCGGCGACGACGTATGGTCATACTCGTTGCAGTAACCACAAGCAAGATTACAACGCCGCATCGGAATCAGATGCGCGAGCACCGGATGGCGTGACGAAACCAGAGCCCGGCTGATAAAGCTCGCGTGACGCAATTTTAGCTTAACGAATGAACTTTTACGCATTTGGAGACTGCTTGACTAACATTGGCTCGTCGGTCTGAATTGATTTCGAAGGATAGGCGAGAGCTGCCGTGAAACGCAACCCGGTAGGATGCGTCGCTGCGCTTGCCAAATGAAAAAGGACTCTGAGCTGAAAGTTCAGAGCCCTCTTCCGAATAGCTTCGACTTGCGTTAGCCCTTAACGACCTTCACGCTGGAATCCAGTTTAAGACTAAACTCTTCTGAAGAAATTTTCAGGTTTCGTTCCATTCCGCTCAGTCGCATCGTGGTCGCGTCACCATTCTTCTCGACGATCTTCGTCTGCACCGGCATACCGGCGGAGTCAACCCAAATTTCCGCGTACTTGAAATTCGCGTTGCCCTTCGGCACCAGGGTTAAATGGATCGTCCCCACGCCACCCCACAAGGTTTCTTCACGAACGTCTTGCACCGGTTGAAACTTAGCTTCCAGTTGCGCCTTGGACATGTTCATCATGTCCAGCACTCCGCTGGCGCCCGCTCCGCCCTTCACCGAACCAGACTTGCCAACCATCACCTGGTTCAGACGCGGACGAAACAATTGATACTGACCTTTGGAAACCGCCAGAATCTCATGCTGCGGTTTTTGCCACTCGATACGCACCGAAGCATCACGGCCGCTGCCGGGAACATACAACACCCAGCCCGTGTAATTGTCCTTATCACGAAGCTGCGCGTTGTACTTCTCCATCGTGAGGCTCGCTTTGAGCGATCTCAACGACTGACGATTGCGCTCCATTCGGTTCAAAACCGAACTCACCAAGCCCGCACTCTGTCCGTTAGTGGCTGCGGGGGAACTGATGATCGAAACACCTGCCAGTAATACTAGTAGAAGACTTAGGGGAACTAATCTCTTCATAAAAACTCCTCACTGCTTTAAAAGAACTACCTCGAATTACTGAGACCAAAAAACTCTCGGGGGTCCCAAAAAACGGCAATTATAAGGGATGGCTAACGTATGTCAACCTCATACCCGCGGGTTTTTCCATAGGGGTCGGTCATCTTTCGGACCCCAAGAACCTCAAAGTCGTTGCGCCCGCTTAGCCGCCGTACGACCTGTTGCACCTGCTGCTTATCCTCCGCGTTTTCAATAGCTTCCGGGCCGACAAGTACTGTGGCGGCGACCGAGCTTTGATGCGCCGGAGAGCCGCGCCGTTCGCTGTTTTCAAACCAGCTTTTTGGGGTCAGAAAGATGAAAATTAGAATGACAACGCACAGGATGTCCCATTGCCAGGTGTTTCTGGCGTAATTCCAAAAGAACAGCTTTTGTAGGACGTTCATCAAGCGGTCCGGGCCTCTCGGGGTGGTTCACTAGCAAGTGATGCGCCAGCAAACTTCGGCACACATGGCATTCTAGCGTGGGCCTGAGGTCCTGTAAATCAATAGGTTAACAGCTTACAACTGAATACTGGCGGCAGGTTCCACGATGTGACCGTCGCGCATTTGCACTATATGTCGGCACATTGCTGCGGCTTCCGGGTTATGAGTGATCATGACAATGGTTTGATTGAAGCGGTAATTGAGCTCCTGAAACATGTTGAGTACGAGCGCGGAATTTTCAGAGTCGAGGTTACCCGTGGGTTCGTCAGCCAGAACGATCGCCGGTCGCGTGACCACCGCGCGCGCGAGTGCGACGCGCTGCTGTTCACCGCCCGACAGTTCAAGCGGCTTGTGATGAAGCTTGTCTTCGAGGCCGAGCAGTTTGAGCACCTCGCGACGACGTTGCGGATCTTCGCCGCCGTTGCCGTGGATGCGTTCGGCCAACCTGAGATTTCCTTCAGCGGTGAGCGTCGGGAAAAGATTGAAGCGTTGAAAGACGAACCCGATCTTGCGGCGCCGAATGTCGGTACGCTTCGCGTCGGAAGCGGCCGTCAAATCTTCCCCATCAAGAACTATGCGTCCCGTGGTCGGCGTCAAAAGTCCGCCGAGCAAATGGAGCATGGTCGATTTGCCGCAGCCTGACGGTCCCATGATCGCGACAAACTCGCCCTCCTCGACTTCGAGCGAAACTCCCCGCAACGCCGGCACGTCAACTTTGCCCACGCGATATGTCTTAACAAGGTTCTCGGCCTTTAGAATAGTTCTCATCAGCAGTTACAAGTTCGACTGTCTAATTGGGATCACCCAATCCGCGGGAGCAGACTGTCGCGGCAGGTTCAGATGTTAATACAGGCAGAGCTTCAATAGCCAACAGCAGGAAAGCTGTCAGGGAGTCGGAACGCCTTGCGCACGCTGCCGAGCGTCCAGATCGACGTCGGGAAGTTGCCAGCGATTTTCCAGTACAAATGCTTCCGGATTGAATTCGCGATTGACTTCAACCACCTCCGGACTCTGGTAGGCGATGCTCAATTTGTAATGGTCGTGGGGACGCGTGATTTCAATGCGGGAAGGCAATTGGACTTGACCCGACTCACCAAACGGCTTCTCATCCCAGTAAGCAACGTCGGTAATCAAGAGGCCCTGTGGGTCAAACGACTGGATGCGTGCCAAACGAATACCGCTTACCCGATCGAACCAGAAGCGGCGCAGCAGGCGAGCCTCGCCGCCACTCGGTTGCGAAAATTCATCGAGCAGGTAATAGCCGCGCACCACCCGCGAGCCCACTTTTGCACGCGGCCGAGTATCGGGCTCCTCCTGATAGTATTCGCTGCGCGCGTAGCCCAATCCGCTTTGGGCCGTTTCAGGAATGGAGCTAATCATGAGTGCGTCGGTGAGATGCTGGGGTCGCAAGTTGGAGAGCGCGTTAACGGTCTCCTTCGCGTTCATCAGGCCTTTTTTTGACTTTGCGTTATCCTGCGATTGGCCGTCGATATCGAGTTTTTCGTAGGTCGCACTGTTCGTGCCTTTCACGAAACGCCGGTACTTGTCGTCACCCTGCAACACCGCCACGCGAAACGTCTCGCCATTGGAGGTCATCTGCGCGATGTCTTTCGCGATAAAGGGCACCTGAATAATCAAATAGATATTGCCGGGCTTTTGCAGCGTAAGCTGGCCATCAGCCTGGCGATATTTTTCCGCGATGCCAGACTCCGCAAACGACGTGTCCTCAAAAATGATGTCAACTTTTCCGTGAAGCGAGCGAACCGAGGCGAGCCGGTTGACTTCAGTAATCAACTGCGCCCTGCCAGTTTCTCGCAGCGGTGTCAGGAGTTGCGGAACCTGGACCTTCTTATGAGTGCCAAACAGAGAACAGCCGCCGGCAAAAGTCGCGACCAGCATTAAGGTCAAGGGGAGAAGTCGGGAACGCGCGCGGAGCTGAACGGTTATTGAATTGAGCATGAACAGGGGTTGTCGAACACTCCATTTAGGAAAGATTGCACTCGGTAAAATTTAGTGGCTCAAGCTAACAAAGACATTTTTCCTTGTCAACGCACTGACTTTTAGAGTGGGGCTCAATTGCCGTTCTTCTCTGCTTCTGACTGCGACTTGGCGGTAATTTCAGGCCGACTACGCTAACCGCGGAGTCGCAGAGGACGCCGAGTGAACGCAGAGACTAACACCAAGAGACGATGCTCTTAGAACGTGTCTGATCGCGCACGGGTTCCAAATACAGCGCTTCTTTAATCCAGTATCAGGTTGGGTTTGCCAAAGCGTTGCCGCA
>JAVEEA010000086.1 GCA_030840675.1 Pyrinomonadaceae bacterium
GGCGTTTAAACGATCCCCGCAAAGAGCGCGAAGGACAAGAAAAGTCTGGCGCAGGATAACAGCTAGTGCTGCCCTTGTGCGCGCGTTAGCGTTAAGATACCTCGTCTTCATTAAATTTCGTACGCTATGAATCGTGGTTCTCCGCACAGTCGTCAGTTTTACTTGCTGTTTGTGTTAATCAACGCGGCGGTGATGTTCGCCTCGTTTCCGTTATATTCGCAAACGCCGGAGCGAGGTGTACCTGAACCGATCCAGTCGCCCAACGCGATCGGTGCGCAAATACGCGCGGCGGCCTCACTGCTCCAACAGGGACGACCCAATGACGCGGAGCCCATTCTGCGACAACTCTTGCACGGGGCGCCGGGTAACGCCGACGCACACAACCTGCTCGGCATAGTTCTGGACCAGCGCGGAGAATTCAGATCCGCCGAGGCGGAATATCGTGCGGCGCTGCGTTTGAATCCCGCCTTGACTCCCGCGCTCGCAAATCTGGGAGTATTGCTGGCGCGTACCGGACGCGCCACTGAGGCAATCGCTGCGTTCCGATCCGTGTTACAGAAAGTTCCCGATCATCCGCAAGCAACTCTCAACCTGGGATTGCAATATGCAACTCGCGGTGACTATGCGTTGGCAATACCTTTACTCGAACGGGCGGGCACGTTGGTGGGAGACGTGTATCCGCTTCGCTTCAACCTTGGCGTCGCTCTCTATCAGCTCAAGCGTTACGACGAAGCCGCGACGGCCTTGCAAACCGCGGCCACACTCGCGCCGGGCGCAGCCGAGCCGCTCTATTATCTCGGCTTGATTCAGTGGGAACGGAAACAGCCCGAAGCGGCTGCCGACTTCTGGGACCGCGCCGTGCAGCTGCGACCAAACTTTCCCGAGGCCAACTTCATGTTAGGCGAAGCGCTGAGAAAGAACCGGCGCGCCGAAGCCTCCCTGGAGTTTTATCAGCGCGCTCTGGATCAGGACGCGGCCAAGTTTGTTTATTACGCGCGGCTCGGCGGTGCTTACGTGCAACTGGGGTATGCGGATAAAGCGCTGGCAGTTTTTCGGCGCGGCGTCGAGCGCTTCCCCAAGCTCGCGGAAGCGCACTACTTTGTCGGGATTGCCGCACGTGCGCGCGCTGATTATCAACTTGCCGAAGCTGAGTTGCGCGCCTCGCTCGGGTTACAACCGGGAAACGCTGACGCGCTCGCGCAACTCGGGTTCATCCTCGGGGAACAAGACCGTGCCATGGAAGCCGAAAAGGTTTTGCGCGGTGCGCTTGCGATTAACAGCCGGCACTTCTATGCAAGCTACGACCTCGGTCGTCTCCTGGTGAAAGCAAAACGATATGCCCAGGCACTGCCGTTACTGCGCAACGCAGCGACGCTCAAACCGCAAAACCCGAGTGTCCACTATCAGCTATTCCTGGCGCTGTCGCGCTTGAACCAGAAGGAAGCCGCCGCTGCGGAATTGCTAGTCTTCAAACAACTCGAGGCGGAACGGAAAGCGAAGCCCCAAGCGGACGATGAAACGGAACTGGAAAACCCCGAACCGTCCGCCACTCCCTCGTAAAGCAAACTGTTAGTTTGCGTCAGACAAGTAAAGCAAACTGTTAGTTTGCGTATTTGCTTTCCTCCGGCGCGCTTCACTAAAAACTAAAACGCGCTTGCAATTCGATCACGCGACCGGCGAGTCCGCGTTCCGCCTTACCAAAGTCAGGACTCTCGATGTTGGCCGCAAAGAACCGGAACGGCGCCAGATTCAGGTTGTTGAAAGCATTGAAGAAGTTCGCGCGCAGATCCAGTGACGCGCCTTCGCCCATGAAACCCGGCAGTCCGGTTTTCTTGCCGACGGTCATATCGACGCTGAAGTAGCGCGGACCGCGGAAGGAGTTGCGACCGATACCGGGGAAGCGACCGGGATTGCGTGGATCGGTAAGCACGAAGTAGCGCGTCGTAACGGTGCCGTTCGAGTTCGTTACCGGGTTACCGTTTCCCGGAAAGATTCCGTTGATGAATGCGTCGTTGGAAGTGTCAGCGAGTACGCCGCCAAAATATCCCAACGGTCGCGAAGGACAGAGACCTGGACCACCCGGCGTGGTCACGCAGTTGCCGGTCTTGGGCGTCCAGGGAAAGCCGGTGTGCCAGGTCATGATTCCGCTCAACTGCCAGCCACCCAAAATCTTGCCCGCGGTTGTCTGGTGGTTGCTGAAGAACGGCAAGTCCCACAAGCCGGAACTGGTGAGCGAATGGCGCACGTCGTAGTCCGACGGACCACGCTCGGTGTGCAGGTCTTGCGGAAAGGTTTGATTAGTCTCCGCGCCCGGACCCTCATTCGAGAGCGTGTCAATGCTCTTGGCCCAACGATAGTTCACGTCAAACTGGTAACCTTGCGCAAACCGTCTCGAGAGGCGCGCGTTCAAGCCGTTGTAGTTGGCGTTAACGTCAGCCTGCGGAATGTAAACCGCAAAGAACGCCGGGTTGTTTGGATAGAGAAAGTTTTGGTTAACCAGGCGGATCAACTTGTGTGACGAACTACCCTGATAGCCCACGTCAGCGACATAGTTGCGACCGAGGTTGTACTGGCCTTCCAGCGAGTAAGTGTAAACATATGGGTTAGGAGTGTTGGGTTGCGCGCCGTAGATTTCGACGGAGCCTCCGGCCGCGGAGCCGGTCGCCGGGTTAATACCGACGGCGAGCGCCGGGTTAGCCGGATAACTGAAGGGCGAGTTGCTCGAGCCGAGCGCGTAGAGAATCTGGCCGCCGTTGAAGGGCGTGCTGAAGTCGCTGGCTGACGTGCCGCAGCAAATTTGATAACGCGCGAAGAACGGCGGGTTGCCGCGCGAGTTGGCGAACAGCACGTTCGGTGTGCGGTCATAAGAGACCCCGAAGCCGCCGCGAATAACGGCGCGATTCTCGTTCAGCAAACCGCCGAATGACTCGCCGAAGTTGGGGCTATATGCGAACCCGACGCGCGGAGAGAAGTTGTTCCTATCGGGATTGCTTAGTCTATCAACCACTTGGATCTTGGCGTTCTGCAGGCCGTTTGAACCAAAGATGATGTTGCTCAGCGTGCCGTCTTTCTCCGACAGCGGCGAGAAGTACTCCCAACGTAAGCCGAGGTTTATCGTTACGTTTGGTCGCACTTTCCAATCGTTCTGGCCGAAGAGACCGTAGTAGTTTGAGCGGAACGCGCGTTTGGCGTTTGCTGGTCCACCGGTACGCGGATCGGCGTTGATTTGGTAGAAGAGCGGCGTATCGTTGGCGAAGTTGAACAAACCGGCAAAAGTGTAAAGCGGACGCGAGCCACCGTTGAGATTGTCGTTGTTGTGTTCCCAGCGTCGCTCGCCGCCAAACTTCCAACCCATGTTGCCGCGCACGACGTTGAGCACATCGCGAAACTCAAATTGGTTTTCCGCGAAGATACCGGGCGTCGTTTCAGCCTGCGGCGCGCCGAACCTGATGCGATCGAATGGCAGCGTTTCGATCTCGATGCGCGGAATGCCGAAGTTGGTGTCCTGCGCGGACTGCACTTCGTCGTAAGCAAACCGGGTGAAGTTGAAGCGGGCCTCGTTGACCATCGAGTTCGAGAGCGTACGTATGTAGGTAAACGTCGCCGCGCTGTTGGTCGGGATGGTGCGAATGTCGCTCCCGGGCCGGCCGCCCGATCCGGCGTCGGCGCTGGTGGTGTCGCTCTTCGTGAGATAGCCGCTGAGGGCGATCTGATCGTTTTGCGTCGGCTTGAAGTCGAGCCGCAGGTTGTACTGGTTGGCCTTGACACTATTAGGCAAGGCAACCAGGACGCGTTGAATATCGGGAATGCCGTCAAAGCCGCCACCCATCAAGTTGCCGAAACTGACGTATTGTCCGGTTGCCCCCGCGGGCGAACCGATGTCGAGCCCATTGCCAACCACGCGACAACGCGTCGGGTCGTTATTGAACGCGCCGCAGTTTTGCGGCAACACTGCCGTAACGCGTGGGGCGATACCCGCCGAACCCAGGATGCGCGAGACGATGCTGTTTGGTCGCAACGCCTGGACGCGCGCGCGATACTCGGGCGTCTCCACATAAGTGACCAGGCTGCCGGTAGAGTTACTGCGCAGACCCTCGTAAGAAAAGAAGAAGAACGATTTGTCGCGACCGCCAATGGTGGAGCGGCCGCCCTCACCGAAACGCGGCAGCGGCAATGGACCACCGATCGAGCCACCAAACTGTTTGTAGCGTTGATTGACGCGTTCGGGTCCGGCGCTGCCAAAGCCTGGGCCGTACTTGTTGAAAGCGTTCCAGCGCGGATCGTTGGCCTTTATGAAGAGACTGCCGTGGAAGTCGTTGGTGCCATTCTGCGAAACCACCTTGACCTGCGCGCCGGAGTTGCGACCATCTTCCGCCGAATAAGTTGAAGATAAGACGCTGACTTCCTTGACTGATTCCTGGTTAGGCGTGACGACGGCCGCGCCGCCATGAGTCAAGCTGTTAACACTGACGCCGTCGATTTGGAAGCTGTTAGCTGAGACACGCTGGCCGTTAGCGGTGATCTGCGGCTGGTTCTCGACTTGAAAGATCGAGTTGTTCGAACCACCCGGTCCCGTGCCGTTTGGCAGTCCCGTGGCGCCGCCGGCACCGCCGCGTGCGGCGTCGCCGAAGACACCGGGCGTGAGTCTCAAGAGCTCGTAAGGATCGCGGCCGAATTGCGGCAGGCGGCGAATCTCCTGCGTGGTAATGCCTTTATCGATGTTCGCGTTTTCGGTTTCGAGTTGCGCTGGTCCATCGCTGGTTACCGTCACCGTTTCGCTTACTTCACCGGTGGTAAGCACAAGGTCGAGACCCTGCGAACTCTCGGCGCTAATGGCGAGTTGATCGACTGTGGCTTTCTTAAACCCTGCCTTTTCGACCGACAGCGTATAATTACCGGGCGAAAGCTCACTGAGCCGGTAAAACCCGTCGGCGCTGGTTTTCACTTCCTGAACTCGTCCGGTTTCGTTACTCGTCAGCTTCACAGTGGCATCAGGCACGAGCCCGCCGCTCGCATCCGTCACGGTTCCCTGCACACTGGCCCGGAACTGCGCGCTTGCGGTAGCGGTTCCCAGCACACAGAAGAGCCCGCACATCACAATGCGGACCCAAACATTTATGGTTCGGCTCATTGAAAGGCCCTCCTGAGGCCGCTTGAGTTTTAAGTTATGACTATGGCCCACCGCGGTAACGTAAAAAGAAGCCAACGGGACGAAGAACTTCGCAAAAAAAATGACGATTACTTCCGATGGGACGAAACGATTAGGAACACTACGTTGGGGGAAGGGATTTGTATGTGCGCCAGTACACACACGATACTGAATTAATAACATCAAAAAGCGAAAACTTCAATTTAATTCTGGGTCAGACTCTGCTAAGCTGACGCCCAAAATCGAGCAAGACAATTAACGCGGCCTTTAGTGTTGATAAACCTATCCGATAAGGGAGAACAGTATTCAATGCGACTTTCAATCCTGACGTTCCTTCTGGTTCTCGCGGCGCTGGTCAGTGGCGCCTGTGTCTCTGGCAGCAAAACAAACGACGGCAGCGCCAGAAAGAAGAAAGGGCCCAACGATCCGATCAAGATTGGGTTTTCCATGGACACGGTCAAAGAAGAGCGTTGGCAACGCGACCGGGACCTGGTTGAGAAACATGCTAAGGAAATAGGCGCCTCAGTAAACGTGCAGGTCGCTAACGGCAGCGACAGCGAACAGATCAAGCAGGCCGAAAACATGCTGACGCAAGGCGTGGACGTGTTAATCGTCGCGCCGCATAACGGCGAGATTGCCGCTTCGATTGTGGAGGCCGCGCATCGGCAGGGCGTCCCGGTGATTTCTTACGATCGTTTGATCAAGAATGCCGACGTGGACCTTTACATCTCGCACCAGGTCGTAAAGATGGGCGAGATGCAGGCCCAGTACTTACTTGATCACGTGAATAAGAAGCCGGCTAACTTCGTAATCGTCGGCGGTTCACCGACCGATAACAACGCCTTGCTGTTGCACCAGGGGCAGATGAACGTGCTCAAGCCGGCAGTTGATCGCGGCGACGTCAAGATCGTCGCAGATGAATACGCGAAAGAATGGCAGGCGAGTGCGGCGTTGAATATCGTCGAGAACGCTTTGACCCGTACGAACAATCAGGTCGATGCGGTGGTCGCGTCCAACGACGGTACGGCCCGGGGAGCGGTCCAGGCGCTTGAGGGCCAGCATCTCGCCGGCAAGGTTTTAGTTTCGGGTCAGGATGGTGACCTGGCGTCGCTGAAATTGATCGTCGAAGGAAAGCAAACCATGACGATCTACAAACCCATCCAGCCGCTGGCGTACGGCGCGGTTGATGCGGCGGCGAAATTGGCGCGCGGGGAAACAGTCGCGACCACCGACACGATCGATAACGCCTTCAAGAAGGTGCCGGCAATACTGCTCGAGCCCGCGGCCGTGGATCGGAACAATCTTTTGACGACGATAGTAAAAGATGGTTACCACACGATTGAAGAGATTTGTGCCGGCCTGCCGCCGGAAAAATGTCCTAAACCATAAGTCAGAAGTCGCGACTGGTGTCTCGGAGTGCCAACGTCCAAACGTCTCGAAGAAATTCGAGTGTGGCGGTAGTCCCGAAAAGTCACACGCGGGATTTATAAGCTCACTGCGAGCAGCAACTGTGCTCAGCCAAATTATGACGAGACTCGAGACTCCAGACCCGGAACTCCAGAATTCTTTTCTGGAGATGCGCAACATCACCAAGAGCTTTCCCGGCGTGCGCGCGCTTGACGGCGTTAGCCTGGCGCTCCGTCCGGGTGAGATTCATGCGCTCGTCGGGGAAAACGGCGCGGGTAAGTCGACCCTCATGAAGGTTCTCGGCGGTGTCTATCCTCACCCGCAGTACGGCGGAGAGATTTTCATCTCGGGGACGGAACAGAAATTCAGCAGCGTGCGCGACGCCGAAAAAGCCGGCATTGCCGTCATCTATCAGGAACTCTCCCTGGTCCGGGAGATGACCGTTGGCGAAAATATTTTTCTGGGACGTGAGCCGCGTCGTTTCGGCGTCATTCGCTGGGAAGAACTTTACCGGCGCGCGCGCGAATTGCTCCTGGATCTCAATCTGCAAATTGATCCACACGTAGCCATTCGCAGTCTCGGCATCGGCCAACAGCAACTCGTTGAAATCGCTAAGGCGTTGTCGCACAACGCCAGTATTCTGGTGCTGGACGAACCTACCGCGGCCCTGACCGACAGTGAAGTCGAAACGCTCTTTGTAATTCTCAACAAACTGCGCGACCGGGGCGTTGGCATGATTTACATCTCCCACAAGCTGAACGAGGTGTTGCGGATCAGCGATCAGATTAGCGTGCTGCGCGACGGCAAGACCGTCGGCACGAACCCCACTAGCGCCTGGACGGAGCCGCGGATTATCGCGAGTATGGTGGGCCGCGAGGTGGGAGACATTTTCCCGGTGATGGACCACGAACAGGGTGAGGTCGTGTTCGCGGTCGAGAACTTTTCAGTGTCGGATCCAGTCATCACCGGAAAGAAGTTGGTCGACAACGTGAGTTTCTCGGTGAAGCGTGGCGAGGTGCTGGGCATTGCCGGCTTGATGGGCGCCGGCCGCAGCGATTTGCTGATGGCGATATTCGGCGCGCACGCCGGGCGCGTGTCCGGCGAAATCCAGCTCGGCGGACGGCGGATTCAGATTCGCAACCCGGCAGATGCAATCAGGCAGGGAATCGGTTTTGTTACCGAAGACCGGAAACGTTTTGGCCTGGTCCTGGACCAGACGATTCTTAACAACATGACGCTCGCCGGACTGCGCCGCATCTCCGGGCGCTTTGTCACCAGCGTTGATGCGGAGTCGGCGGCAGGCGAGCAAGCGATGAAAGAGTTGCGCGTGAAGGCCAACTCCGTCTTTACGATTTCAGGAACGCTTTCGGGCGGCAACCAGCAGAAGGTGGTGCTCGCCAAATGGTTGTTGACGAACCCGCGCGTGTTGTTTCTCGACGAACCGACGCGCGGTATCGATGTTGGCGCCAAGCAGGAAATTTACGCGCAAATTAATAAACTGGCGCGCAGCGGACTGGCGCTGGTGCTGGTCTCTTCGGAATTGCCTGAAGTGCTGGGCCTCTCGGATCGCGTTCTCGTTTTGCACGAGGGCCGCGTAACCGGCGAGTTTAGCCGCGAGGTCGCGACACCCGAGCAGGTGATGGCGTGTGCAACGGGTCACGTAAACCGCGGCGGCCTGGGAGCACCAATAGACCAGGGTGCCGTCGCCCAGGCGCGAGTAGGCCGCGAGCGTTCCTTGTGAGACTACGATGACGAAACCAGAAGCTGCGATAGTTGATGGTCCGCCAACCACTTCCGACCTGGAACCTGTGCCCGGTACGGACGCGATCACGCCGGTGACGCGAATTGGCAAGTTTAAGATTCCGACTGACGTGCTGCGCGCTTACACGATGGTGTTCGCGCTGATCGCCATCTGGATCTATTTCCATTTTTCCACGGGCCAGATTTTTCTCGAGTCGCGCAACTTCTCCAACCTGATGCGCCAGACGTCGGTGACTGGTGTGCTGGCCGTCGGCATGCTGATGGTCATCGTCACGGCGCAGATTGATCTCTCCATCGGTTCCATCGTCGGACTCGCCGGGGGCATCGCGGCGATCGCGCAAGGTTGGTGGGGCTATGGCCTGGTCCCTTCGCTCGCGGCGGGGATTGCGGTCGCCATAGTCATCGGCGCGGCCCAGGGTTCGCTGACCGCCTACCTGAACATCCCCGCGTTTATCGTCACGTTGGGAGGGTTGCTGGCCTGGCGCGGCGTAATTTTGGGATTAAGTCGAGGCGAGACGGTGCCGCTCCGGCTGCAGAGTTTCAAGTCGATTGGGCAAAACTATGTCGATCCGCGGGCCGGTTGGATACTCGCCGCGCTGGCGATTGCCGCAGTTGTTTGGATGACGATTGCGCGTAACCGCGCGCGCCGCCGGCATCATCTCGAAGTGCCGGGTCTGGGCCAGACTGCTTTGCGCATGGCCCTGCCCGCGGCCGTGATCCTCTGGTTCATCTACACCATGAATAGTTACGAGGGCGTTCCGATCCCGGTGATTATTCTGATCGCGATCGCATTGGCGGGAGCCTTCCTGACGCAGAACACAACCTTCGGGCGTTACCTCTACGCGATAGGCGGCAACCCGGATGCGGCACGTCTCTCCGGCATCAACATACGCAAGCATATTCTCGCGGTCTTCTGCATTATGGGCGGGCTGGCCGGCGTAGCCTCAATCATTTACACGGCGCGCGTCGGCAGCGCCTCGCCGGATGCAGGCACGTTGCTGGAACTCGACGCGATTGCGGCGTGCGTTATCGGCGGCACAAGTTTGATGGGCGGTCGCGGCACCGTCTTCGGTGCAATTCTGGGCGCGCTAATTATGGCCAGTCTGGATAACGGGATGTCGTTAATGCGGGTCCAGCCTTACTCGCAAATGATCATCAAGGGCGCGATTTTGGTGGCGGCCGTGGGACTCGACATGGCGGGTCGCAACCGTAGTTGATTCGTAAAACGCTTTCCTGATTTACCACCACGACGAAAATGCTTCGATCACTCGTCATCTCGACACTCGCGTTGCTCGGCTGCTCAGCTTTGTTCGGTCAGGCAACTAACACCAGCGCTCCCGGCGCGCCCGGGCTCGATGCGCACTGGCCGAGTGCGGCCAAGAATGGTTTCGGCACGGCAAACACGCTCGCTTCGAAACTTTGGTTCACGCTGCATAACGGCGTGTTAACTGAAGTTTTCTACCCACGCCTGGACTTGCCAAACACTCAATCGCTCGAACTTATTGTTTGCACCGTGAACGAGTGTCAAAGCGAGCGGACTATGCATCATGAGTTGAGCGTGGCCGACGCGCGCGCGCTAACGTTTCAACAAATCAACACTGCCAGCAACGGTGCTTACCGGATCACCAAAACTTACACCACTGATCCGGAGCGCGCCACGCTCCTCATTCAAATCACGCTGACCGCTAACTCACCGAATACAATCGCAGCCGTTTACGTTTATTACGATCCCTCGCTAAACAACAGCGGCTGGCACGACACCGGCTGGAGCGCCGGCGAAACCTTGCTTTCCTCCGACGGCAACGTTACTTCGGCACTGTCGGCGAGCAGCGGCTTCGCGGAGTTGACCAACAACTTCCTCGGCCGCAACGATGGCCGGCAACAACTGCAATCAGCACGCACTGTCAATGAAAAATACCAGCGTGCGGAGAATGGAAACATCGTGCAAGTGGCGCGTGTACGCGAGCCGGAGTCGTTCACGCTTGCGCTCGCGTTCGGCGGCGGTGCCGAGCAAGCTCTGCGCAACGCGCGTTCTTCGTTGCGTAAAGGATTTTCGCAAGCGCGCCGAGAATATGAAGCCGGCTGGCACGCGTATCTGAAGTCTTTGCAACCCGTGGACATCCGATACCAGGATCAGTTCAAGCTCGCGGCGTTGACTTTGAAGGCGTTGGAAGACAAGACGTACCGCGGGGCGATGATTGCCTCTCCCGCCACTCCCTGGGGCGGCGGAGCCAATGCCAATGAACCAGGCGTCAGCGGTTACCACGCAGTCTGGTCACGCGATCTTTATCAGGCGGCCACCGCGTTTCAGGCCATGGGCGATCGCGCGAGCGCTAACCGTGCGCTCAGCTATCTTTTCAATGTGCAACAAAAACCTGACGGCAGCTTTCCGCAAAATTCCTGGGTCGATGGGCGGCCAATTGGCGGCGGATTGCAGTTGGACCAGGTCGCCTGGCCGCTCATTCTCGCCTACCAGTTGCAGCGCGTTGATCACAGCAGTTGGTTGAAACACGTGAAGCCGGCGGCGGATTTCATGCTCGCGCATGGTCCCGCAACCCAGCAGGAACGCTGGGAGGAGAAGTCGGGTTACTCACCTGCAACCATTGCCGCTGAGATTGCCGGTCTCATTTGCGCCGCGCAAATTGCCGCCGTCAATCATGACCGCGACTCCGCTCAGGCCTACTTAAAAAAGGCGGATGAGTGGGCAGCAGCAGTCGATCGTTGGACCGCCACCGCGAATGGGCCATACATCAGCCGCGACTATTATCTGCGCATTACCGAGAACGATAATCCGAACGATGGAGCACATGTCGCCATCAATAGCGGCGGCGGTAACTACGATGAGCGCCGCATAGTCGACGCCGGATTCCTTGAGCTGGTGCGCCTGGGGATCAAACCTGCTCGCGATCCGCTGGTGGTTCGTTCATTAGGTGTGGTCGATAGTCTGCTCAAGGTGGAAACTCCGAACGGCGCCGGCTGGTATCGCTATAATCACGACGCATACGGTGAAACCGCCGACGGCAGCGACTACGATGGCCGCCGGGGAGTGGGTCGTTTGTGGACGCTGCTTACAGGCGAGCGGGGCGAGTATGATGTAGCTCGTGGTGATCTCGGTGCGGCCCGGAAACGACTCGACGCGCTGATGTCGTTTGCCAACGACGGCGGTATGATCCCGGAGCAGGTTTGGGATCGCCGCGAAAGCGTTCGTTCTGAATTTAGCTTTGGTGAAGGAACCGGTTCGGCCACTCCGCTGGCTTGGTCCATGGCCCAGTTTGTCCGGCTCGCTATAAGTATCAAGCAGGGAAGCAATGTCGAAACCCCGAGGGCCGTCGCGGCACGATACCTGAAAGGCGTTGCCATTCATTGATCACGATTGCCACAAAGGATTCGCGTAAGGTTGAGACTGGTCTGGTGTTCGCGGCCGATCTCGGCGGTACACACTTGCGCGTTGCCACCGTGGATCGAAACGGTGGTATCTACTCGCGGCGGATGCAGCCAACGCCGCAGGCTGAGAAGGCAAGCGAGATTGTGCGCGCACTCGTCAGCGCGGTACACGAGTCGGAACAAAACACGGTTGAGCTGGGTGGGAAACTCACTGCCGTCTCGGTAGTTGTGCCAGGCACGGTCAACGTCGCTGAAGGCGTGGTTGTCAAAGCTCCAAACGTTCCTTGTCTGGATGGGTTCCGGCTGGCGGCAGCGCTCCAAAGTGAACTCGACTGGCCCGTAGTCCTGGAGAACGATGCCAACGCTGCCGCACTCGGTGAAATGTGGCGCGGCGCCGGACGTGGATACCAAACGCTGATCTGCGTGACGTTGGGCACTGGCGTGGGCGGCGGCATCATTCTGGACGGCCAGCTCTGGCGCGGTGCGGACGGTTCGGGTGGAGAGATCGGACACATCGGCGTGGATCCGTTTGCCGGCGTGCCCTGCACTTGCGGCAGTCGCGGCTGTCTCGAAGTCTACGCGTCAGCCACCGCGGTCGTGCGCATGACACGCGAAGCCCGCCCGCGTTATCCGAACTCGGTTTTGCACGACACGGAGGAGCTGACTTCCGCGAAAATTTACCAGGCGGGCCGCGACGGCGATGAACTCGCGATTGAAGTTTTTCGGCGCATGGGTGTTTATCTGGGTATCGGTCTTGCCAGTCTCATAAATGTTTTGAATCCGGAAATGATTGTGATTGGCGGCGGCCTCTCAAATGGCTGGGACCTTTTTGAAAACCACATGCACCAGCAGGTAATTGAACGGGCGTTTCCCATTCCCGCGCGCCGGGTGAAAATTGTGCGCGCTCAGTGCGGTGACGACGCCGGTTTACTCGGTGCCGCGCAACTGGCGTTTGCCGCGTCGGCGGGCTGAACAGGTAATTGACGCCGCTTGCAGCGAACCCGCAGCGGACAGCCCGCACTACCAGCTCTTAGAATCGCAACTTGTTATGAGGTCAAATTTCATAATACGTCGTCGTCGTACCATTGTTGCGCCGCTTCAGTGCGTGGACCCTTCGGACACCTCGTCCAGGAGTGGCGCGAGTTTGTCGCTTGCCCCTGGCTACCTTAGGACACGCCGCTGGCGCTATTTTCTCGTCGCGATCCTGGTGTTTGCCTGCGCTCCCTGGACCACCGCACAGGACATCACGCAACTCGAAAAGATCGGAGCGGTTGTTAGTTTTACCAAATCTGAGCGAGCGGCGATTTTCAACTGCGCCGACAATTCGCAATTGCAGATCACGCTGCTTGCGCCCGATCTGGTACGCGTACGCGCCTCGTTCACCAAACCGCTGCCCATTAAAGATCATTCGTGGGCCATCGCCAAAACTGATTGGTCCATTCCGCATTGGACGTTGTCGGAAACCAGCGCCGACGTTTTGATCGCAACTGACGAACTCGAGATCGTGATTCATCGCTCGCCTTTGCTCATCGACTTCCGCGACGCCAAAACACATACCGTCATCAACGCCGACGAGCAGCCGCTCGCATACGACGGTAAGGGTCTGCTGAAGGGAATGATGTTTGATCCTGAAGCCGGTCCCTTCGTCGCGGCGGCGAAGAAGTTTGCCTTTGACGAACACTTCTACGGCCTCGGCGAGAAAGCGGCGCGGCTGGACAAGCGTCGCAGTTCCTTTGTTAACTGGAATTCCGACACGCCCGGCTACCTCGAAGGTCGCGACCCGATTTATCAGACCATACCGTTCTACACCGGTCTCCAAAACGGGAATGCCTACGGCATCTTTTTCGACAATAGCTACCGCAGCTATTTTGATTTCGCCAAGTCGTCGCAACAACGCGTTTGGTTTGGGGCCGAGGGCGGGGAACTCAACTATTATTTCTTTTACGGTCCGGGCTTGAAAAAAGTCCTCGGCCGTTACGCGGATCTCACCGGCCACATGCCTTTGCCGCCGCTTTGGGCGCTCGGCAATCAACAAAGCCGTTGGAGTTATTACCCGGAGCGGATGGTGGAGGAGGTTGTGGCCGAGTATCGCAGGCGTGACCTGCCGCTCGACGTAATTCATCTCGACATCGACTACATGCAGGGCTATCGCGTGTTCACCTGGGACCGCGACCGTTTTCCGGAACCGAAAGCGTTAAGCGAAAAGCTCGCACGACAGGGAGTCAAACTCGTGACCATCGTCGACCCGGGCGTCAAACATCAGCCAGTCGCGAAGAACGCGGGCCAGATCACTTCGACCGCTCCCGAACTCGAACCGCAACAACAGCGCTACTACGTTTTCGACGACGGCCTGGCCAGGAATCTTTTTCAACGACGCCGGAATGGCGACTTGTTTGTACCGCGTGTTTGGCCGGGTGAGAGTACGTTTGTCGACTTCACGCTGCCGGCGGCGCGTGAATGGTGGGGAAGTTTGCATCGTGCCTACACCGACAACGGCGTCGCCGGCATCTGGAATGATATGAACGAGCCGTCTGACTTTGTCGATCAGACCGGCAAGAACCAGATCGATGTGGTCAGTTACGACGAAGGTGAAAAGTCGACCCACGCGAAGAACCGCAACGTGTTCGCACTCTTGATGGCCCGCGCCACCTATGAAGGACTGGAACGGTTGCGGCCCGCGCAACGCCCCTATGTGATCACGCGCGCGGGTTACGCGGGCATCCAAAGATATTCGACCATGTGGACCGGCGACACCAACAGCACCTGGGAAGCGCTCGCGCTTAACGTGCCGATGTTTACTTCGCTGGGCCTGTCGGGCGAACCGTTTATCGGCAGCGACGTCGGCGGTTTTATGGGGCGTGGTAATGGCGAACTCCTGGTGCGTGCTTATCAGGTGAGTTTCCTGGCGCCGTTTTGCCGTAACCATAAAGTGATCGATGGTTACGATCAGGAACCCTGGCGTTTCGGCAGTTACTACGAAGACATCATTCGCAAGTATCTGAAGTTGCGTTACCAACTGCTGCCGTTTCTCTACACTACGTTGGAAGAGGCCCACCGCACCGGCACGCCGCTGTTTCGCCCGTTGTTGCTTAATTACCAGGACGACGCGAACACCTACAATCTCGACGACGAATTCATGATTGGCGCTGACTTGCTGGTGGCGCCGATCCTAAAGCCGGACGTCACGCGCCGGCTGGTCTACCTGCCGCAGGGCGTTTGGTACGACTATTGGACCAACAAAAAGTATGAAGGCGGCACGATGGTCCCCGTTGAGGCGCCCTTGGAAACGGTGCCGATGTTTGTGCGCGGCGGCGCGATCATTCCGACTGGACCAGACTTGCGATACGTGGGCGAGAAACCATTTGACCCGCTAACTTTCAACATCTATCCCGACGCCGATGGTGCAGCCGCGACGAAACTTTACGAGGACGACGGCACCAGTCCGGCATATAAGCAAGGTGCAGTCCGCCGCACCACGATAACCGCGCGGCGAGTTGGCGGGGGCTATACAGTTAGCGTGAGCGCACCCGAGGGCAGCTACAACCCCGGGGCACGCAAGTTTAATCTTCTGCTGAAGTCTACTGGCGCGCCGCGGGTGGTTTCAGTTCCCGATACCGGCGTTGCGCGTAGCATACCTCTCCGGTGAACCCGCGGCTTGCGCAATCAGCCCTTCCCCGCCTTCTGTAGTTCCCGGGCCAGGCGCAGAAATGCTTGCGCCGCGTGCGAGAGCGTGGCGCTTTTGCGATAAACCAAGAACAGCTTCCGTTCCAGCTTCATCTCGCTCACCGTCAGCGCCGCAATCTGCCCGCGCGTGATTTCAGCCTGGGCCGTAAGTCTCGGCACCAGCGCCACGCCCATGCCGCCTTCAACGAACCGTTTGATTGCCTCCAGTGTCGGCATCTCCAGGGAGATGTTCAGTGGCGTACGATATTTTTCAAACGTGCGCGTCACTTTCTCGCGATAAGGCGAGGGTACGTTGTGCGCGATGAACGACTCGGCCCCGAGTTCGCGAACAGAAACAACTTTCTTTGCCGCCAGCGGATGATTGCTCGGAACAATTAGCGCGAGTTCATCCGTCTGGACCGCTACTGAGGCAATCGCCGCATCGTTAGGTTTGAAAGAGACTATGCCGACTTCGGTTTCGCGCGCGAGAATCTCCGAAGAAATCCGGCTCGCCAGGCTGCGCTTCACTTCGATCTTGATGTGTGGATGGCGCGCGCGAAAGACCGGCAGGACTGGCAGCAAATACATCACCGTGTACTCGTTCGCGCTCAGGCTGAGCTTGCCGCGATGCAGACTCTTCAACTCCTTGATTGCCGCGTGCGCGCTATGGCGCAGGTTCAGCATTTGCTGCGCGTGCCCAAAGAGCAGGCGGCCCGCGGCCGTCATCGTGCCGTCCTTCGATGAACGATCGAAAAGCGGTTCGCCGATTTCGGTTTCCAACCGGCGAATAGCCTGGCTGATGGCCGGCTGGGTGCGGTGCAGTCGTTCCGCGGCGCGGGAAAAACTCTTTTCCTGCGCCACCGCGACCAAAACTTCAAGCTGGTTTATGTCCACGTTAAACCCCCGTTAAGGTGTCCTTCGGTTTAGCCAAGCTAGTTTCAAGTGACGAACGACCGCGTGCCGTTCGCTGTCCCTGCTTATCGCTGCCGTTGCTGGGCGTTATCGTATCACGACGCCTTATGTTTCCATAGGAATTATAACTTTGACTAATCCGGGCCGGGTTCCTACTATGCAGTCTCTTGGTAGGAGGCCAGCGCTATGCCGAAAGAACGAATCGCGGTTTTTGATACCACGCTGCGTGACGGCGAGCAGTCCCCCGGCTGCTCCATGAACTTGCTCGAGAAGCTGCGGATGGCGCGTCAGTTGGAACTGTTGGGCGTCGACGTGATCGAGGCGGGCTTCCCGATTGCTTCGGACGGCGACTTCGCCGCGGTTAGCGCCGTGGCTGCTGAATGCCGCACGGTGACGGTAGCCGCCCTGTGCCGCACTTCGGAGGCAGACGTCTTGCGCGCCGCCGCGGCCCTGAAACAAGCGGCTCGCCCACGCATTCACACGTTTGTGGCCACCTCCGACCTGCACCTGGAATACAAACTGAAAAAGACGCGCAGCGAAGTAATCGAGATGACACGACAGGCGGTAACGCTCGCGCGCGAATGCGCTGAGGAGGTGGAATTTTCCGCGGAAGACGCGACCCGGTCGGACGTTGATTATCTCTGCGAAGTTTTCGCCGCGGCAATTGACGCAGGCGCTACGATTATCAATGTTCCCGACACGGTGGGTTATACGATGCCGCTTGAGTTCTCGCGGTTGGTGCAAAGAGTGCGGGAGCAGGTAGTAGGTGATCGCAACGTTACGATCAGTGTTCATTGTCACGACGACCTGGGCCTGGCAGTCGCTAACACCTTGGCCGCGATCGCAGCCGGCGCGCGCCAGGTGGAGTGCACCATCAACGGCATCGGCGAGCGTGCGGGCAACGCGTCGCTCGAGGAGATAACCATGGCGCTGAAAGTACGCGCCGATCAACTGCCATTTGAGACTGCCATTCAGACCGAGCAACTCTACCCGACCAGCCAACTGCTTTCATCGATCATTGCCTGTCCGGTGCAGCCAAACAAGGCGATCGTGGGCCGCAACGCGTTTGCACACGAAGCCGGCATCCATCAGCATGGCGTGATCAGCAATCCGCTTTGTTACGAGATCATGACGCCCGAATCCGTCGGCGTACCGGCGAATAATCTGGTGCTGGGCAAACACTCGGGAAGACATGCGCTCGCTCTGCGTTACGAAGACCTCGGTTATGCGATGCAACCCGAGGAAGTTGACATCGTCTACGCGCGGTTCACGACGCTGGCCGATCGCAAGAAACGCATCTACGATCAAGACCTGATTGCGCTGCTGCAGTCGAGCACGGTAGCAAACGAAAGTCTGGCTGCTGAAACCGCCGAGGCCGCGGCCGTTTGGGCCCGCACGGCGTAAAGCTTTTTTGACTTCCAATTCAGTTATGAAACTTAAGATTACGATTCTTGAAGGCGATGGCGTTGGCCCTGAGGTTACACGCGAAGCTGTACGCGTACTGCGCACAACCGCCGGACTTCATGGTCATCAGTTTACTTTTACGAAACAACTAATTGGTGGCGCCGCAATCAGCGAGGCCGGTTCGCCTTTGCCGCGAACGACCCTCGATGCGTGTTTGGCGAGCGACGCAGTTTTGCTCGGAGCCGTTGGTGCGCCGCGGTTTGACTCGCTGCCGCCTTCCGCGCGTCCTGAAGCGGGCCTGCTGCTGCTGCGTCGAGCGCTGGGCGGTTATGCGAATTTGCGCCCGGCAATCTCCTATGATGCCATAGCCGCTGCGTCTCCTTTGCGCCCGGAGATTGCCCGCGGCGCGAATATTCTGATCGTGCGAGAGTTGTTAGGCGGACTCTACTTCGGCGAGCCGCGTGGGTTAACGGGTGACAACGGAAACTCGGTGGCGGTAAACACAATGAGTTACTCCGTCGCCGAGATCGAGCGCGTCGCGCGCGTGGCATTTGTGGCGGCGCTGCAGCGTCACAAGAGAGTTACTTCAGTCGACAAGGCAAACGTGCTGGAAACGTCGCAGCTTTGGCGCGCAACCGTTACCCGGGTGGCCAAAGACTATCCCGAAGTCGCGCTGGACCACCTTTATGTCGACGCATGTGCGATGCACTTAATTACTAACCCGCGACGCTTTGATGTGCTGTTGACGGAGAATCTGTTCGGCGACATTCTCTCGGATGAGGCAGCCGTGATAACAGGATCACTGGGCATGCTCGGCTCAGCGACTATCGGCGGCGAAGTTGGACTATACGAACCGGTACATGGTTCGGCGCCCGACATCGCGGGGCGGGGAATCGCGAATCCTTTCGGCGCGATCGCTTCAGCGGCGCTGCTCTTGCGCTATAGCGGCGGGCTCGAGCGAGAAGCCGACGACCTTGAGGAAGCGATTCAGTTTGTGCTCAACGCCGGTTATCGCACTCCGGACATCAGCGCGGATGGCTTCGGACACCTGGCGACAACTTCTGAAATTGGAGAGCTGGTTGCCGAAGCGCTTGCCGAGATTGCCGACGTGCGTCACGCGTACCACGCGGTGTAAGAAGAAGAAGGCAGAAGGAGGAAGGCAGAAAGCAGAAGGCAGTAGGCAGAACGCAGTAGGCAGAACGCAGCAGGCGGAAGGCAGGATTTTAGCGTTCCTATCCGGATGCTTTGCGTTTCAATAAGTGTGGTCCCCGTCCAATCAAGAAAGAATCTCCATCGCAAAGAATTTTCATCGCAAACAAGAACGAATCTCCACCGCAAAGAATTTTCACCGCAAACAAGCAAGAATTTCCACCGCAGAGTAAGCAGAGGTCTCGCAATATCCGAAGAACACTTCTTCCTGATTCTTCATTCTTGTTCTGTATCCTGTATCCTGTCTTCTGACTACTGACTACTTTCTTCCAGCACCATGCCTCGTACTCTTTTTCAAAAACTTTGGGACGCACACGTGGTGCGGGAACCCGCCGACCAACCCGCACTGCTCTACATCGATCTTCACTTAGTACACGAGGTTACTTCGCCACAAGCCTTCGCAGGTTTGCGCCTCGCCGGACGAGGTGTGCGGCGTCCGGATCGCACGGTAGCGACGGT
>JAVEEA010000110.1 GCA_030840675.1 Pyrinomonadaceae bacterium
TGTCGGTGACCGGAATCGCCGGACCCGGCGGCGGCACCGAGGAGAAACCGGTGGGGTTGGTTTACATCGCGCTCGCCGACGAGGTCCACACTGAACACCGGCGCCTGATTATTCCCGGCGATCGCAATCTGGTTCGCTGGCGCGCCTCACAAGCTGCGTTGGACTTGCTGCGGAAAAGATTGATTTGATGCGTAGCGAGGCGAGTCACGCCGCAGGATTTCTGTGCAAGGCTTCCTTTAGGTTGGGTTCGAGTGATTAGGGCATCACTGGGAAAGCTTTACTTAGCCACGAGCGGGAATCGTTCGGGATGTTCGATCGATTCAACTGCCAGATCGATATCGAGATCTGGCCAATACAGATGGCGCGTACTGAGAAGTTCGACATTATGAATTGCTGACACCGGAGCATTCCTGAACCAGGGAAAATTTTCGAATGAGAGAAAAGACTCCTTGTCGCGGATCAAAACCCAAATCCCTTGTCTATCAATTTGTGTAACCTCAGCTTCTGAAGTGATGTTGCCACCGACTTTTGATTTCATCGCTATGTTCCTCAATTAGCCTTCGGGCGGTATTTATTTCGCCTGACCGCAGACCCCAATTCTCTGCCAATTCGATGTCGGGTTCAAGCCAGAACTTAGCACCACCATTGGCACAGCGGACATGCACATGGAGTCGCGGCTCTTCGCGCGAGTAGAAAAAGAATCTGAAACCGAGCTGTTCAAAGACAGTAGGACTCACAACGTAGTTAGATTCTGATCGACCGGCGCTTGAACCTCCTGGCGATTGTAAGGCCCAGGCCGGTTCTCCAGGCAATAACTTGTCGCTGATCCTGCTGATTGGTATAGTGCCAGTTTTCTTTCATGTCTTAAGTAACGGCCACGGAGTACTGCGGCTTGCGAGCTGTCGCTGTAATTGTTAGTGCCTACCTGCTCGGGTCGCTACCCTTTGGTTATCTGATCGTGCATGCGACCAGAGGCGACGACGTCAGAGAAACGGGATCGGGCGGCACGGGCGCAACCAATGTTTCTCGCCGCGCGGGAAAGGGAGCGGGAGTATTGACGCTGCTGCTTGACGCGTTGAAAGGTGCGGCGGCAGTGGTGACGGCGCAGGTGATCCTTGAGGGCCAGGATTCCTGGGTGGACCAGTTGGGCGGACACATAGGTCCGCCGGTGCAGCACGCAGACTGGTGGTTGGCGGCGGCGGCGATTGCCGTGATTGTGGGCCACATCTTTCCCGTGTGGCTGCGGTTCCGGGGCGGCAAGGGAGTCGCGACTGGCATTGGTGTGTTCATCATGTTGACGCCCCTCGCGGTCTTTGGTGCGGCTGTTATCTTTACCCTGGTTGTTTGGTTGACGCGTTACATTTCACTCGGATCGTTACTCGCTGCCAGCGCCACGGCGCTCTTCGTTGTGGTTCAGCACTTCATTCGCCCGCTCGAATATCCTGCGCCACTAGTGGTCGCCACGATTGGCGGCGCTGGTTTAATCGTCTTCGCTCACCGAGAAAATATCGGCCGCTTGCTGCGCGGCAACGAAAGCAGATTCAAGTAATAGAAATGACACGAGGTGTTGCCATCATCGGGGCGGGCAGTTGGGGGACGGCTCTGGCCATAATGGCCGCGCGCCGCGATCATGAGGTTCGCCTCTGGTCCCGAAACACCAGCGTGGTTGCCGCAATCAACCATGAACATCTCAATCCTGTCCACCTTAAGGGCGTACTGATTCCCGCTGGAGTTCGCGCGGAGAACGACCTTGCCGCCGCGGTTGCCGGCGCTGAGTTAACGATACTCGCTGCCCCTTCTCACGCGATCCGAAATATTCTGGAAAGCATGGCGCCGGTCCTAAATCCGGAACTGATCCTTGTCAGTGCCAGCAAGGGAATTGAAAGCGAAACCGGGCGACGAATTTCTCAAATCGTTGCCGAAGTGATACCCGTAGCGGTCCGGCCGCGGTTTGTTTGTTTGTCGGGACCTTCGTTTGCCGAAGAGGTAGTCGCCAATCATCCTACCGCGGTCGTCGCTGCCAGTGACGACGCCGCTGCCGCCCGGACCGTGCAGTCGGAATTGAGTTTTGAAAACCTGCGTATCTATACGAATGCTGATGTCGTGGGCACCGAACTTGGCGGCTCAGTGAAAAACGTAATGGCAATTGCCGCCGGAATGGTGGCGGGACTTGGCTTTGGCGCCAACAGCATTGCGGCTTTAATCACGCGCGGACTGGCGGAGACGACCCGCCTGGCGCTACGCGAAGGCGCCCAACTGGAAACGCTAATGGGCCTGGCCGGCGTCGGTGATCTGGTCCTGACATGCACGGGCAGTCTCTCTCGTAACCGCTTTGTTGGTTACGAGCTGGGCAAAGGTCGCAGCCTGAGCGACATCACAGCCGGGATGAATGAAGTGGCCGAAGGTGTTAAGACGACGCTCGCGGTGAAACGGCGGGCGGACCAGCTGGGTGTGGCAATGCCGATCACGAGTGAAGTACATGCAGTTCTCTATGACGGAAAACTGGCATCAGACGCGGCGAACGAATTGATGATGCGCCCTTTGCGAGAAGAGAGTAATCGGTGATGATGGTAGCCGCGCGTGAATCTGTTCGCGTTGCAGTTCGGGACTCCAGGTGAGGCAGGTGCGCGGCAGAGCAAAATATTCATGGCAACCGAGAAAGAAGAAAAGGTACTGGCGGCAAACCGCGCCGCGTTTCACGAATACCATATCCTCGATAAGTATGAGGCCGGGATCGCGTTAACCGGGACTGAAGTGAAGAGTGTGTTGGCGGGTCGGGTACAGTTGAAGGAGGGTTACGTGGCGGTTCGCGAAGGCGAAGTGTGGTTGTTTAATGCGCACATTTCCCCCTATTCTCATGGAAACCGCGAGAACCACGAACCACTGCGAACGCGAAAGTTGCTGCTGCATCGGCGCGAAATTGAACAACTGGACCAGGCGGCCGTCAAACAGGGAATGACCTTGGTGGCTACGCGCGTATATCTAAAGCATCGCCGGATCAAGGTGGAAGTGGCTGTGGCTCGCGGCAAGAAGCTATATGACAAGCGCGAGACGGAGTTGCGCCGGACAGTCGAGCGAGAGACGCGCGCGCAGCTTAAGGAACGTAATAGATAGGGCATCATAAAAGACTGGAGTATCCACGAGCATGCGAATCGAAAGCACGAATGGATCATATCGAGACCTGGAAGTTCAGGCGCTGGCTATCGCCGTTTTCAAAGATGAAAAGGCTGACGACGGTTTTCTGAAGGACCTCGACGCTATCACCGGGGGCGTGATTAAGTCTCTGATCGACTCAGAGGAGTTGCAAGGGAAAGAGGCTGAAACGGTCTACCTGCACCTGGTTGGTAACGATCAAATCAAGGCGCAACGACTACTGCTAGTCGGGGTTGGTGAGCGTGCTGACTACACGACCACCGAAGTTTCCCAAATGGCCGGCACTGCGTTGCGTGGGTTGCGCGCCAAAAACGCCAAGTCAGTTGCCATCGTTTCGCGACTCGAAGGGAATCCCGAAGAGATTGCGTCGGTGGTAGTCGAGGGCGCCGTTATGTCTCTTTATGATCCCGACAAATACCGGACCTCTGACAAGGAAGAGCGGCAAATCGAGAAGCTCGTGGTCGTGATGGACGGCGCGGACGAAACTGGTCTGAAACGAGGAACTGAACGCGGAAGGATCATTGGCGAGTCAGTAAACTTCACGCGCGATCTGGCGAACGAGCCAGGTGCTTACATGACGCCGACCAACATGGCCGAACGCGCGCGCGAGATCGCCACCGAGTTTGGACTCAATCTCGACGTGCTGGATGAAGCGCGCATGGAACAGGAAGGGATGGGTTCACTGTTGTGCGTTTCACGCGGCTCAGATGAACCGGCGCAACTTATCATCTTGAAATACACGCCGTCGTCTGCCGCCGAAGGTAGCGACGACCTGCTGGCCTTTGTCGGCAAGGGAATTACTTTCGATTCCGGCGGCATCTCTCTCAAGCCTGGCGAGAACATGGAGTTGATGAAATACGACATGACCGGCGGCGCCACGGTGATGGGCGCGATGCGTGCCATCGCTCAGTTGAAGCCGGCCATCCCCGTGCTGGGAGTTGTCCCCTGTTCAGAGAATTTGCCCTCTGGCAAAGCCACCAAACCCGGCGACGTGGTGCGCGCGATGACCGGCAAGACCATCGAAGTAATCAACACCGACGCCGAAGGCCGCTTGATTCTTGCCGATGCAATTGCTTACGCGAAGAAACTTGGCGCCACCACGATCATCGATATGGCAACACTAACCGGCGCGGTCTCGATTGCCCTGGGCGATATCAACACCGCGGTGCTGGGGACGGACCAGGAGTTGGTTGACGAAATCATCACCGCGGGTAAAGAGGCGGGCGAAAAGTTTTGGCAGTTACCGCTGGACAAGGAATACACAAAGCAGATCAAGTCTGACATCGCGGACATAAAAAATGTGGGCGGACGAAAAGCGGGAACGATTACGGCGGCGGCGTTCTTAAAGGAATTTGCCGAAGGTGTTTCGTGGGCCCATCTCGATATCGCCGGGACCGCCTGGGCCGATGACGCCAAGCCTTTCAGAGCTAAAGGTCCGACCGGTATCGCTGTGCGCACACTGTTGCGAATTGTTGCCCGCGCGGCTCAGAAGTGTCAGGGCTAGTCATACGCTCTGTCGTTGTACTAGTTCTGTGGTGGGTCCCATTTCTTTCAGCGGCGAGCACTCGGACCTTCTGAAACGGGTACCACAGTTAGAGGAATCAAGGCTGACGGAACGTTAGCGGTAGCGACCGGTGCTGGACTCAACGTGCCACTGCTAATGGCGTAAAAGTCTCACAACACCAGTCAACCTCAAGTGGTTGATTGGTTGCTACCATGCCTTGCGACCCGGTTATGAATTGGCTTTGCGTAATGCCAATTTACTTTTCCAGCCATATCCGAATTACAGCCATCCCCATGATTAGATGGTATAATTTTGCCGACTTGCGCGAGCCGTAACGGGCTGACGGTGTCCTATCTGCTGGTCTTCCGAGGAGTCAAAAACGCGCGGTGACTAATTATTACAAAGTTCTAGGGGTAAGGCAGTCGGCGTCGAAGTCTGAAGTTAAGTCGGCGTACCGAAAACTCGCGCGCTTGCGCCACCCGGATGTTAACGGCGGGTCGGAAGAGGCTGCTCGTGAGTTTGCTCGGCTCTCGAAGGCTTATCGAGTACTGATCGATCCGCAGGAACGGGCTTACCACGATCAGGAGTTAACGGCGCAGTCCCGAAACGGTTCCTCCATCCTTCATTCCACCAATCCGCATGCGCAACGTGCGCGAAATCTTGCGGTCCAGGCGCGTTGGGATCGGATTGTTGACGAGGTCCTCGAAAGGGATCGTCAGGAAAACCGCGAGCGACAACGCGTGGTCTTTACCACCGTCTCGCTTTTTCTCTCCACCTTTTTCGTGGCGATGTTTAAGCCTCACTTGTGGGAGACGTTTGGTTATGCCGGGCGCGCGATCGTGTTGACGCTTTTTATTGTCGGCGTCTGGCACCTGGCCACGCGTTTGCGAGAATACTTTGCCCACTACACATACCGGCCGAAGTCTATTCAGGATTCGATAATGCGGGACGAAGAAAGTCCGGAACAGCCTTTCACAAGGTTTTCGGCTTACACGTTTTTGCTTTGTGGGTACGCCTTGAGTGTCGGCGTCGGCCTAATCATAGGCTGGCATGCACAACAGTTTTTCAGTGGCCTGACACTGTTTTTTCGTCACGTCGAGGTGGCCCATTCCAACGTTCTGATGTATTCGTCAACGATGCTTTTAATTCCCGACCTGGTCGTCTATCCTCCGATTGCGGTACTGATCGTAGACTCGATGCAAGCACTGACGTCGCGTATGGACTGACGCGGACTTTTCACGGAAAGCAACCATGGACCATTCTCGAAGTCACTTGCAACTCCTGACAGCGGCGACGATGTTGGTGCTGTTGGGATTAGTGGGCGCGCCGCTACGGGCGACGCCAAGGGTGGATCCACAAACGGCTGATCACCATCTGACTCCCCTGCAGTGGGAGATAGAAAGGCAGCGCCAGCGTCTAAGTTCAGCGGAGATTGAAGAGCGACGCGAAGCGTTGATGCGCCTGGGTTCGCTTCATCGTGTCGAGGCCGCACGTGTAGCGGCAGGTGCGTTACGCGACCCTGCGTCCATGGTTCGCGCCACGGCGGCGGGAGCGGTGCTTTCGTTGTCCCCAGAAGAAAGCGTTGCGGTCTTGCTGCCATTGCTGGCTGACAAGGAGGAATTCGTCAGACAGCAAGTTGCTTACGCGCTTGGTGGAACTCGCAGCCGGACGGCTACCGCTCCGCTAATTGAACGCTTGTTTGATAAGCAGGATTCGGTGCGGGCGGCGGCGGCCGTTTCGCTCGGTCAAATCGGCGACCCGGCGGCAGCGACGGCACTGGCCGCGCTGTTGAGTCCTGTGCCTGCTACGATGCCGGGCCGGAAAAGTAAAAAGAGCAAGGGCGAAAAGAATCCGTTTGTACTGCGCGCCGCCGCTCACGCACTCGGTGAGATTCACGATCGCGCCGCGGTTCCGGCGCTGCTTGCCACGTTGCAGAATGAACAGTCGGAAGCTGATGTCAGAAGGGAAGCAGCCGTCGCGCTGGGAGCTATCGGCGATTCAACGTCGCTGCCCGCCTTGCGTGAAGCGTTGTCTGTGACTGATCCCTACCTTTCCCTGGCAGCGCAGCAAGCCATCCGCAAAGTTTCCAAAGCGTCTCGAATGTAGACCGCATTACTAAACTAAAAGCGCCGGTCACTGTCGCTAGTGATCGGCGCTTTCGTTTCCAGTCAGGCAAATGCTTAGCCTTCGGTTTTTTCCCCGCGACCCTGACCCTTCTTGGCAGCCTTGGTTGTTGCCTGCGGGATCGGTAATCCCACCCCGCCTGAAAGCGATTCAAGTGTTTCAGGCTCTGACTGCGGCGCTGGCAAGTCGTGGATCAGTGCACCGCCGGAACTCTTCGAGAAGATTAGTTTATGCGTGTAATCGTCGAGATCGATGTGGACCAGATCGCCCAGACCTATCTGCCCGGTGGCAACCAGGTTTGAGAGCGGGTAGACCAGAAAACGCTCGACGGCTCTTTTCAGATGACGCGCTCCGTACTTGAAGTCCAGTCCTTCCTTGAGCAACGTATCCTTCGCTGCTTCAGAACACTGAAAGACAAACTTGGTACCCGCCGACTGCATTATGCGGTCCTGCACGGCTTGCAGTTCCAAGTCCAGAATTTGTCGCAGATGATGTTCCTTCAACGAACGGAACACCACCACCTTGTCGATGCGGTTCATGAACTCTGGCGAAAACTTTCGACGCGCCGCCTCGACAGCGGTGCGGTAAATCTTTTGATCTACCTCGGTGTCGTTGGGGTTTTTCGCGCCTTTGCCTGGGGCAAAGCCGATACCGCCGGAAATTAACTCAGACATTTCCCGGGCGCCGAGATTGGAGGTAAGGACCACCATACAACGCGAAAAGTCCACCCGCCGGTTATCACCGAGCGTCAAAGTCGCTTTGTCGAGAATGCCCAGTAGCAACTGCCACAGACTGTCCGAAGCCTTTTCAATCTCATCAAAAAGTATCAACGAGAGCTTCAGGTCTTCAGTGTGCATGCGATCGAGATTCTCCTGAGTCAACATCGGAGAGGTTTCGCGATGGCCCAGATATCCCGGCGGTGAACCAATCAACTTGGCAATTTCATGCGAATGCTGAAACTCCGCGCAATCAATCTTTACGATCGCGTTTGGATCGCCGTATAAGACTTCGGCCGCCGCCTCGATCACGCGCGTTTTTCCCGAGCCGGTAGGGCCCAGGAAGAGCATCGTGCCGATCGGTCGATTGGGCGGATTCATGCCGGCCAGAAATATTTGGTAGAGGCCGCTCATGCGCCGCACGGCGCGTTCCTGTCCGACGATGCGCGCTGAGAGTCGCTCTTCAAAATCTTGCGCGAGCGGACTTTTTTGATCAGGATCCAGGAAGACAGTGCCCATGGTTTTATTTAGTTTGTTTAATTCCATTTCCGAAATCATGATCGTCCTCCTTGCATGCGCGAGAGCTGCTTGTCGTTGGCCAGGCTCTCGAGTTGGCTCGGCCGATGTTGGCCGCAGCGGTTAATGCAAGGAACGATCCGTTAGGTCCCTTCATTCATATTGATGCGCCGGTCCTGACCTTCGTTTGCTTCGGCTGACTTGCGGACTCAAGCTGACGCTTCGAATGACGGATGCTATATATACGACACGAAGGGAAATGTCATCACAAAATATTGGGAGTGTGCGAAATGAGCCGCGAGAACCGGTCTGATCAATTGGCTCGCCGGCGCTGACAATTCCTGTCAGAGCGCGGCTGCCAATAAATGTTGCGGGAAGGTGAGCGAGCAGTGACGAGACTTGCGCTGCACCTTTTAACGCGCCTGTTCACGAAAAGGTCTTGCGGATCGCAATGGATTTTTGAAACGCGAACCCGCCGGGCAGGATGCCGTTTCAGTCGTAGTATTCAAGGCCGAGATGCGTGATCAGATCCTCGCCGCGCAGGTAGCGCAAGGTGTTCTTGAGTTTCATTAACTGAATGAAAACGTCGTGCTCGGGATAAAGGCCCGGCGCTGTCTGTGGCGATTTAAAATAGAAAGACAGCCACTCCTGAATTCCCTTCATGCCGGCACGCTGTGCCAGGTCAAGAAACAGAGCCAGGTCGAGGACGATGGGCGCCGCCAGAATTGAGTCGCGACAAAGGAAGTCGATCTTGATTTGCATGGGATAACCCAACCAACCAAAGATGTCGATGTTGTCCCAGCCTTCCTTATTGTCGCCGCGCGGTGGGTAATAGTTGATGCGAACTACGTGTGAGAAATCTTTGTAGAGATCCGGGTAGACGTCTGGTTGCAGAATGTATTCGAGTACTGACAGCTTCGACTCTTCCTTCGTCTTGAACGACTCCGGATCATCCAACACCTCGCCGTCGCGATTACCCAGAATATTCGTTGAGTACCAGCCGTTGAGCCCGAGCATGCGCGCTTTCAAGCCGGGAGCGATAATCGTCTTCATCAACGTTTGCCCGGTCTTGAAATCTTTGCCGCAGATGGCAAGGCCGTTTTCCTCGGCGAGCGTTCTCAATGCCGGGATGTCAACGGTCAGATTCGGCGCTCCGTTGGCGAACGGAATGCCGGACTTCAACGCGGCATAGGCATAGAGCATCGAGGGTGCGATGGATCTGTGGTTATCGCGCATGGCCTGCTCGAACGACTCGAGCGTCTTGTGTACGGCATGCTGCTTGAGAAAAATTTCCGTCGAGGCCGCCCAAATCATCACCACGCGCGAGCAACGGTTCTTCCGTTTCCATTCAGCGATTTCTTCGATTAGTTGCTGTGCCAGTTTGAACTTGTTAGCGCCGGTCTTGACGTTGGTACCGTTAAGCCGTTTGACGTAGTTCTGATCGAAGACGGCCTTCATCGGCTTGATCTTCTGCAGCGGCGACTTGAGTTGTTTGAGTAAGTCCTTCTCCAGCACGCCCGCGTGCATCGCGGCTTCGTAAGCGGAATCTTCAAAAATGTCCCAGGCGCCGAACACCAAATCTTCGAGTTTCGCGAGGGGTACAAAATCCTTAATCAGCGGTACGCGATTATCGGTTCGCTTGCCGAGCCGGATCGTCCCCATCTGCGTCAAGCTACCAACCGGCTGCCCAATTCCTTTCTTAACAGCTTCCACACCCGCGATGAAAGTGGTACTAACCGCGCCGAGACCAACCAGCAGCACTCCCAGTCTGCCCTTGGGTTCGATCACATCGGCGCCTTGTCTAACTGGCATTTAACTTTTCTCCTATTCAACTAGTTGTGCTGCGAATGATACAGATGTGAGTCGTTGCTGTCATCTGGAGGCATTTTCGCGATTGCGAGGGTGTGAATACTTTCCCGGGAAGTGGGAACTGCGGCGTGCTAAAGCTTTGCCCGGTCGCGCACCATGGTGGCGGGGTCGTTACAGATCAATGCCTTGATCCCAAGCGAGGTCGCGCGGTTGAGCCACTCAGGATCGTCGACAGTCCACACGACTACCTCTAGCCCAGCGAGTTTTGCTTTTTCAACCACGCGAGTTCCCACCAGCGTGTGGTGCAGCGCAATCTCATTTGCTCCGACCTGGCAGGCAGTCTCAATCATCGCCGAGCGACGAACAGTGGAAATAGGTCGTGACAAGCGCGGCTCAAACAGGGCAGCGGTGCGCAGTCCGCGAGCGAGCCGCTTGATTTCCGTTATCGCCGCGAGGTCGAAACTTTCCACCACTACGCGCTCGTCCATACCTGCTGCTCGGATCGTTTGCACCACAGCGGCCGCGAGTGCGGGTCCTTCGGCCGTGCTGCATTTCAGTTCAACGTAAAGCAGTCCCGCGTTTGCCTGGAAAAGTTCGCAGACTTGCGCCAGCGTCGGCAGTGTCTCGCCCGTGAACGAGCGAGAACTCGATTGTCTCCGCTCCGTGAACCAACTTCCGACATCAACCTGCCGCAGTTCGGCGGCCGTCATTTCGCCAACGAGACGATCTATCGAACCTGTGCGCTTGAGACTCGCATCATGAATGACAACTGGCACACCGTCGCGCGCGAGCCTGACATCAAACTCGATACCGTCTGCGCCGCCCGCCATTGCCAGGGCGAATGCCGCCAACGTGTTTTCGGGTGCGTTGTACGAGGCCCCGCGGTGGCCGAGAATCAATGGCGCGTCACGTTTCATTTGTCCGAAACGATAGCACGGTGGGAAGTCTGGGTGTGACGGTAACAGCCGAGATGCAGTTAAGTGAGAAACGCATCGCTGCTTACTGACTTAAATCGGCGGCGCGGGAGACAGCGGGTTTGGTGGCGGGATTCTGCAGCACCTTTCGCAAGGTAATCTCAAAAGTGCCGTATTCATTCTTGATGCGGGCGCTCACCGGAATGTGTCGAGAGTCGTTGGTAAACCAGATCCAAAAGTGGCCCTCGCTGGGAATCATTCCGTTTGCACCAAACACCTCCGCGTCGGTACGCACCGTTTCGACCCGACCGAGCGCGGTTTTCATGCGCTTCTTTTCCACGACGCGCACCGGCACTCGAAACACGCGGCCTGAGTCGCTGATATTTACTACCAGTGTCTTGCCAGGCTCGAGTGGTTGAGTGCGCAGGTAGTAAATCGCGGAAAGCAGATCCTGGACTTGTCCCTGGAACTTGGCGCTAGCCTCCCTGACTCCGTTGGCGGGATTTTTCGGATCGCGCTCAACCCAATGGACCACCCCGTTGTCGTAGGTACTTTCGCTGACACGGACGCGCTTGCCCTGCTCGTCAGTTTTCATCGTACGCTTTACCTGGAATGACGTGGGCTCGACGGTCGATTCAATCTCTTCGCGAAAGTGCAGGTTGAATAGTTTACTGAAAAAGCCCCGGCTCGAAATTACGCCGTTGAGCTTCAGTAAATAAGCGCCACCCTTTTCCTGAGTGGATTGCCGGTCGCCAATTTTTTGGCTCGCCGGTACGCGGTTTACAGAGAATCGAAAATCGGCGACGTCGACTTTCTTCAACAATGAACGCGAAAACTCTGCTACATAAACCAGCTCTTCGCCCGTCTCAAAAGGCCGGGCGGCATTGAGATTGACATTGCCGTTGACCTTTTCACTGGCGACCGCACGAGCGCTGCCCACTCGCTGCGCGTAGAGAAGCCCGGTTGGCAAAAACACAAGGCTGAGCACAGCCGCCAAAGCTACGGTCGCGCTGGAATTTTTTTGCGTTTTCAATTTCATTTCAGATAGTAAGCCTTGAATACCAATAGCCCCCACGCGACCAGTAAGCCGAGAGCGGCTTGATATTCCCGATACCTGAGGTAAAGAGCGCGATCGAACCGAGCCTTCGCCGTACCGTTGCGATAGGGAGTTGCGCGTGGAAAAAACATTGGCACCGCGTCGGCGTACGCGTCGTAGTCGCCGCCAAAAAGTTGAGCCAGCGTGGCGGATTCGACGCGCATCACCGGTAAATAGATGCCAAGAAAAAGTGCGGCAAAGAGAAGTCCCAGCCACCAGCGACCAGCGCCGACAGTGAAACCAAGACCCAGGATGAAGCTGCCGAGATAAAGCGGGTTACGTGTGTAGGCGTAGGGACCGGAAACGGCGAGTGCGTCGTTTTTTCGAATGTGGCCCGAAGCCCAGGCCCGCAGAAGGACGCCGACCAGCGAGATTAGCGAACCGACCACAAGCGTCGCCGGTCGAGATTTCGCGAACAAGACGAAGAGGGCTGCGCAGAGAAAGCCCAGGGGCACCCGCCAACGTTGAATCCAGGTTCCACCTCTACGCAATCCTGATCTCTCCTCGAGTAGCTATTAGCTCCGCTCCAGATGATGAACAGCCTGTACGGAATGTACAAGACAACGGACCTGCTAATCCAACACTTGGTTTGGCAACATTTTTTCGGATAATAAACGAAGTCTTGGATCGGACAGTCGCAATCCGTTGTTTCGGCCGTCTCACCTCTCGCCTACCACACAAAAGAAAACGCGCGCTCGGTAGCGCGCGCCTGAGATTAACTGATTATGGCCAAAAAACTAAAGTTAATCGAAGGCTGAGGCGCGAACTGACGTAACTGCTGGCGCGGTGCCCGCAGCGTCTCCCCAGACACCAACCCGCGCCCCAAGGCCTTCGTGCGGACTACGATGAGGCGATTCAGAATCGGGTTGTCTCTTAAAAATTTTCTTAACGCAACCTCGCGATGACGCTGCGACGAAGGACTGATCACTCTCCACGGACCCTTTCCAAAAGTTCCGAAGTTGAATGATCTTTCGGATCTCCCACAATGCGAACGCTGCCGCCATAAGCCCGTACGACCTCGCGCTCCGGTACTGTCTCCTCACTGTAGTCGGTACCTTTCGCATGCACGTGCGGCGTTATGGCCAGCAGTAATTCGGTGACGGTTGGTTCAGCGAAGATGGTTACGAAATGCACTGCCCCCAAAGACGCGACCAGTTCCGCACGCTCGTGCGCGGGCAAGACGGGACGACCCGCGCCCTTCAAGATGGCGACCTGAGCATCGGAGTTAATGCCGACGACTAACACGTCGCCGAGCGCGCGGGCGCCCTGGAGGTAGCGAACGTGACCCGCGTGCAGCACGTCGAAGCAACCATTCGCCAGGACAATTTTTTCGCCCTGCGCTTTTAACTCATGAATGCGTGAGACGAGCGCGGCACGATCAAGAATTGGCGCGGCAGCGAAAAACTCTTCAGTCGGTTTACCGTTTATCATTAGTCGGAGTGCCGCACGGAATGTTCAAGTTCCTCACGAGTCAGGGATGCGGTGCCACGCTTCATCACGACCAGACCTCCGGCGTAATTCGCCAGGCGTGCCGCGTCTGAGAAGGAAGCGGAGGAGGCAAGTGCCAACGTGAACGCCGCCATCACGGTGTCACCCGCGCCGGTAACGTCAACCGGTTCATGCGCACCCACAGCCTCCAGATGAAACGCCGGCGCGTTCTCCGCAAGCAGCATCAGACCGTGACTACCGCGGGTCACCAGCAAGGCGCGATAACCCATGCGCGCACGCAATGCTTCACACGCGCGCGCCAACTCATCCGGCCGGTCGAATTGTTCCGCCAACAACTCTTCAACTTCATCCTGGTTTGGCGTGGCGGCGGTAAATCCGGCGAAGTTCGCCAGTTGAAAACGCGAATCCGCCAGCACCGGAATTTTGCGAGCGACAGCAGCGTCACGCGTGAACGAAACCATTTCGGAAGAAGCAACTCCGTAGTTGTAATCGGAAACGATTACGGCGTCTGCTGTTTGCATATGTCCGGCCACCTGTGCGCGCAAGCGTTGGTGCAGTTTCGGATCGGTCAGCTCGGTGCCTTCATAATCTATCCGTATCACTTGTTGGCGAGTCGAATGTAACTGTCCGGCGAGGATGCGTACCTTGGTGGTGGTGCGGAGCGTGGGCGAGGTTAGCACTCCACCACAATCGACTCCCGCAGCCTGCAACTTCGTAAGCAGCGCCGCTCCCGGTTCGTCTGAGCCCGCGACGCCAACCAGTGAAACCTGCGCGCCGAGTGAAGCCAGATTCATGGCGCAGTTTGCGGCGCCGCCCGGCACAGTTTCCGTGTGTTCATGTCGCAGAATAAAAACCGGCGCCTCACGCGAGACGCGACCGATCGCTCCGCAGATGAACTGGTCGGCGACCGCATCGCCGATGACGAGAATTCGTCGCTCGGGGAACTGCCGAACAATGCCGAGTAAGCGTTCGTGTAAAGATGCCTGCGTGCTGCTCAAACGATTCCTCCGGAAAGTGCTGACTGACCTTCCGCGCCGGCCAGCGTTTTTCCCTTGACGATCGCTGTCACCGCCGCGAACAAGTCAGCGGCGACCAGATCAGGTTGCGTGGCCCAGCCGGCGCGTTGATGTTCCCACTCGCCGCGTCCATAACCGCTCAGGACAAACGCCGAATTCACGCCGGCGTTGCGGGCGAGTTCGACGTCGCTATAACGATCTCCCACCATCCAACTCGCGGCCAGGTCGATCTCAAACTCTCGCGCGGCGCGGGAGATTAACCCGGGCTTCGGCTTGCGGCAATCGCAGTCGAAACGGTAGGGCGCTTCGCCAACGCTTGGGTGGTGCGCGCAATAGTAGATTGCGTCCAGCTGCGCTTCACCGCGTTCGAGCTCGCCGGTCATCGCCGCGTGGACTGTCTGAATCATGTCCTCGGAAAAATATCCCCGCGCCACGCCGGCCTGGTTCGTGGTGACAATTGCGAGCCAGCCGCTTTCGTTCAGAAGCTTGATCGCCGGTGCCGCGTAGGGAAACAAACGAAAGCGAGAAGGGTGGTTGATGTATCCCACCTCTTCGGAAAGCGTGCCGTCGCGATCGATGAAAACTGCTCGCTTCATTTTAGCTGTCCAGCGAAGTTTGGACTCGCGCGAGTCTCGTCAGGGTTATGTCGGAACTCACATTCCGCAACCTCCGGCTTTTCGGAAAGCATCACGCGAACGCGCTCGTAGACGGCGTCGGCTGTGATGGCCGTCATGCAGCGATGATCGATGGGACAGTCGCGCAACATGCAGGGTGCGCAGTCCGGCGGTTCACGCACGATCTCTCCGAGAGGAGAGAAAGGGCGCGTGGTCAGGGGATTGGTCGGGCCGAAGATCACGAGCGTGGGCCGTCCCAGCGCGGACGCAATATGCGCGGGCCCGGTGTCGTTTGTCACCAGCAGATCGACTTGACTGAGTACTGCAACCAGCTCCGAAAGATCAGTTTTGCCGGTCAGCACCACCGGCTGATTGCGCATTTGCCGTGTGACTTCCAAGGAGACGTCCAGCTCTGCGGGCGAGCCAATCACGATAACTTCCGCTTGCAAATCAGCGACGAGCCTGTCAGCCAGGGCTGCATAGCGTTCGGTGGGCCAACGCTTCGCGCGGCTGTTGGTCGACCCGGGACAGATCGCAATCAGTTTGCGAGCGGAGTTGTGCCCGACACCGTGGCCGCGCAGGAAGTCGCGCGCCGCCGCTTTGCGCCCGCTCGAGATTGCCAGTGAGCCATCGGGTTGCGTCGCGAGAAAGGTTTGTTCTTGCTTGACCCGCCACTCGAGCTCCGCAACGATTTTCAGGTAGTAGTAGACTTCGTGTTTCGCACTGCGCCACTCGGGCAGCGGTAACGGATGCGTAAGCAATGATTGCCGACCCTCAGTGGCGTAACCAATTCGCAGGGGCACGCGCGCGAGTGAGGCAACCAGCGCGGTTTCCAGTGAATTAGGAAACAGCACTGCGAGGTCGAAATTCTGCTTGCGCCATTGCCTGACCTGTTGGACCACGGACCGGAGACCAGTGCCGTCATGGACCTGTAGCTCGTCAATAAACTCGGCGCCGGCAAATAGTCCCCTGGCCCAGGAACGCGTCGCCAGCGTGATGTACGCGTCGGGAAACAGACGGCGAATCTCACGCAACGCGGGAATAGTCATTACCGCGTCGCCAACCCAGTTGGTGCCTCTGACGACTATGCGATCCAGTTTTCTGGCAATAAATTCGGCCATGGTTTCTGCTCTTCGGCGGGTCTGCGACTCACAACAGCGAGCGTAGTCCTTCCTCGATTCCGATTTGCGGTTCCCAGTTCAACTGCTCCCGCACGCGGTTCAAGTCAGAAACATAATTGACCGGCACGGGATGCGGCAGCGAATCGTCACTGACAATCTTAGGCTCAAGCTGGATCATTCGCCCGACCGTATCCACCAACTCCAACAAGGTCGACGCATTGCCGCGCCCACCTCCGAGATTATACAGGCCCGTGCTGAGAGACGAATCGATAAACGCCTGGCAAGCACGCGAGAAGTCGTCAACATGCAGCATGTCGCGAACCGGATTTCCCCCCAGCGGGAGACGAATGGGCCAGCCGCGTTTTACTGACTCGACGTAGTGAGTGATAAAGCCCGATGCGTTACCGTCGGAAGGTCGCGCGTAGACCGCCGACAGACGGAAGATGCAGGCGCGCACGCCTTGTTGGCGCGCGTAGTACTCGGCATAACGTTCACCGATCAGTTTGGACCACTCCAGGGCTGACTGCGCCGCGTAATCCGTGGGACAACTCTCGGGGACTTCGTGGTAGGGTTCAGCGTTCGCGCCATAAACATCCTTGGTCGACGCGTAAATGAACACTGAACCGGGCCGCATCTGCTTGACGACATTTGCCGCGCCGTCGGCATTGGTACGAAAACAAATCTCGGCGGCGGAGGGGTCTTTGTTCAAATGGGCGGCGAGGTGGATGACGACGTCGTAAGTCGCGACCTGCTTCAGTACTTCGTTATCAAGTATGTCGTAACCGGAACGGCGTGAAAAATCGTCGGCATCGAAGAACCGGCGGACGTGTGTGCCGAGATAACCACTGCCGCCGGTAACAAGAATTTTCATTGGTTGCTCTGCTTTCAACTGCGCGACGGACTACTCAATCAAGCGCGAGCGCCCTGGGCCAGCGCCGTTAGTTTCATGAGAGACTCCGCATGGCCAATCGCGATCAGGATGTCGCCACTCTCGACGGTGGCGTCGCCGCTTGGGTTGAAAAGTATTTTGCCATCGGTGCGCCGAATGCTAACGACTACGATGTCGAGTTCCGAGCGAATCGTGGTATCGCGCAGTCGTTGCCCCGCCAACGCCGAGGCAGGCGAGACTTCCAGTTGTTCAAAGGCCAGGTCCAATTGGTTGGCGGTGATCGAACCGAGAAAGTCGTCCACGGCGGGCTTGGTCAGTGCCATGGCCATGCGATGTCCGCCGATGATCGTGGGCGCCACCACGCGATTGGCGCCGGCGCGAATTAGTTTCGCTTCCGCTTGTTCTTCCACCGCGCGCGCCACGATGTGCAGCCGCGAGTTAAGATCACGCGCCGTCAGCACCACATAGACATTGTCCGCATCGTCCGGCAGGCAAGCGGCGAGTCCGCGCGCATGTTCGACGCCCGCCTCGCGCAAACTCTCTTCCAGGGTGGCATCGCGTACCAACACCACTACGCCGAGTTCGCTTAACTCGGCCACTCGTCTGGGATCGGTTTCGAGCACGATGAAGCTTTCGTTGCCTCCCAGGAGACCGCGTACCAGATGTGAACCGACGCGTCCGGCGCCGCAGATAATGAAATGGTTTCGCAGTTTGCTCATCTTGCGTATTTGCCGCCGCTGACCGAGCGTTGCCAGCAACTCTGATTGCACAATCGCCTGGACCATCGTGGTAAGCGCGTAAAGCACCACGCCCACTCCACCCAGCATGAACACCGTGGAAAAGATGCGACCATTTCGGGTAGCCGGGGTCAAGTCGCCATAGCCCACAGTGGTTACCGTCTGCGCCGAAACGTAAAGACTATCAAGAACTGACCAGCCCTCGATGGCATGAAAGCCAACTGCGCCGAACGCGATTGCGACGGCCACCGCAACCAATGCGATCAGCAAGCGGCGGTTATTCTCAGTTAGAGAGTACCTGACGGTGGGCTTGGCGATCATACCTGGGACATAGTTTGAACCAGTGCAGCCGGCCTCGAGTAGCAACTCGACGCCGTGGGACGTTAACTAAAGGACCAGCGGCCTGTCAATTAAGTATGCCGCGGAAGCTAGCGAGAGCAATTGAGTGGACATGGTGGATGCCAGAGGTTAGCATTTGGGTTACGAGGATGGCCGACTGACCACGAGTCCGCGACAGCAGCAGCCGAATTGTCTATCGTCTGTCTTTTATGCCCGTAAGATACCCACCTGAAGATTTACCACCGGCAGGCAAGCGGTCGCAGCAGGATGTGAACGCAAGAACGCGCATCGTAGCCTATGCTGAAGCCCGTCCCAGCTGGTGGCGGCGAGTGGCCCGCCGGCTCATCAGTCCTCCGGTAATCATTCCGCTGCTTTTCCTGATCACGCTCTCGCTTGTTTTTTTGGTTTACTACTGGACCGTATTCTCGCGGCGCATCGACAACCTGCTCGCGGGAGATGTGTTCACGCGTTCAGCGGGAATCTATGCGGCGCCTAAGCAACTGCATGTGGGCCAGGCGCTGACGCCGGAACGGCTCGTCGATTTACTAAAGCACACCGGCTATGTCGAGAAGTCGCAGCAGGCTGATGTTGCGCGTGGCCGGTATTCAGTGGGCGAAGGCAGTGTCGATATCGAGCCGAGTGACAATACCACCGTCGATGGCCAACGACAGTTTCAACGCGTGCGAGTGCAGTTTGCCCGCAACGGTAAAACGATCGCTTCCCTAACCGAACTCGAAGGCAACTCGCGTCTCGACAAAGCGTGGCTGGAACCTGAATTGATTAGCGCGGTCACGGGACGCGAGCGCGCCAAACGAAAAGTGATCGGCTACCAGGATTTGCCGCCGCAGCTGGTGCAGGCGATTACCGTCACCGAAGACCGCGCGTTCTTTGAACACTACGGCGTGAACGTGCGGGGCATCCTGCGCGCCTTTGTGCGACGTTACGACAGCGATCCAAACTCGCCGATTGCGCGCCAGGGAGGCTCGAGTATCACGCAGCAGTTAGTCAAAAACCTGCTGCTGACGCCCGAGAAAACTCTGAAGCGTAAAGTGGCCGAGGCGTACATGTCGGTCATCCTCGAGACTCGTTTGTCGAAGCAGCAAATCTTCGCGCTTTACTGCAACCAGGTTTACCTGGGTCAACAGTCAGGTTTCTCAATCAACGGTTTTGGCGAAGCGGCCGACGCTTACTTTAATAAGGACGTGACCACGCTGACGCTGCCGGAGTCTGCGCTGCTGGCCGGATTGATTCGCAGTCCGAACCGTTACAACCCGTATCATGACGTCGAAACTGCGACGGCGCGACGTAATCAGGTGCTGGACAACATGGCGGAGACTGGCGCGATTTCCGGCGAGGAAGCGAACCAGGCGAAGCAAACTCCGCTGCAGGTGGCCGCGACCAAAGGGCGAATTGATTCAGCGGACGCTCCGTATTTTGCCGATTATGTACAGAGCCAACTCGGCGACCTGATTGCCGGACCAGGCGCCGCGGAACACCTCCGCATTTACACCACCATCGATCTCGATTTGCAGCGAGCTGCCTACACGGCCCTGACAAAACAACTCGCCGCGCTCGACAAGATCGAAGCAAAACGTTTTGCGCCCGGTACGCTGCAAGCCTCACTCGTGGCCATGAACGCCAAGACGGGTGAAATTGTCGCGATGGTCGGCGGTCGCGATTACGGTAAGAGTCAACTCAATCGCGCCACTGATGCGTTGCGCCAACCGGGTTCGGTATTCAAGCCGTTCGTTTACGCCACCGCACTCAACACCGCCTATGATCCCGTGCCGCGTGTAATCA
>JAVEEA010000126.1 GCA_030840675.1 Pyrinomonadaceae bacterium
CTGGATTATTTCGGAGCAAGATACTACTCGTCCACGCAAGGACGCTTCACGAACGTCGATCCAGTTACCGTGACACCAGAGCGACTCTTCGATCCACAGCAGTTCAACCTATACGCCTACACCAGAAACAATCCTCTCCGCTTCATTGATCCTACAGGAAAGACTCTCACCATTTCAGGCGACTTGGATGAGGTCAAGAAACAGCTGGCCCAAATCCTAGGAACTGACGACGCTGCCAAGCGGATCAAATTTGATGAGAAGACCAACACCATCACCGTAGATCTAACCGGAATCGATCTCACCAAAAATGAAGGGGCGTCCCTTCTCAGCGATGCAATAAGTAGCAACAAAGTCCATGACGTCAAGATCGGAACTTCGGTGGACACCAAGGGTGGTGAGCTCTCACTGGTGCCTCAACTCAAAAATGGCGGAGTTCAGAACGATTCGATGGCGAATCTCGACAACAATCCCGATGTGAGGTACACGAAAGGCGATAAGGATAAGCCAAAGAACGGCGTGGATGACCAGATTGCCTTTAACTATGATTGGCGAGATAAGCACAGCGAGAGCAACACGAAACTCAAACTTGCCCCGAACTGGACGACCACGTTCCACGAGCTTGCTGAAGCGTATGCCAAGGTTGATGGCAGCATGCAATACGCACAGGCACACCAAAAAGCCATCGATAGGGAAACCAAGCTCAGAGACCAGCGTCCCTACTTGAAAGACTACAATCCCGGATCTGGACCGGGCACAAACACAATTATCAAACAATGAAGCACTCGCAAATTAATGCCCTTTGGCATCGATTGATTGTGGCCTTGCTGATTAGTGGTGTCATGCCGTTCCTCAGCGTGGCTCGCAATCAATGTGGAAAAAAAGTCCCGTCTGGGTTCAACTATCCACAGTCACAGGAAACCATTCAGGTAGATGGCGAAATAAAATCCAGATCGTTGTCGGGTGTTGTGACTGATCCGAGTGGTGCCGGGGCTAAAGCTCTGGTGGAAAGAGTTCGGCCCGGTTGGGGAAAACGAATCAGCGCCATCTTTAGCGACACTGATGGACGTTTTGCTTTTGCCGGAGCTGGTCCAGGAACTCATTTTCTGAGGATTAGTAAGCCCGGATTCAATACGATGTTGCTGAAGGTTAGAGTAACCGCGAAGGCCAAATCGACGCTACGAATTGACCTCAAACTTAGCACTTGACCAAGGGCTCTGACGGCTGATCGAGAACTTTATTCACCGTGGCGTTTTCAGCGCGTAGATAAATCCGCAAGTGATGCAGCGGCGGTGGTTGAGTAAGATCTTTATCTGCCTTACCAAAAGTGATACGAAACTTTATTCCATAGTAGTTGATGGGCAAGGTTAGAGCGACGAAAGTCGTGGTCTGAGGATTGCTTATCTTGTCTGCCCACTTTAGGAGGGTGCTTTATTGGCTTTATCAACCAACTTTAGGAGTGGTTGGCTCTGCTGGTTTGCTCGTGCTGAGAGACGTAGGCAGAGACCCAGTTGACTATGTGTTCCTGCTGACGGCGCGGGACCTTTGAGACACGATCGAAGACCTCACGAACCTTGCCGGCTGGTCTGCCGTTTCTCTTAGTCGCTTTCCTGCTCGCCGCATTTCCCGGCTCGCCAATCAACAAATCTTCGACGCTGACCCCTTGGTTCCGTTAGTTCCTACCAAATCTTCTACCGACATATTCAGGGCTTCAGCCAAGTCGAGCAACTGGTCAAGACGGAGCGCAACCGGGTTACGCTCCCAATGGACGTAGGCTCGTTGTGTGAGTTTCAAGTCGGTCGGCAAGTTGCTGTTGGGAGAGGCCTGCCTGCTCTCTGAGCGTGTGGAGACGCTGGCTGAAAGGAGTTCGCGTGTGGCTGGTCGCCGACTGCCCGAGGGATGGTAAACTTTAATACGGATGAGTTATGACAACGCGGGCAATCTTACGACTGCTACTTACACCGCTGCAGTGAGACGGTGGCGACGGCGCAGAACTACTCGGCTGATTATTCAGGTTTACACTTCCAGCCGTCATACGTTAATGACGGGCTGCGCTACCTGAGTGCCAGCGGCGATCAGTATTGGCGCGATGAGCATGGACTTTCCACGTGGCTGCGGATTGATTTCAATGGCGCCAAGAACCGTTAGATAGGTGTAGCGTCCTGCTAGGGACGTCCTCGGTTTGAATGAAACAAACCCAGGTAGTCATTGAACCACCTGGGTTTGGAACCGCTCTCCTTTTCTAGGATGGCAATTATTCTTTAAGGACGCTAATTATTTTCCAGAGACGGTAATTATTTTTCTTCCACAATCACAAATCTCTTTGAGGGCTTAGTGGGCGCCGGAGAGTTTTCCGATTAGCGTAAACAGAGGCAGATACATGGCGATGACGATCGAGCCGATGGTGACGCCGAGAAATGCGATTAGCACCGGTTCCATCAGCGTGAGCAGGTTCGCCACGGCGGCGTCGACTTCCTGTTCATAGAAGTCGGCAATCTTGCCGAGCATAGCGTCCAGCGCGCCCGTTTGTTCACCGATGCCGACCATCTGGGCCACCATGTGCGGAAAGACGTTGGTAGCTTTCAACGGATCGACGAAACTTTCGCCGCGCTCCACTCCGGTTCGTACCTTCAGGATCGCTTCTTCAATGATCACGTTGCCGGCAGTCCGCGCAGTGATGTCGAGCGACTGCAGGATCGGTACCCCCGAAGAAAGCAGTGTGGATAACGTGCGAGAAAAACGCGCCACCGCAATCTTCTGAAGAATAGATCCGAGAATTGGCAACTTCAACAAAAGCCGATCGATGTTTTTTCGGCCACCAGGCGTTTTGTAGTAAAAGCGAATCGCGATCACACCAGCGATTATCGCGAGCAGAATAAGTAAACCGCCCCAACCGGCCAGGAAGCTGCTAATGCCGGTAACGATGCGCGTCGGCAAAGGCAACTGCTCGCCCGGGCCCAGCAAGCCGAGAAAAATGTTTTGAAACTGCGGAATGACGAAGACCATGATTACCGCGACGGCGCCTACGGCTAACAGGATCACTGCCGCCGGATAGATCATGGCCGAGACCACGTCGCGTTTCAGTTTGACGATCTTTTCGATGAACGTCGAGAGACGTTGCAGGATGAGGTCGAGGATACCGCCGGTTTCACCGGCTTCCACCATGTTGGCGTAAAGCTGATCAAATACGCGCGGGTGACGACCCATGGCGATCGCGAGCGTTGAGCCCTCTTCGACGTCCTGACGAACCTGAAGCAACACTTGTTGGAAATATTTGTTCTCCTGCTGCTGGGCCAAAATTTCCAGGCACTGGACCAGCGGCAAACCCGCGTCGATCATTACCGAAAACTGCCGCGTGAAAACCGAAAGATCCTTCGACTTAACTTTCTTACGGCCGCCAATCTTGGGGATGCCAATCTCGCGACCCTTTTCCTTAACGGAGGTGAGCGTGACCTGTTCGCGACGAAGAATCTGTCGCAACGCGTCACGGTTATCGGCAACGCGTTCACCGACGACAATTTCGTTTAGCCGATTGCGGCCCTTGAAGACGTAAGTAGGCATAACTGTTTAGCTCCGGAGTCTGGTCAGTTTTATTTCGCTGCTGGTCTCGCACCAACGGGCCGTCCCTGGGCATAAGGACTCGGATGTGGCTTGTTGCCGTTGCCGGTATTCAGTCCGGAACCGCGCTCGATCAGTTCCTTCAGCTCGTCAACGTTGGAGGACCGCTGGATTGCAGTCTCCATAGTTATCTGGCGCTTGTGGTACAGGCTGGCCAGTGCTTGATTAAAAGTTTGCATGCCATATTTGTCCTGGCCGGTCTGCATCATCGAGTAAATCTGGTGAACCTTGTCCTCGCGAATCAGGTTTCTGATGGCGCCGTTCGGAATCAGAATCTCGAGGGCCATGGCGCGCCCTGATTTTTCCGCGCGCGGCAGGAGTGCCTGACACATGATGCCTTCCAAAACGAGCGACAGTTGCGCGCGAATTTGCGACTGCTGGTCGGAAGGGAAGACGTCAATGATGCGATTGATGGTTGAGGCGGCGGAATTCGTGTGCAGCGTGGCCAGCGTCAAGTGACCCGTTTCGGCGATCCGCAGGGCTGATTCAATCGTTTCCAAATCGCGCATTTCGCCTACCAGGACAATGTCGGGATCCTGACGTAGCGCAGTGCGCAACGCCTGAGAAAATCCGTGCGTGTCGGCGTTGACCTCCCGCTGATTTACCAGACAGTTTTTGTGATTATGAAGAAACTCGATCGGGTCTTCGATCGTCAGAATGTGCTCGTGGCGATCGCGGTTGATCTTGTCGACCATCGCCGCGAGCGTAGTTGACTTACCGGAACCGGTCGGTCCGGTTACGAGTATCAGTCCGCGCGGTTTGTCGCAGAGAGTTTTGACTACCGCCGGGAGTCCGAGGTCTTCGAAGGCTTTGATCTCATAAGGGATCGCGCGGAAGACGCAACCGACTGCGCCTCTTTGATTGAACAAGTTGGCACGAAATCGGGAGAGACCTTTTACGCCGAAGGAGAAGTCCAGCTCGAGATTTTCTTCGAAGCGATGCTTCTGCGCGTCAGTCAAGACCGAGTAAGCGAGTTGCTTGGTGTCGGCGGCCGTCATTTGACGATAGCCCTCAAGCTGACGCAGATGACCATCGACGCGAACCTGCGGTGGCGTGCCGGTTGTGATGTGCAGGTCAGACCCTCCCAGCTCAGAGAGCTTTCGCAGCAGCTCTGAAAGGGAAAGTTGGGGGGCAGTATCGGTTAGGGACATTTGAACGTGCTCCTGACGCCTTGAAGGATGATGGGTGTTGAGCGAACGATTTCGTTTACCGATTTGCAGGTTGCACGCCGGCACTTGGCTTGACGCTCAAAGATGAAAGGAACTTCTCGCCTTCGGCCGTTAACTTATCGGAAAACTGCAGCGGTGTGTTTAGAGTCAAGCTATAAATCCTGCCGTCGACTTCTGCGAAGTAAAAATTCCAGGACTTCTCCGCTGAGCGTCCGTCGCTCGGAGTTTGCGCAATCACGACGAACACGCGGCCGCCATTGATCTGGCGTTCGTAGTCGTTGATTACCCAACCACCGGCATTGATCATTTTATCGATGGCAATGCGGCGCAAATCTGAAAAGGAAACGCCGGCGAGCATGGTGCGCTGTTCGCGTTGAGTCAGGTAGGCCGGATTCGGACGGCTGCGGGCGACTACGGAAAGTGAACCCTGGCTCGGCATCGCGGCATTGTTTTCAGAGCGAAACTTCACTTCGCCACCATTCGCCACGATCGCGTTGTCCCAACCAGCAGGCAATTTTGGAAGGGCCACTGTTGCCAGTCCGGTATTCGTTGCACCGGCAAAGACCGGCGCCAGGGGTGCATTGCGATGGGCCATGGCGGATGCGCGTCGAAGTCTCAAGCGGGCGCGATGGCGCCGCCACCAAGCGCGTGAGTGACGACGATGGTGCGGCTGTTGGGCTGAGGAACTCTGGCGCAGGCCGTGTGCGGTTGAGTCAGCGAAGGGAAGCATGACTCCAATTGAAATCAGCATCAAAAGTGACAAGGTGATTGTGCGCAACATAGTAACTCCTCTTTCCGTTAGGCCACCGTCTCGCGGACTACTTCATCGAGGGTGGTTAGTCCCGCGCGAACTTTGTACAGGCCAGACTCGCGCAGGGTGATCATTCCGTCTTCAATCGCTTTCTTTCGTAGCTCCAATGACGAAGCGCCGATGAGGATCAGTTCGCGAATGTCATCATTCACTTCCATAACTTCGTAAAGACCGATGCGGCCTTTGTAGCCGGTGTTATTACAGGTCGCGCAGCCCTTGCCTTTGTAAGTCTTGAGCGACTTGGCTTCATCGGCGGTAAAGCCGACTTCCATGAGCGCTTCCGGCGGCGTCGGGTGTTCGCGTTTGCAGTCGTGACAGACGCGACGAATGAGTCGTTGTGCCTGGATGAGGTTTACGCTGGTCGCCACCAGGAAGGGCTCGATACCCATATTCATCAGGCGGGAGATGGTGGAGGGAGCGTCGTTAGTGTGGAGGGTTGAGAGTACGAGATGTCCGGTTAAAGCAGCCTTGATGGCAATCTCGGCCGTTTCGAAGTCGCGGATTTCGCCGACCAGGATGATGTTCGGATCCTGCCGCAGGAAAGCGCGCAGGGCCGCGGCGAAGTTTAAGCCGATCTGCTCTTTCATCTGGACCTGGTTGATACCCATCAAGTTAAACTCAACGGGATCCTCCGCGGTCATGATATTCGTCTGCACCGTGTTCAAGGACTGGAGTGCCGAGTAGAGAGTGTTGGTCTTACCACTGCCGGTCGGGCCGGTGACCAGCACCATGCCGTAAGGCTTCGAAATGTTCCGCTGAAACTTGACCAGCGATTCCGGTTCAAACCCGAGCTTCGTCATGTCGAGCATCAGGTTTTCTTTGTCCAGCAAACGAAGCACGACTTTTTCGCCGAACAGGGTAGGCAGAGTCGAAACACGAAAGTCGAGTTCGCGCGAACGCGCGTCGACCTTCACTTTGATCTTGATGCGTCCGTCTTGCGGCAGACGTTTCTCTGAAATGTCCAGCTTCGACATGATCTTGACGCGCGAAATCAAGGCGTCGCGCATCTTGAGGGGCGGACGCATCACGTCATATAAAACACCGTCAATGCGGAAGCGAATGCGCAGTTCTTTCTCGTAAGGTTCGACGTGAATGTCTGACGCGCCGCGTCGCAAGGCATCAACCAGGAGCACATTTACAAGTCTGACGACGGGCGCGTCTTCGCTGATTCGCGAGAGGGTTGAGAGGTCTATTTCTTCGTTGTCTTCAAGTACTTCGACATCCTCGGTGCGGTCGGTGTCGAAGTCAATCGTGTCCAGGGAAACGAGGTCGGCGTGGGTAATGCCGCCGTTAGCGGACTTGGACATGGCCGCGTCGACAACCACTTCTTCCACCGCAATCGCGGACAACTCGATCTCGCGCGAGCCGCCGTAATACTTGGAAATGGCTTGTTGAATGCTGGCCTCAGCAACTACCACCGGCTCCACGTTGAGGCCGGTCATGAACTTCACATCGTCCATCGCAAAGACGTTGGTGGGGTCGACCATCGCGAGTGTGAGACTGGCGCCGACACGAGAGAGTGGCAGGACCGAGTACTTTTGCGCGACTTCCTGAGGAATGAGATGGAGCACCTGAGGATCAATCTGAAACAACTCCAGGTTGACGGAGGGAATACCGTACTGCCGCGATAGGACGGCAGTGATCATGTCATCGGAGACCAGACCTAATTTTACCAGGTTGAATCCCAGGCGACCCCCGTGCTCCCGCTGGTAATCCAGCGCTTCGCGGAGGTGTTGCGGGCTGATGAGATTCTCCCGGACGAGAATTTCGCCTAGTTTTGCCGACATTTGTACCCCGTTTTTGAGATGTTCAAGAAGTGATCCAAGAGATGGGTCCGAAATCCTGCGGGAATTGGCGTTGCAGAATAGGTGCTAGGGACTGTGGAACGGTGTGTGTAACACCGTTGGCAGGAATATTACAAGTTGAACATCGCAAGTGTCAAGATTTATGTTCCTGATGAGTAAAACTGAGAGTTCAAAGCCAAGCGGGACGCCAATACCGTGGCGCGTAATCGAAAATAGCGCTATCGCAGGCACGATACAAAAAGGCCGCACTCGGTTTGCGACTAAGTGCGGCCTGGCTACTAGTACTAACTTTAAGGTTACGGGCGTCGTGTGCGACGTACCGGGGGGGCGAGCTTCTCAGGTTTAACGTTCGCCTGATCCTTCAAGTTATCCAGAATTGCCTTGGCATCAGCCTTGTACGGATTGTCATCAGGTGCCTTCTCGACAAAGTGGGCCAGAAAATTAGCGGCCTCCTGATACTTTGCCTTATCGCTATTGATCGCACCGATGTTGAAAGAGGCCTGCCCCGAATGGAGGAGCGCGTCCAAGTCATCCGGGTTCGCTTCAAGGATTTTTTGATAAGCCGAAAGGGCTTTATCGAAGGCGTTCGCGTCAAAGAGCATCTGCGCTAAATCGTGTTCGGCTTTTGCTTTCTTGACGGGGTCGGGCTCCGCGGCAATATACTCCTGATAGTAAACAACGCCCTGGTCAGCCTGCGTGGGATCGACTTTCGTCACAAAAAGACGAGCAGCTTCCGCTCTCATCAGAAGTGCAAAATAAAGATTCCGTTTCGCGGCCTCTACCATGGCAGGGTCCGCGGGCGCCGGCATTGCCTTAAGCATCGCGACCGCTTTGGTGCTGGCAGCGTTGGCTTCGCGCCAGTCCTTACGTGCGGCTTCCATTCCCGCGTTCTTCGCAGCCTCATCGGCCATCTTGACCGCGGCGTTGTGCTTCTCCACCGCCCGCGCGTTTAGAGCCATTGTCTTGTTGGTCAACAAGGCCGGCGCGCCGGGATGTTCCGGATCGGCGGCCAGTCCTTCGTCGTACTGGGCGATTGCGGCGTCGTAGTTTTTCGCCTTCAGGGCCTCATTTCCTGCTTTGAACGTGCGATCGATAGTCGCGTTGGAAGCCTCGGCCTTTTTGTTAGACTCGGTTATTTCCGCATTCTTTTTGAGAATTTCATCGCGCTTGGCTTTATCTTCCGCGGATATTTTCGCTGGACCGGCATTGCTTGCGGGGCCCTTTCCCGTTCCCTCCTTGATGTCAGCGCGGGTCAGGCGTTTGCCATCGCCAGGCGACAGTTCAATTTTGTACTCGACGTCTCTGCCGGCCTTCACGCCACGGATATAATCTGGCTGGGCGCCTGGCATGCTAACGGAAATAATATAGTCGCCTGTATATGGCAGACCGGCGTGAATGAACTCGCCTTTCTTATTGGTCTTCAGAACGAAGTCTCCCGTAAGGTCCGTGCGAAAGACGTCAACGACAGCATCCGCGGCGGGCACGACTGTGCCATCCGCCTGCTTCAGTGTCACCAAGCCGCGCAGCTGACCGTTTTGAGCGGATGCCGCCAGGCTCGTCGCGAGGACGAAGCCAAGGCTGGCAAGAACGGGGAAAAAATATCGACGGAACATCTAGAATTCCTCCCAAGAAAATTGTGGACGTGGGCCTGACGGGAGAGCTCGTATGATGCCTCGGCCCCTCGTCTGGTTGTCGTTAACTGATCTGAATCCGGCTAACGTTAATAAGCAAACCTCCTGCTGTCAAGGACATATCGAATCGGGTCCGCCACGCCCGCAACGCGAAACGCGCGCAAGCGTAACGCGCAGGAATCACATTCGCCGCAGGCTTGATCAGAGAGTTGGTAGCAGGACCAGGTAAGCTGGAGCGGCGCCTGCAACTCTTGTCCCAGTTCCACGATTTCCGACTTCGTGAAAGCAATGACCGGAGTCTCGATCTGAATCCTGGTTTGCGGTTTAGTACCGAGGTTTACGACGCGCTGAAACGCTTCATAAAAGTCAGGACGGCAGTCCGGATACCCAGATGAATCTTCGGCCACGGCGCCGATATAAATCGCGCTCGCGCCAATCACTTCGGCCCAGCTAACGGCGACTGACAAGAGATGAGCATTGCGGAAGGGAACGTAGCTGGTGGGTATTCCTTCCTGGGCGAGATTCGCCGGTGTCACCGCCAGGGTTTGGTCGGTAAGTGATGATCCGCCGATTTGGGCCAGGTGTGCCAGCGAAACAACCAGCCGGCGCGCGACTGCGTAATGGTCGGCAAGCTCAGCAAACGCACGACGCTCGCGTGCTTCAGTTCGCTGGCCATAAGAGATGTGTAGGAAAGCAAGTCTTTCATGCTTGTCGTTGGCGATGGCGGCAGTTACGCACGAGTCCAGTCCGCCCGACACAAGGCAAACTGCGAGGCTCCGTTGCGCGGGGGCAACGGCAACTGACTCGTAAGCTGATTCGTCAGTTCCCCCCATTAAACGCCGCGCTCCTCGGGTCCCCAGATGTACTTATGAAGTTGCAACTGCAGGCGAACATCCAAGCCGCTATCTGATACCCATTCAGCGACCTCTTTGAGGTCCAATGCGTTCCACACCGGCGAAATCAGCATTGCTCGGGTTCGTTCACTTAACCCGTACCGTTGGATGACAGCGATTGCGTAATTCCAATCGGCACGATCGGCAATGACGAACTTAACTTCGTCTTGCGCGGGTCGCAGGCGCTCGAGGTTGGGCCAATGGTTACGCTCCGCTTCACCCGAACCGGGACATTTAACGTCCAGAATAATTCCGGCGCGAGGGTCAACACCTTCCGTTGTAACAAACCCTCCGGTTTCTATCAGCACTTCAAAACCTTCGTCACACAAACGTTCGATTAGGGTTAACGCCGCAGGTTGGGCCAATGGCTCACCGCCGGTTACCTCCACCAGTTGGCACGCAAAAGTCCTAACCTGGTCCATTACCTGTTGGAGTGTGAAGTGGTCTCCGCCAGTGAAGGTATATTCACTGTCGCACCACACGCAACGCATCGGACAACCCGTCAAACGCACAAACGTGCAGGGACGTCCGGCGTGTGTCGACTCGCCCTGAATCGAACGAAAAATTTCGGTAACTCTCAGCATGAAGAACGATTCGCCGCGGCCGAAACTAAACTGCCCAGCTCCAATTTGTGGCAAGCTTGGAATCTAGCCCAGCGCCGCATGCGTGTCAAAGTTAGTCCTCGCAGAGTAAAGTCTGGCGGCAACTGGGCCGCGAGATACATCCAACTTTTCGCACGAGCGACTAGTAGGCAACGTGATAGCATAATGGTCCGTAACCTATTGCGAGAATCCCCCGTGAGCGAGTTGACTGAGCGAAACGATAATCTGTTCACCGAGGGCGCCCGGCGTTTGCTGGAGCGCGCCACTGATTCGTATTCCCTTACCGTCGAGGCGTTGAGCCCGCGAATCGGCGCGACGGTAGCCAAGTATATTCTGCACGCCGAGCCAAACGCGTCGTCCGCGGTGATCGTCGAGTTTATTGACCAGCTCCAGTCGGATGATCTGTGCGTGATCCTCGCGTGTGAACAGGGACACCAAAAAGCCTGGGACGATCTGGTGGCACGTTTTTCGGCGACAGTTCGTTCGGCGGCGCGCTCGGCGAGTCAAAGCGAGGAAGGCGCCGAGGACCTCGCGCAGTCTATCTGGGCCGAGTTACACGGGCTGCGACTCCGCGCTGATGGTAAGCTGGCCGGTAAACTTGCCTACTACTCCGGTCGTGGTTCGTTAGCTGGCTGGCTGCGCGCCGTAGTGGCGCAGTTGGCGGTAGATCAACATCGAAAACAGTCGCGGATGGTACAGACCGAGGAAGACGCCGACTTCGATCGCATCTTACAACGTGGGTCGGAGGAGCAGAGCTGGTCCGGTCATGGCGCAGTCGTCAATCCGGAATTGGCCGTCTCGCAGAAGCTGGCCGGCGCGGAATTGAAGCAGGCGTTAGGCCGGGCGATCAAACAACTTTCCGCCGAGGATCGGTTGCTGGTAAAGCTTTACTACTTTGACGGTCTCCGTCTGCGTGAGGCAGGCGCCGTGCTCGGCGTGCACGAAGCTACGGCCAGTCGCCGCTTGACGCGCGTCCATGCTGACCTGAGACAGCACGTGGAGCGGATTCTGGTTGACGAAGGAGGCTGGAGCAAAGCGGAAACCGAGCGAGCTTTTTCCGAAGTTGCCCTGCACCTGGAAGCAGACATTGAGCCTTTGTTGGCGAGTGAAAGTTTATTGATGAGTAATGAGAACGAGATTGCAGGCTAAATGGAATGAAGCAGCTATTCACTGACGCGAGCACGCAAGCCCAGGCGTTAAAGCGCGTTCATAGGAGGGCTGAGAATTAGCCGGATGAAACAGGCAAACAACAACGAGGTCGATCTTCTCTTGCGTTCTCTCGCCAAAGAGCGCGTTGATTCGTCGTCTCTGAACGGCGAGCAGGGCGACGTAGAAATATTTGCGCACCACCTCGACGCCGACGAAATGAACGCTTACGCCGAAGGCGTGGCTCCGGCGGCTGCGCGTTTGCGCTACAGCGAACATTTGGCTGATTGCCACGCGTGTCGCGGAATGGTCGTTAGTTTGATTCAGGCGGCGGGAGCGACCACTCATTACGAAGTTTCGGAACAGGCGAGCGGTTCAGGGTTCTGGCAGAAACTGGGCGCGATTTTTTCTCCTTCGGTTTTGCGTTATGCAGTTCCCGCGGTGTTGCTCACTGCCGTGATCGGCATCGCCTTGCTGGCGCTGCGACAGCCGCAAAGATCGGGGGTAGTCGCGAAAAATGACACGGCGATCGAACAGCCGAGACAAAGCGAGGAAACGACACAGCCGGTGACAACAACCACCGCGACTCCCGAAGTGACTCCGAAAACGACGCCCTCACTCGCTGACTCATCCGTCGCAAGAAACGAGCGTCCAGAAAAAGCCGCCGAAACTGCTCCTGCCTCTGGCGCCGGCGCAGGTAATTCCGTGGCGCCTCCCCCCATGTCGAAAGACGCCTCAAAGGTGGCGAGGATTGACAGTCTAGCGGAGTTGCAACCAGGGTATGCGCAGGAGCCTAAACCTGATGCGCCTGCCGCACCGCTATCACAGGCGCAAGCGGATTCGCGGGCAATGGCCAAAGACCAATCTGTGCGCCAGAACGAACTCGAGCGACAACGAGGCGAGGTGTTTCGCAATCAGACGGAAGACGTGCATGGACCAAATCGCGGAGCCGCTCAGAATGTTGGCAACTCTTCCGTCATGTCTGCGCGACGGCTCGGCGGACCCGCAAACAATAGTCGGGCACCCAACCCGAATGACAAAAAAAGCAAATCTGAAGATGCGGAAACACGGAGCGTCGCTGGTCATCAGTTTGTGCACGATGGCAATGCCTGGATCGATATGAATTACGATTCCGGGCGCAGTACGATTGGCGTCGCGCGCGGCTCCGAACAATTCCGCGCGCTGGTTGCCGATGAGCCTGGTCTGTCCACGATTGCACAACAGTTGCCCGGCGCCGTCATCGTGGTCTGGAAGAACCGGGCCTATCGCATACATTGACACCCACCTAATCTCAAACGCCCCAAGCCGTCGTCGCTTTCCTCGCGCTGTTGGTTGCAAACTTAGTTCATTAATGATTTGTCACCGCCGGTAGTGATAGAGTAGCGGCAAGCTTACTACGACGACGCGGAGGCATCATGTATTGTCCATCTTGCGGCAGCGACATCTCGTTTGAACTCAAGTACTGCAGCCGGTGCGGCGCTAACCTGACGAGCACCGGCGTTATCTATCCAGCGACGCCGGCTGCGCCCGTGAAGCTGACCCTGCCGACCATTGTCCTTGGGTTAACAATTACCATTGGATTGGGAATTATTTTCGGCGGCGCCGCTGACCTTGCCCGAATCCAGCTTCACCCCGCTGCTATCGCGTGGATGGTTATCTTCAGTTTGGCCACGCTATTTGGATCGACCGCTCTGTTGATTCGCTTTTGGTCAAAGATGCTGACGCTCAATCGCGAGTCCCAGCAACCGCAACCGCAATTTCGCGCGCCCGTACAAATGCCCGCACCACCGCAACAGTTGCCGCAGCGTCTCGAACAAATGCCAAGTGTTACGGAACACACGACGCGTACCTTCAGCCCTGTTTACCGGGATGATCCCGGTTCACGCTAAATCTGAAAAGGAATGACCTCCGAAATGATTGCCGATAAGCCCACGCGGAAAAAACTCTCAAAAGCAATTTTTCTTCTCGGACTATTTCTTTTCTTTAACAGCAATGGCTTGGCCCAGGTCAGTGAAGCGCCGCGCGCTCGCTCGACGCCGCTGGTCCGTGCTCAGCCGCGACAGCCACAAGTCGCAGGCATCGTTGCCGAGGTCGACGCGCGCAACATCGAGCGCACCATTGGACGTCTCGTCTCTTTCGGCACTCGCAACACCCTCTCGGTACAGAACGATCCGAATCGCGGCGTTGGGGCCGCTCGCGATTGGTTGTTCAGCGAGTTCTCCAAAGTTGCGGAACAGTCAGGCGGGCGGATGACGGTCGAAAAGCAAAGCTTCGAGCAACCCAAAGCAGCGCGGGTGCCGTCACCAACTATCATCACCAACATCGTGGCTACCTTGAGAGGTACGCAACCCGAGTCCGCGGCCCGCAGGTACATCGTCAGCGGCCACTACGACTCGATGTGTGGCAGTCCGACCGACGCTGTTTGCGACGCGCCCGGCGCGAACGACGACGCATCCGGCACGGCCGCGGTTTTGGAACTGGCGCGGGTGATGTCAAAGTACAAATTTGACGCGACCATCGTTTTCATGGCTGTGGCCGGCGAAGAACAAGGTCTGCTCGGGTCGACCTATGCAGCCGAACAGGCAAAACAAAAAGGCTTGAACGTCGAAGCCATGTTTACCAACGACATCATCGGTAGTTCACTGGGCGGCAACGGCGTTCGCGACGCGCATACGATTCGCGTTTTTTCCGAAGGCGTACCTTCAAACGAGCAACCTGACGAGGCAAACGTGCGCCGTGGCGTGGGCGGGGAAAACGACTCGATGTCGCGCCAACTCGCGCGCTTCATTAAAGAGACGGCAGAGCGTTACGTGCCGGCCATGCGCGTGACGATGATTTACCGGCGCGATCGTTACCTCCGCGGCGGCGATCATATTCCGTTTCTCGAGCGCGGCTTCGCGGCGGTGCGATTTACCGAGACGAATGAAGACTACCGTCATCAACACCAGAACGTGCGCAACGAAGGCGGGGTGCAATACGGCGACTTGCCGCGGTTTGACGATTTCGTTTACATCGCGAATGTGGCGCGTGTGAACGCGGCGTCATTGGCAATGCTGGCGCTGGCGCCGGCGCGTCCGAAAAATGTCGGCCTGGTTACGACGCGGCTGACGAATGATACTGACTTGAAGTGGGACGCGAACCACGAGACTGACCTTGCGGGTTATGAAATTGTCTGGCGTGACACGACCTCGTCCGTTTGGACCAACGCGCGC
>JAVEEA010000009.1 GCA_030840675.1 Pyrinomonadaceae bacterium
CGGCGGGGAGCGTTCTCGTCAATCGCGGTCACCACCGCTTCGTCAAAACGCCAAGCGGCGGGATTGTACCCAGCCGGCGCGTCTGGCTTCAGTCGATGACTCAAATCTCCGCTTGCCACCAAGGCGAGTGGACGCCCAACAGAATCCGCGGCCGTTTTCAGCGACGCGCCAAACTTCAAATGATCTTCGTTGCCAAGGTAACTGTAGCCCAGGGCCACGATGCGTCCCTGCCAGCCAAATTGATTCAGAAAGTAAAGCGGGACGAACGTGCCATGGTCCAACGGCGTGTCGCCCAGACCGATCACTTCGTAGCCCTGAGCGGCAGTGGTGCGCACTATCGTTTCCAGCAGCACGTCGTCAAGTGGAAACTCGAGTCGTGTGTCGGGTGCGCGAAAGTTTGCGAAGCTGCCGCGGAGTTTGGGTGTGTCGTAGGCAACAAAGGCACGTGCTTCGAGCGGAGCGTGCGGCGAGATGAGCAGCATTGTTTCCGCACCGCACGCAATAATCCGTCGCGTCAATTCCGCCATCGCGTCGATTGACGCGCGCACCTCCTCGCTGGCTTCGCGACCGACCTCGCGCACCATGATCGGCGGGTGCGGCGCGATGCCGGAGAAAACAATGGCGCTCTCGATTGCCATGACTCGTCGTAAAGCAAACTGTTAGTTTGCGCTCCGAACTCGACGCGGGAGGCTCAAGAAAACAATGGCGCTCTCGATTGCCATGAGTCGTCGTAAAGCAAACTGCTAGTTTGCGCTCCGAACTCGACGCGGGAGGCTCAGATTTGGCAGTGACTTAATTTCCCAGTTTTTCTCTGCCAACTTCGGCGTCCTCCGCGCCCCCGGCAGTGACTCGCAGTGGCGCAGAGTACGCTGAGGTAACGCCGAGACTTGAAGTTAGGTACTGCCGGATTTTAACTGAATTGCACTTCCGATCGGAAGACAACTAAGATGAAACAGATCGCATTTGACTAATGGAAAACATGAACAGCTTCGAGGTTCTGATTGTCGGCGCCGGACCAGCGGGTTCGTTCGCTGCTGAGAAACTGGCGCGAGGCGGAGCGCGAGTCGCGCTGTTTGACGGGCGGCCGGAAGGCGAACCGAAAGCCTGTGGCGGCGGCGTAACGGCGAAAGCGTTAAAGGCCTGGCCACATTTGCTGAATGCCGTGGGCCGCACAGTGAATGAGTTGGAGATGTATTCCCCCGCCGGTAAGCGCCTTCACCTGCAACTCGACGAGCCCTTCGCGATTTATTCACGCGTGGCCTTTGATTCCTACCTGCGCGACCGGGCGCAGGAGGCCGGCGCCGCGGTCATCTTCGAAAAAATTACCGCGCGTGGGATCAAGCGCACCGAATCAGGCTGGACGCTGCGCGGCGCGAGCGGAGCGGAGTGGCAAGGCAAGTTATTAGTTGGCGCGGACGGCGCTAACAGCGGCATCGCGAAAAAACTTGCTGGACCACTTGCGCCCGCTGACATGGAAGTCGCCTTCGGTTACCGTGCGCCGCTGCCGGAAGCGAGTGAGGCGCCTACCGTGATCGCGTTTTTGCCGCAGTGGGTTGGTTATGCGTGGGCGTTTCCGCGTTTGGACCACATCTCTTTTGGCATCGCCACCACGCAGGACGCGTTTGAGCACAAAGCGCTCGACGAGCTGCTGTGGCAATTCATGTTGGGTTATTACCGTCAACGCGCCGGCAGCAATGCCAACATCTGGCAGAGCAACAGCGACCGCGGCGTGGACGATATCGAGAGACACCTGCGCGCGACTGCCGAACGTTACGCGGCGCGTATTCCTGGTCTCGCTGACCAGACCTGGGACACGCGACTCGCGTGCGGCGAGGGTTGGGCGCTGCTCGGCGACGCCGCTGGCTTTGCCGATCCGGTAACCGGCGAAGGGATTTACTACGCGTTGCGCTCGGCTGAGTTGTTCGCCGAAAGTTTTCTATCAGGAGACCCGGAGAAATATGAGCAACGCTGGCGCACAGACTTCGGCGGCGAACTCCGCCGCGCTGCGCAAATGCGCCGGCGCTTTTATGGAAACTTCTGGGGCGCGCCCTTCACTGAACGAATGATTGAGTTTGCTCGCGGACACCGCGGCATCAGGAAAGTGTTGGGCGATCTGGTCGCGGGGGAACAAGGCTATGTCGGCCTGAAGAAGAAACTCGCCCGCCGCGTCTTGCGCCCGTTGTAAGACGGCTTGCTCATTCAGCGAATTGTATCTTGAACTCACGATCAGGGAGCGAGGCGGGTGATGGACCAGCGGCCGTCGGGTTGTCGTTCATAGAGCAAACGATCGTGGAGGCGGCCGGGACGGCCTTTCCAAAACTCAATGCGCTCGGGAGTAAGCCGGTAGCCACCCCAATGCGACGGGCGTTCCACCTCGCGGCCCGCATAAGATTTTTCCAACGCGGCAAAATTCTCCTGTAGCGCTTCTCTTGACGCGACTACCTTGCTTTGCGGTGACGCGTGTGCGCCAAGTTGACTTTCGCGCCCACGAGTTTTGAAGTACGCGTCAGACTCTGCCAGGCTCGTTCGTGCAACTTTACCTTCAACGCGCACCTGCCGCTCGAGTTGCGGCCAGTAAAAGACGAGCGCCGCTTGCGGGTTTGTATCCAGCTCACGCGCCTTACGACTGCCGTAGTTAGTGTAGAAAGTGAAGCCCTCTGCGTCGGCCTGTTTCAAAAGCACCAGGCGCGCCGCTGGTCGACCGTCCGCGGTTGCCGTGGCGAGCGTCATTGCTTCCGGCAGTGGCAGGCCGGCGTCTCGTGCCTCGCCGAACCAACGATGAAATTGTTTGAGTGGATCGGGGTGGGCGGAAACCTCGTCGAGCGCTTCGCCGGAATAAGAATGTTTCACTTCGTCCATGTTCGAGCTTGAAAAGATACAGTCTCCGGTGATTGGATTCAACGAAGGAGCGGTGATTCCAGTTTGCAGCGCGGCCGTCTTTGAATTGAGACTAATATTCAGCTCTCACTTCATTCGCCTGTTTTGACGAACGGTGCGAGGCGCTTGCGCAACTCTTCGGGGATGCGCACAGTCTCGAAGGTGTCGCGGCGCACCGCGGCGAGCACGAAGTGGGCCCTGGCTATCAACAACTCTTCGTCCTTGCGACGGACTTCAAAATTCAAATGCATCGACTGGTTACCGAAGCTAGCCACGTACACGGAAACTTCCAACAGATCGTCGAGTCGCGCGGCATGATGGAAGTCGCAGTCGAGATGCACGCGCGGCAGCCAGACGTCGAGTTCGTCAAACATGACGCTGTACGGCAGACCGACGGAGCGAAACAACTCCGTCTCGGCGTATTCAAAGAAGTGTATGTAGGCGCCGTAAAAAATTATGCCGGCGGCGTCGACGTCGCCCCAGCGCACACGTTCTTCGATCGTGTAGGTTTTGTGATTCAGCATCTTGGGACAACGGCTCGTGATCGCGGAAGAAATCGGGCGAGCACGCCGGCGCGCGCAGCAGCTGCTAACGCCTGCCGTTCTGACCCGCAACGGCGACGGCGTTGATAAACTCAGTGAGTTCCACCGGCTTTGCCAGATAACTTTGGAAGCCCGCTGCCAACGCGCGTTCCTTGTCTTCCTCGCGAGCGTAGGCGGTAATGGCGATTGCCGGAATGGCCGGCGCAATCTCCAGCGCGCGTACTTTCCGCAACAGGCTATAGCCATCTTCCAGCGGCATGGCAATATCCGAAATCAAGACGTCCGGCCGGAAAAACTTGAGCGCGCGCAGCGCTTCCGAGACGGACGTCGCCGTCGTCACCCGCGCACTACGCTGCGTCAACGCAGCATTCATCAGTTCCAGTGTGTCCTGATCGTCGTCCACGATCAAAACGTGCAGGCCTGACAAGATACGCGACACTTTCTCACGTTCGACGCTTTCCGCGTAAGCATCAAGTTGTGCCGGGAGGGGCGACTCCGAGCGTAGTTCGTCAACCGTGGAGCCCACCAGCGGCAACCTCACGGTGAAGGTTGCGCCCTGGTTTTCGCCCGCGCTCGTCGCGTCAATATGGCCGCCGTGTATTTCGATCAGGTGTCTCGCGATCGCGAGTCCCAGTCCCAGGCCGCCATGTTGGCGCGTGGACGTGCTGTCGGCCTGACGAAAGCGATCGAACACAAATGGCAGAAACGCCGGCGCAATCCCCTGGCCCGTGTCTGCTACTTCAACCTCCACTTTGGAACTGGCCCGGCGCAAACGGACGATCACACTCCCGCCCTGCGGCGTGAACTTGATGGCATTGGAAAGCAGGTTCCAGAAAACCTGTTGCAGCCGATTAGCGTCACCCGAGACAGCGGCCGGTTCAGGTGCAAAGATGACTTCGATCGCGATTCCTTTCGCTTCCGCGGTGGGGCGCACCACACTTACCGCCGACTCCAAGACCGGGCCCAGTTCGATCGGCTGCAGGTCGAGCGAAAGCTTGCCCGTAATGATGCGCGAGACATCGAGAATGTCGTCAATGATCTGGGCCTGCATTTTGGCGTTACGCTTGATCGTTTCAATCGCGCGCGCGGCCACCTCGGTATCAAGCGTTCCATCCTGAAGCATGCGCGACCAACCGAGAATCGCGGTCAACGGCGTGCGCAGTTCATGAGAAACAGTCGCCAGGAATTCATCCTTCAGGCGGTTTGACTCCTCGGCACTAGCGCGCGCGTTACTCTCGCGTTCGAGCAGCCGGACATTTTCAATGGCCACGGCAGCCAGGTTTGCGGCGAGACGCATTGCGGTCTGATGTTCTTCACGATAAGCCGAATGTTCATATGACTGCACTTCGATGGTACCGATGATCCTGCCCATTACGGCCATTGGCGCGGCGAGCGAAGAGCGTGGGCGCAGACCATTGTCGGGACCGACGAGCACCCCAGGACTGCCCTGAGTCGCCTGCATGTAGTCATTGGTGATGATCACCTGGTTGGTGCGGATCGCACGGCTGTTTGGACCAGTAAAATTTACCGGCATTGGCGGCAACTGCGAGGTATCAATCTCTGCGCCGTCGCCCCAGCCGTAACAGGCGTTGCGCACGTCGCGGATCGGATCGTAAAGCGAAACAAACAACCCGTCGCAGGGAACGGACAGCAGGGCAAACTCTTTTAGTCCCCAAAAAATTACCTGGAGATCGCGCGCAGTACCCAGGGTCTGCGCCAGTTTCGCCACCTTTTCCAACAGACGCTCATATTCCGACAACGCGCGTTGATCCGCGCGTCGCAAAGTTTCCTCTGCCTGGCGTCGCATCGTGATGTCGCGCGCCACGCCCTGTACGCCCACCGGTTTTCCCTGACCAAGCGCGAGCCGGCTGCTGATTTCCAGAATCAGGCTGCGACCATCTTTCGCCTGCACTTCCACTTCGTAGTTAGTGCGTTCTTCGCCTGCCAGTTTCCTTTCCGTCATCTGCCTGGCACTGGCCACGGAGCCGGCGGTGAGAAACTCCGACATGTTCACGCCCAGCAACTCGGTTTGCGTGTAACCTGTGATCGACTCGACCGCCTTATTGATTGAAGTAACGTTGCCGGCAAGATCGAGCGTGAAGACGATGTCGTTGGCATTCTCTACCAGTTCGCGGTAGCGCTCCTCGCTTTCTTTGATAGCCGCTTGCGCAAGTTCCCGCTCGGCAAGCATCCGCCGCACGATACCTTCCGAGGCGCGCACTTCCGCTTCCGAGCGCTCAGCCTTCGCGCGTGCTTTGACTTGTGAACGAACGGCGACGAAGACGAGAATGCTAATCGCCACGCCGGCCGCAAGTGTGTAAGCCGCGCGCGGATCGTGATAGGAAACTATGAAGGTGAAAAGCAGACCGGCGAGGAGCACCAGATAAGGCGTGAAGCGGCGCCCGGGACCCGGATCAGATTTAGGTATACGAGCTGGCATTAAATTCGGAGCCGCGCGCGTCATGACTTGGTCGCAAGTTCCCCGGGACTTTCGTTTTCGATCAACGAACCCGGCTGGTGCGCCGGCGCATGAAATCCATCAAGACAAACTGCGAAAGGTTAGCCGGGTTGGCAAAGTAGGCCTTGCCGTTGGTCATGGCTGACATTTGCTTCACAAACTCGACCAGGTAAAAGTCGCTCGCCAACATGAAGGTATTGATCATTATGCCGGCTTTCCGACAAGCCTGGACTTCTTTGAAAGTGGCTTCCATCACAAACGGATCGCCGCCCATTGAGTTTTTGTAGAGGCGACGTCCGGCTGGAAGCGCGGGCATCCTGCCTCCACTTCTGCGAGCTTCAGCGCCGCGCTGGCCGCCTTCAACAAAACACGCGGTCGGCTTTCCGTCAGTCACCATTACTATCTGCTTCATCTGTTTGCGTTGCGCCTGCAGCACGCGGCGCGCGAGGCGCAGGCCTTCGGCCGTGTTGGTGTGATAGGGACCAACCTGGGTAGTCGCGAGTTTTGCAAGCGGCAACTCTTCCGCATAATCGTGGAACAAGACGATCTTGAGCGAGTCACCCGGGTATTGCGTGCGGATCAAATGTGCCAGGGCGAGCGCCACTTTCTTTGCGGGCGTGAAGCGGTCTTCGCCGTAAAGAATCATCGAATGGGAACAGTCAAGCATCACCACCGTGGCGCACGACGATTGGTAGTCACACTGATGAACGTGCAGGTCGCCATACTCGAGATTGAGTGGCACGGTCAGCCCTTCACGTTGGATCGCCGAGAGCAGAGTCGTATTCACGTCGAGATTGATCGTGTCGCCAAACTCGTAAGGCTTGCTGGCCGCCGCGGCTTCCACGCCCGTGGAAAGGTGCGGCGTGTCGTGGCGTCCGACGGAACTTTTCCCAAGGCTCCCGAGCAGGTTGCGCAACGTTTTGTAACCAAGGAAGTCGAGCCCCTTTTCCGTTACTTCAAACTTCACGTTGCGCGGCAAGGGTTCGGAGACTTCCGGGCGACCGTTCCCGGGCCCTGCACCAGGCGGGCCAGGTTGCGGCGCGGGTTCCTCGCTGAGTTTCAAATAACCTTCCTCGACCAGACGCTCGATCAACTGGTTGAGCATCTCTTCCAGCAACGAACCCTTAAACTGGTTTTCGTTATCGGCAAGCATCTCCTCGAGTTGTCGCTCATTGACCAGGCCCTGGTCCAGCAACGCCTGCAGCAGAGCGCGTCGCAGGGCGTCGAGTGAAGTGTCCTGAGGGCGTCGTTGGCGCGTCCAGTAGTAGTCATCGTCAAAGCCCGAATCGAGAAGCGCATCAGACAAACCCTCCATCAGGTCGCCGAGATTTATCCCGCTGACGTCGAGGCCCTTGAATTTTGAGTAACGCGTAAACTTCATAAATTGGCCGCGGATGAACGCAGATAAACGCGGATCGGAA
>JAVEEA010000017.1 GCA_030840675.1 Pyrinomonadaceae bacterium
GAGTGGCAATGGAATGAATTTCCTAAGCGAATATCCCCGGGAGTGGGTCGCGACTTGGCGCAGGATTCGTCAGCATTTAAGTCCCTTCCCGAGAGTGTCGAGGGCGCTTAGTCTAACATACGCGCGCAGGGATTGATTACGCCTGACGGGATCAGCAGCGGGTCCAGGTTCGAGGGACGCCCTTACCGTCCAGGACTCTGCGTACCCTTCGCGCTCATTGTGTTTTTCTTTCTTAGGCCGCGCCTGAGTAGATCCGGCGGGCGTACTCTTCGACCATCCGATCACTATTGAACTCCGGCAGCAGCGTCGCGATCGAACTCTTCATCATCGCAATCCATTTCCGCGGCAGTCCCAATTCATCACGCTCGTAGTAACGCGGCGCCACTTGCTCCTCAAGCATGCGGTAAAGCGATTCCGCATCGGCGGCGTCCGCATCCGCGTCCCCGAGGTTCGGAGTTTCGTTGCCGATGGCGAAACCATTTGTTCCGTCGTAGCCCTCCAGCCACCAGCCGTCCAGGACCGAAAGATTCAACCCGCCATTGAGCGCCACTTTTTCGCCGCTGGTGCCTGACGCCTCGAGCGGACGTCGCGGTACGTTAAGCCAGACGTCAACGGACTGAACCAGGTGCCGCGCGATTTCATGATCGTAGTTTTGTAGAAACACCGAACGGTCGCCGACGCCCGCAGTGGTTTCCCAGCGCGCCACTTCCTGCAAGATCAGTTTTGCGCCCTGGTCTTGCGGATGGGCCTTGCCGGCAAACACGAACTGAACCGGACGTTCCGCATTGTTGATAATGCTGAGGAGCCGCTCGGGATCCTTCAGCAGCAGGTTCCAACGTTTATAGCCGGCCACGCGCCGCGCAAAACCGATGGTCAGGACACCGGGCTCGAACATATGACGCGCTGCTTCCGTGTACTGTGCGGCGTCACTGCGATTCAGGCGCGCCTGAAAAGACCGCTGACGTATGAACGCAACCAAACGTTCCTTCAACAGCAAGTGCGCCGCCCATAGCTCCTCGTCAGGAATGCGGTTGACGGCGGCCGCCCACATTTCCGGTTCGCGCAACTGCTGCGTCCAATTGGGCCCGACGTGCTTTTCGTAAAGCGAGATCAACAAGGGTGCAATCCAGGTCGGTGCGTGCACGCCGTTGGTGACGTGTGTGATCGGGACCTGTGCGACTGTGTGTTCCGGAAACAGCTTCAACCACAACGCGCGCGAGACCTCGCCATGTTTGCGACTGACGCCGTTAGTCGAGCGACACATGCGAATCGCGAGCGGTGTGAGCCCGTACGGCTCGCTCGGGTTCTCCGGACTCACTCGCCCTAAGGCAATAAATTCTTCGTGAGTGAGCCCGAGCTGTTGTTCATAAGTCGAACCAAACGAAGCCGACAGCAGGCTCACGTCAAACTCATCATTGCCGGCGGCCACGGGCGTATGTGTAGTGAAGACGCAGCGCTCGCGCACCTGACTGGCGGCCGCCGCAAAATTCAAACCTTGTGACTGGATTAACTCACGTGCCAGTTCGAGCGTCAGAAAAGCGCTGTGACCTTCGTTGAGGTGATAGACCGCGGGTTGGATTCCCAACGTGCGCAGCAACCGCACGCCGCCAATACCCAATAGCATTTCCTGAACGATACGCGTTTCACGGTCGCCGCCGTAGAGGTGACCAGTCACCCAGCGATCCGTTTCCTGGTTCTCGGCGACGTTTGTGTCCAGCAGGTAGAGCGCCACTCGCCCAATGTCGGCGCGCCAAATCCGCGCGCGCACGATGCGCTCGCGAATTAATACGGCGACAAAGAGCGGCGTGCCGTCCGCGGCCTTGATCTGATGGAGCGGTAACTGTCCCGGATCGGTTTCGCCGTAGAACTCTTCCTGCCAGCCTTCGCGATTGATGCGTTGCCGAAAGTAACCGTAGTGATAGAGCAGACCGACGGCCACCAGCGGCAACCCAAGATCGCTCGCCGACTTGAGATGATCTCCCGCCAGCACTCCCAATCCGCCGGAGTAAAGCGGGAGCGAATTGTGCACGCCATACTCCGCGCAGAAATAAGCCGCCGGGTGCTCGGGAGTGATCGGAGTTGCGCCGTTGGCCCACCTGGCCGCCAGCGACTCGGTCGCGTTGACGTAGTCGTCAAACTGCGCCGCCAATGTCCGCACGCGTGCCAGGTAGGCGGGGTCGGTCGCCATCTCCGCGAGTCGATATTCCGAGACCCGCTCCAACAGCACTCGCGGATTGTGTTCGCACTCGTCCCAAATTTCGGTGTCGAGATCGCGAAAGACGCCGGCGCCATCCGGAGTCCAGCTCCACCAGTAATTCCACTGTAAGCGCTCGAGCGGTTGTAAAGGGGTAGGCAGGCTTGGAGTTTCAGTCAATGGTTTTTGGTTTAAGGATTCGCTGGTTTCGATCATGGCAATGACAAGAAAATAAACCGAGCCGGTCGTTAACGCTTATGAATTACAGGCCAGGAGCGCCTGCCGCGAGTAGCCCAGGTTGAACGAAACGGTTCTTATAACACAGGTCCACTCTCCACCAAATTCAACGCGATTCCCCATACCGATAAAGAACCGGGAGCGTTAGCGATGGGTCAGACTCGCACTACGCAAAACTGTAAGGACCCGAGATAGTTCTTAATGGAACTTCTGATGTTTGAGAAAAACTTCGGCGTCGCGAGGTTGAAAGAAAATTAAGCCGACCTGAGTAAGTGTCTGGTCTTTGTTGAGAAACCCGATTACCGCTTGTGAAGCAACTGCCGCTGCCTCAGCTTGCGGGTAGCCAAACGCTCCAGTCGAAATCGCCGGGAAGACAATTGAGGTCAAGGAATGCCGTACGGCTAGAGCTAACGAATTTCGATAACAGGCTGCCAACAATTCAGCCTCGCGCCCGCTCTGCCGGCCATAGATTGGTCCAACAGTGTGAATCACATGACGCGCTGGCAGATTTCCAGCGGTAGTAATCACCGCTTCGCCCGTAGGTAAGCCGTTCGGGTATTGCGTCCGCCTGAGTTCGCGACACTCTGCCAGAATCGCGGGTCCCCCGGCCTCGTGAATCGCGCCGTCGACCCCACCGCCGCCGAGCAGCGTAGAATTGGCGGCGTTAACAATCGCATCAACCCGCTGCTGAGTGATGTCGCCAATTACTATTGCGACGTGGCCGCCAGCAAATGTTTGCAGGGTTTGAGAACTCAAGTTTTCAACTCAGAATTTTGTGACTTACGAAGGGGGTACGCCTGTAGAGTTCAGACTTCCTCGAGTTCGTCGCGCGGTTTCACCGCAACCTCGTCAAACATATCCTGGCGCCGCAACGCTTCCGCAACACCCTTCGCTTTTAACTCGCTCAACGGGTGCTCGGCATCGGCGCTGGCGATCTCGAAAACACGATCGTCGAGCATCACGACGCCGAGCGAGCCGAGGGTTACTCCGGCCGTGATCTGAATCTCATTCATGTTATGGATTTTGAAGGAACCGGTTTGTTCAACCCAGTCTTCGAGGAAGGGGTCACGCAGGGCATGTTCGGCTTCGGACTCCGAAAGATACGCCCCCTCTACAATGAGACAGTATTCGCGCACGATACGAGTCGAATTAGCAGCAGCTTAGCGGCGATTGCCTGTAGGCGGCAATCTGAGCCGCAAGCGCAAGTTAAACTACCATTGCGAATCGGGGAGCAGTTTATCATCAAGGCTTTCCGCTGTCTCTTTTTTTCCTGGCGTAAAGCAATCTGTTAGTTTGCGTCGGCCTGCCCCTGCCAGCTACAGGGAATCGCAGTGTACCGGCGCAAACTAACAGTTTGCTTTACAAAAAAAACACCGCCAATCGATGGCGGTGTTTCTGTTAATGGAGCGCACTCGGCGCGCCAGGTTTATGAAACTTCGTTCAGTTTGCGTCGCAAACGCTCGAAGTAGGCATCGAAAGTTACAAAGCCGGTAGTCCCCTGAAAAAAGGCTTTGCCACCAGTGTCGTCGGCCAACCGATTCAGTGAATTCTGGCCATAGCTCGCGGCCAGCCGGCTGCGACTGGTCAGGCCAACTCCCGGCGCATAAAAGGCATAGACCGCGACGTTCCGATCGTTCGCCTGTTTGATCGCGCGTTCGAGATCGAGCGTGTGAGCCGAGCTGGTAACGTCAAAGCCGCGCGACGTGTCGAGCCCATCGGAGATGAGCAGGATCGCGTTTCGGCCGTTGCCCGCGCCATTGAAGGCACGCAACGCTTCGCTTACTTCCACGTAAGGATTATAAGCAGACGCGGCGGTGCTGGAACGAGGTATTCGCAGCGACCGAGCAGCCTTGTCCAGGTCGGTCGTGAATGGCTGCCGCACTTGCAGCGTGCCCGTAGTGATGTAACCAACCATCACTCGCGAACCGCTGGGCAAGGACTTGATGAATTCACGCGTAACGCCCAGTTCGTTGGCAACCTGCGAAATGAGGTCGTCTTGCACCAGGACAGCTAAATTCAGTGGTTCCGCAACCTGCGTTCGCGCGTGGTCTTTTCCGGTGGGGAGTATATTCTTCGCGCTCGTCGCAACGGTCAACATGGCAGCTATCACAGCCAACGCCAGCGTCGCAACAAACGTCATTTTTCTTCGGTAAAACATGTTCTTTCTCCTGTCGAACTATCCAAAATGTTCACTGCGTTCGATGCGGTGAGGCACGAAAGAGATGGCCTGCAATGAGTCTTCGCAACGGGAACGCGGGCGCCCTCGCCCGCCCTTTGGATACGGGACGCCCGCCCTGGGGTATCGGAACGCGGGCGCCCTCGCCCGCCCCTCGGTAAACGCTTACGGCGACGCTGATCTCTCTTGACTGCAAGAGTGCTGCGGGCGAGGGCGCCCGCGCTCCCAGCATACGACCCGCAAGCCATCCCCTGGCTTATCGCCGCCCGTGGTTTTCATGAGTAGAGCGCTAGCTTGCTTTCCGCCGTGCGGCTCAGATAAATTACTTTCACCAAACACGCAATACGAAGGACGCCCTCCAGATCAGTTTGAAAGGACTTTATCTTTATGAAAGCCTACGCTACGGAGTCTATTCGCAACCTTGCGGTCATCGGACACGGCGACGTCGGGAAGACGCAACTGATTAGTTCGCTTCTCTACGTCGCCGGAGCCACACCGCGTTGGGGTAAAGTTGAAGAAGGCACCACCGTTACCGATCACGAAGAAGATTCCATAGCCCGCAAGATAACCCTCAATACCGCACTCGCTCATCTCGAACATCGCGATACCAAGATAAATTTTATTGACTCGCCTGGGTACGCTGCGTTCATAGCCCATGCGCGACCCGCGCTGAGGGTCGCTGATTGCGCGCTCGCGATCGTCGATGCCGTCAAGGGCGTGGAAGTGCAAACTGAAAAGACCTGGGCTTATGCCAACGAGTTCATCGTGCCGCGCATGCTGGTGATTACCAAACTCGACAAGGAACATGCGGACTTTGGCGCTGCCGTGGAAAGCGCCCAGAAAACTTTCAGTCGGGCAATCATTCCCTTCACGCTACCGATCGGCAAGGAAAAGGATTTTCGCGGCGTGGTGGACGTGGTCCACATGAAGGCCTACGAGTTCACCCCTGAAGGCGATGCGAAAGAGGTCGAGATGCCCACCGAAGGGCGTGAGTATGTCGACAAGACTCGCGAGCGACTGGTCGAACTGGTAGCCGAGTCCGACGACGCGCTAATGGAGAAATACTTCGAACAGGGCACCCTCGACGATGCCGACATCTTGCCCAACATCAATAAGGCGATCGCGAATAGCAAACTCTGTCCGGTGTTCGCCTGTTCGGGCGCCACCCTCGTCGGCTTGCGCGCGCTGCTAAATGCGCTTGTTGATTACGCTCCTGATCCGGCCCACCACACCGCTGAGTACGGCCTGCCAGTTGACGCCGCACCGGACGCGGAAAAGATCGCGCGGAAGTATGAGGACGGCGAACCGTTTTCCGCCTACTGCTTCCGCACCGTAGCCGATCCCTTTGCCGGCCGCATCAATGTCATGAAAGTGATTAGTGGCAAACTGCAAAACGACGCGACCGTTTTGAATTCATCCCGCGGAACCATGGAACGCCTCGGCATGTTGCATTCCATCCAGGGCAAACAACTCGACAAAGTTTCCGAAGCACACGCCGGCGACATCGTTGCGTGCGTTAAGTTGAAAGAAACCCAAACCGGCGACACGCTCTGCGATAAGCAGCATCCGATCGTTTACCCGCCGGTGGTCTACCCGGAAGCCGCAATCGCTTTTGCCATTGAGCCGAAGTCGCGCCAGGACGAGGAAAAGATCAGCGTTGCGCTGCACAAGATTCTCGAAGAAGATCCGGCGATTCATTTCACCCGCGACGCGCAGACGAAAGAGTTTCTGTTATCGGGTTCGGGCCAGCTGCACGTTGAGACCGTGGTGGAGAAACTGAGGAAGCGCTACAGCGTAGAGGTGACGCTGCACCCGCCCAAAGTTCCCTACAAGGAAACCATCACACAACGCGCGGAAGTGCAGGGTCGTCACAAGAAACAGACCGGTGGACGCGGGCAGTTTGGCGACTGCAAGGTTGTCTTTGAACCTTTACCGCGTGGCGGTGGGTTTGTTTTCGAAGACAAAATTTTCGGCGGCGCCGTACCGCAACAGTTTCGCCCCGCAATTGAGAAGGGCATCATCGAAGCTGCCAAGGCGGGCGCGATCGCGGGTTACCCACTGGTCGATTTCAAAGTACAACTGATTGACGGCTCCTATCACAACGTCGATTCCGACGAGCACTCGTTTCGCGCCGCGGGTCGCAAAGCGTTTCGCGCGGCGATGGAGAAAGTCAGACCATCAATACTCGAACCAATCATGGACGTGGAGATCAGTGCGCCGCAGGAGAATAGCGGCGACATCATGGGCGATCTCAATTCGCGGCGTGGACGCGTGCAGGGCATGGAGGCAAGCGGCAAGAACCAATTGATCAAAGCCCAGGTGCCGATGTCTGAAATGCTCAACTACCAGTCAATCCTGAACTCCATCACGGCCGCGCGCGGATCGTTTCACATGCAGTTTTC
>JAVEEA010000034.1 GCA_030840675.1 Pyrinomonadaceae bacterium
CGGGAATTCCTTCGTGACCAAGAATCGGTCGCGGGTCCTCGATGGCCGCGCGTATGTAAAAGTTTTTCGACTGCGGGTTGTAGGTCGGTATGAAATAGAAACCGCTCGCGTCCTTATCGTAAACGCCCGGCGGGTTCATGAAGCCGCCGGGGCTGGTCGGCTTGAACGCTTCCGGCAGTTGGCGAATTTCAAACCGGCCGAGGTAAGCAGGCAATGTGACCAGATGATTCGAGTTCAGAAAGTTGATCATCTCCGCCTGCCGGCTTTCGTAAGCTTTCAGAAACGCTTCCTGGTCCTGCGGCACGTTTGCACTGCGCGCCGGGTTAGGATCTGCAAGCGAAGGATCGGGCAACCAAGATTCAAGCGCGCGATAACGCGCCAGTTCGGCCTGGCCCAACATATCGACCTGTCGCGCATTGAGCGGCAACAGATAAATGTTTTGCAACAGGTAGTTGTAGTTCTCTTCGCCCATCGGCTTGAACGGGACCATTCCGGGAAGACGCTTCTCCAGCCAGTCGGCGAAGCCGTGAATGGAAACGAGGGCGGCGTCGCGCGACTTCACCAGCTCGCTTCGTTCCGCCGGCGACAAGTCTTTCGCGAGCGTCATCAAGCTGTCGTTGAAAAGACTGTCGATCGAGCGTGCCGAGTCAATGGCGAGTTGGGCGTAAAGACGTACCGGCTTCGTGAGGTTGCCCTTGCCCTGTTCAATCAGAAAGGGCATCTGTTTTAGACGCGCGGTGGCCGCGAGCGCGCGGTTACGCGGCGTGTCGTATTCTTTTTTCAACAACGAGAAGATGCCGTTGCTGCATTCGTTGACGTAGGTCTGCGGGTCCGACTCCTCGAAGTCGATCACGCGATTGAAGAAGTCCACGCCATCGAGTTGCGAACGAAACAAGAGCCAGTCAATGCGATCGTCCCTGGTCCAACCGGCAGTCGACAGCGCCCGTACTTTTCCCAACACCTCCTTCACCTGCAGGCGTCGCATGAGTACCGCGGATAGCGAGTAGTCAGTCAGCTTGTTGTCCCAGGTATGCAGGCCGGCGTCACTTGAGCTGACGGGATAGTTTTGGTTGCGCCAGGTGTAATAGTCGTTCGCGAGCTTATGCAGGTCGGCGGGTGTTTTGGGTGACTGGGCCGCGACTGAAGCAAAAGAAAAAGCGCTGCAGGTGCAAGCCAGTAGTAAGAAAACTGCCAATCTCATGTCGTTAACCTCAATGCTGAAATAGGAAGGCGGGCGCTGCCCTACGTTGCTTTATTTTGCGCGGCCAACAAAAGCGCGCGGGCGTTGCGTTGTAGGCCGGGAAGCTTCGCGCGTTTCATCGCGCTGCCGCGGAAACGCTCGGCGTAAGTTTGCGGCGTCAATTCAAGTGTTTCGCTTAAGTTGATATTTACGTTTCCGGCGCGCGGATAAAATCGTGGCTCGTCGGTCGCCTGCTCGAAACGATTCCACGGACAAACGTCCTGACAAATGTCGCACCCGTAGAACCAGCCCTCGAGCTTCTCAGCCACGAACTCAGGAATTTTCTCGTCACGTAGTTCGATCGTTGCGTGGGAGATACACTTGTTTGAATCGAGCAGGTAGGGTTCGGTAATCGCGCCGGTCGGACAGGCGTCAATACAGAGCGTGCAGGTGCCGCAGTGGTCGGCGACGATTTCCTCGTCGTATTCGAGTTCGAGATTCAGCAGTAGCTCACCGACAAACACCCAGGAACCGTATTCGGTAGTAATCAAGTTGGTGTGCTTGCCCAGCCACCCGAGACCAGCGCGTACGGCCCACGCCTTGTCCATCAACGGCTGAATATCGACGCAGACTTTTCCTTCCGTGTCGGGAAAGTCTTCGCTGATAGCGGCCAGCAACGCGCGTAGTTCTTCGGCGACGACGTCATGGTAATCGTCACCCCAGGCGTAGCGCGAGACTTTACCGGTGGTTGGATCGTCTGAATGTTCCGCGGGCGTGTAATAGTTTTTAGTAACTACTACCACGGAGCGTGCGGCGGGGAAAAACCTGCGAGGGTCGGCACGCAACTCAGGATCGCGCGCAAGCCAAAGCAGCTCGCCGTGGTAACCACGTGACAGCCACTCGACCAGATGATCGCCTGCCGCGTCGAGTCGCGCGGCGGGCACAATTCCAACCTGCTCGAAGCCTGCGCGCAAGGCCAAGTCCTTGATGCGTCGCGAAACCCGAGCAGGGTGAAACCCGTTCACACCTTCGCTTGCCAATGGCGCTGTCAGGATGGCCGGCATTACGCCGTAGCATACGTGTGTCGTTGTGGATGAGTCTAGCGAAGGTCGCTGAAGTGACGGGGGACTTCCGGCGCTCACTTGCGGTCAAAGTTTCGCCAGGCAACTCCGACCGCGCAACGGCGCATGAAATTCCCTTGCGCGTAATTTTCGCGCCGGCCGAGCGAGCAGAGCATCGTTATTGAATCTTCTGGAGCGTGACGGTCGTGAGTGGCGCCGCCCCCCCGGTGCGACTAAAGGACAGCCAGTAACCTGATTTGGGAAAGCGCATCATTTTGTAGACAGAGCCGTCGGCTTTGGCTTCAACTTCGGAACCAAAAACCTGCTTCGGTGTCGGCACGGTAGTTCCGGCCTGCAGGAAATCGGCGGAGATGGTTATGACCTTGTGTTCCTTGTCGTAAACAACCTGTGCGGTTTCGGTTTCGTTAAAAATGTAGAAGTCCTGATCGTCACTCTTGTCTTTGGGTGCGCCTAACTTCTTCCGCACGTCGTCAGCAGTCATACCGAGTTGCACGCCGCGGTAGTCTCGGAACAAGGCCGCTTCCTCTTCCGCGGCCGCGGCTGCCGCGATGCTGCGCTTCGAGGTTTGGCCGTTAGCATTCACGCCGAGGAGCAGAAGGCTGGCTGCGATTGTGATCAGGAAACGGGCAGGGAAGTGCGTCCGTGATCCGGGGATTGCCATGATAAATGTAGTCATCGGATTTCTCCTCTCGAAGAAATTGCGCCGGGCGGCGACAGTAGCGTTTGTGGTTTACCAGGGTTGAGTGCCGGGCTTCGGCCTTGCTCTGGCCCGGGACAGGTTAAGTTGCAGTGCGGACAATATCGCCAACAGATCATCATGTCAATGGCCTTCGTACACGCTAAGTTCTATTTTGGAGTGCGGTGACCTGGCACCGCTCTGGCGTCAGCAGTTCAACTGTCGCGTCACCACTAATTATGAAATTGTCTGCGGCCAGCGACGACAGGTCTCGGCGAGGAAAGCGACGACAGGTTCTCGGTGGGTAAGCGACGACAGGTCGTCGCACTCCAAATTAGCCACGCGTGAAATCAGCTATTGACTCTCAGGGCAATTTGTCATAGAAGCAAGCTGCCCTTTCAATCTAACAATTTAATACTGCCTGCCAAGCAAAGGAGTGGATCAATGACGCGCAAAGGTTTTTGGGTTGTTCTGTCTCTGGTGTTTTCTTTGGTGCTCTTGAGCGGTTGCCAGAAAGACGCCGACGATGCGAATCGCGCGGCGGCAACGCCCTGTCCTACAGTCGAACCCGCGAATACCGCGGCGATCGAAACCGAGTTACTGCGAATTGAAAACGACTGGCCGCGAGTAATCAAGGAACATGACGCCGAAGCGGTCAAACGAGCCGAAGCGGATGATGGTTTCTTCGTTTACCCGGATGGCAGCGTCGGTACCAAAGCTACCGACGTTCAGGACATGCAAAGCGGCGCCCTGTCCGCTGACTCCTGGGAGTTGTCGGAACTAAGAGTAACCGTGCTCAGCGCAGACGCAGCCACGGTTAGCGGTCGCAGCATCGTGAAGAACGGGAAATATAAAACGCCCGACGGTAAGTCGACTGATATTAGCGGGCAGTATCGCTTCATCGACACTTTCGCGCGTCGCAACGGCGAGTGGAAACTCGTCGCCGGCGCTTCCGTTCCCGTTAGGTCGCCTGGTCCAAGCGCTTCGCCGGTGTTGACTCCCACGCCGACCACGGTAGCGTCTCCAACGACGAGACCTTCACCGGCTGCGAGTGCATCGCCCGCGACCAGACCGTCGCCTCGGATCGCGCCGCCGCGAGTGACCGTGTCGCCGGTCATGCGGCCCACGCCGTAACGTTCTTGAATAAGCCGCGGATTTCGCGCGGACAAACGCGATTGCGAAAACAGATCGATTTACAGAAGAGCCAACCAGTTCGTTGAGGTTCCGAAGTTTTCTCATTCGCGTTAGTCCGCGTTAGTCCGCGGCAAATCAGCCGGCAGCGTTTCCTTGACTATTCCACCCGTTTCGCATAGAACCCACCCGCTCTTCCAGTAAAATCAGGAGTCCAGATCCATGAAGAAGATTCTCGTCATCATCGCCGTATTAACGGTGGCAGCCGCCTGCGCCACCACTCCCACTACGCCGCCGCCGTCAAACGTTAATACCGCCGCCACGCCCACAGCTGTCGCGTTAACGGAAGCCGATGCCATCGCCAAGGAGAAAGCTGTTTGGGACAGTATTCAGAAAAAAGATTACGTCGCCTTTGCCGACATGCTGGCCGAGGATCAACTCGAAGTGCTTGACGTCGCGGTCTACGATAAGGCTGGTTCCGTTGCTGGAGTGAAGGAGTTTGAACCGAGCGACATTACCTTCTCCGATTGGAAATTCCTACCGGTAGACAAGGACGCTGGCGTGATCGTTTACACCGTGAGCTTCAAAGGAAAATACCAGGGTAAGGATTTTCCGCTGGCGACAATGCGAGCGAGTTCCGCGTGGGTAAATCGCGGCGGCAAGTGGCTGGCAGTGTTCCACCAGGAGTGTGTACAAAAACCGGCGCCCGCACCAGCGCCGCCGGCAAAGGCTGCCGCTTCGCCCGCGCCGGCTACGACGGCAACAACTGGTGCGGACCCGGCGGCTAACGAAAAGTTGGTCTGGGACTTCTTCAAGAATAAGAACTACGACGCCTTCGCCGCGTTGCTGCTGCCAGAGTTTCTGGAAGTTGAACCTGATGGCGTCTATGACAAAGCCGGATCGGTCAAGGGCGTTTCGATGATGGATGTCTCGAAGGCGGTTTTGAGTGACTGGAAAACCGCGAACCTCGATGCCGACGCCGCGCTGGTGACTTACGTAGCGAAAATGCCTGGTGGACCAGCCGACGGTGAACGTCACTCGACCATCTGGGTGAACCGCGACGGCAAATGGCTGGCGTTGTTCCATCACGGCGGGACTGAGATCACTAAACCGGGAGCCGCGGGCCCGTCCGCCTCGCCGTCAGCCTCCCCATCAGCCTCGCCCCATACAATGGCTTCGCCCTCGATGAAAGCGTCACCGGCAATGAAGGCCACGCCCGCCACGTCGCCAATGAAGCCAATGTAATCACGCGAGCTGCGGCTTGGTGGTGCTTAGCACATCACGCCGGTAGCCATACTCGAAACTACGAGCCTGAAAGGGCGACCGGAAAATTTGGCGTGTTCCTGCGCCGTCAAGTCCGGTCGCCCTTTAAGTATTTCAACTTGTCTCCGAAGACGCTCCAGATGCCCGGGATGATTGTCGCGCACGAAGGGCAAGTTCCGCTGGGCGTTATCGTGACCGAACGAATCAGGTACCCGTGCCGCTCGACCAGCAACTCCGCGCACTCCGGACAGTAGGTGTTTTCCCATGGGCCAACTCGTCCCGGCAAATTCCCCGCATAGACGTAACGCAAGCCTGCCGCGCGTCCGATTTCGCAGGCGCGGATCAATTGTTCCGCTGTCGTATTCGCGTTCTCAATCATGTGGTAGTCCTGATGGAACGCCGTGACGTGCCAGGGAATGTCCGGAGAAACTGACGCAATAAACTCGGCGGCGCTTTTGAGTTCAGCTTCGGAATCGTTGAAGCCGGGAATCACGAGCGTGACAATCTCTTCCCAAAAGCCGCGCTCATGGACCATCCGCACCGTGTCCAAAATGTTATCGACGACGCCGCCAAGCTGCCGGTAGTTTTTGTCGCTCATCGACTTCAAGTCGATCTTGTAACAGTCAGTCCAGGGACGCAGGTAATCGAGCACTTGTGGCGTGGCGTTGCCGTTGGAAATAAACGCGGTGCGAAACCCCGCGGGCCGCGCCTGCCGGAAAACTTCGACAGCCCACTCCGCGGTTATCAACGGCTCGTTGTAACTACTCCCAACCAGCGCGGCCCCGTAAGCCTGGGCCATAGCCACCAGCCGCTCAGGTGTAATTCTTTGCGGCGCGGCGCCGGCAGCGTCGTCGCGCAGGGCCTGCGAGGTCAGCCAGTTTTGACAATAGGCGCAGTGAAGATCGCAGCCGAGCATGCCGAAAGTTAAAGTGTCGGAACCCGGCAGGACATGGAAGAAAGGCTTCTTCTCAGTAGGGTCGCAGGCCAGTGCGGCCACGTAATTTGTCGGCACGCGCAGTTGTCCGCCTTGGTTGAAACGAACCTTGCAGATGCCGCGCTTGCCGGGGTTGATTAGGCAGCGATGGCCGCAGGCAAAGCATTTCAATGCGTCGCCTGTGAGCTGCTCAGTTAACTCCGCCGCGCCCTCGGTCGTGAGCGAGTCGAGAATTTCGGCGAGCGGAGCTGACTGGCTGCTAATTGGCATAATAACTAAATTGGTTCTGAGCTTGGGTTCTTAGTACTGCTCTTGCGAAGATAGTATTATCTTGCTTCGCTGGATCGATTACAACGTAGTCCAGGGTTCAAAGTGCAAAGCATAATTATTTGAAAATGATCATCGAAGAAATCACCGTCACTGCCTTTCAACAACACACCCGCATTCTTGGTTGTGAGCAAACGAGACGCGCGATCTGCATCGACCCCGGCGACGACTCCGCTGCGATCGTCGAGGCGATCGACAAACATGGACTCGAGCTCCAGGCGATTGCGGTGACGCACGCGCACCTGGACCACATCGGCGGCGTGACGGCCCTCAAGCAACTAAGACCCGCGGCGCAGATCATGTTGCACCCGGCAGACGAGTTTATTTATCAGGCGCTGCCGGAACAGGCGGCGTGGATCGGCATTCCCCGCGAGCAGTGGGCGGCCTTCGGGATGGACTTCGCCGCGCCCCCGCAAGTGGACGGCTACTGGCAAGACGGCCAGGCTTATCGGGTTGGCGAGCTGGAGTTCTCAGTGATTCATTGTCCCGGTCACACACCCGGCCACGTGGTGCTGTTTGCCGCCGCAGAACGAAAAGTTTTTGTGGGGGACGTTTTGTTTGCGGGCTCGGTAGGCAGAACTGATCTGCCGGGTGGGTCAACTGAACAACTGCTGGATTCGATCATGAATAAACTTCTGCCGCTCGGTGACGACGTAGAGGTTTATTCCGGTCACGGACCGGTGACGACTATCGGCCGGGAAAGAACGACGAACCCGTTTCTAACCGGAGCGTACAAACTGGGGCCGGGCAGGCTTTGAAAGAAAGTGGTCCACAGACTACGCTAAACAAGAAAGCAGCGGTTTAGACCACAGGAAAAGTCTCAGACCTTCTAGCGCGGTATCTTGAATTGGTGTATCAGCGGATCACTTCTGCGTTGGTCCACGCAGGCGACTGGCCTTGAGTTCTTCCCACTTGTCTTTTTGCTGCCCGGTGAGTTGGCTCGGCAACGTTTCCACCGCAATGTTGTTTTGCTGGCAGAAATGCCGCCACAGAATGAAGCGCAGATCGAACGCGCCGGTTTCATCGGAGATCGTGTTATCGACCTTTGGTTCTTCTTTCTTGTTTGCCATGCCCTCAACCCCGCCTGTTAGTTTGTTTGCAGAGTTTAGCAGGTTTAGTCCGAGCGGGTCACGACGAGGGACATTTGCGCAGTGTCTTTAAAAACTATAACCGTAGTAAACGCCCAGTGAGTTGTTGCCGCGCCCTTCGTTGCCAAAACTGTAGCCGGCGTAAATATTCTGCTTGGGTGAGAGTGTGATGCCGGCGCCCGCGGTCACATAACCAATGTCGTTCTTGCCGCTGAACCAATCAGTCACAAACGAAAACTTCGCGGTAACTGGTTGTTCGTAAGCGGCAATGACCCCGGTGCGATCGCTGCCGGGCTCAAACGGTCCGGCCAGCCGATAGCCGCCGAAGGTGAGGCGTGGACCATGATTGCCGGGAAATGTTTTGCTGCCGACTACATAAAGCATCCCGGTGGTCTTGCCTTCGTGCCGGCGCGTGGCGGGAATCGTGAGCAACACTCCGGCTGCCAGCGCCACGCCGTTTTTCTCGTTGTTATAAAACTGCCATTTGAAATTTGGTTGTATCTCAACCGGCTCGCCAGGTGAGGCGCGAGTGTAGAAAGCGTTAACCCCAACTTCCGTGTTGCCGGGCAGTCCGACGACCACGCGCGGTCCGTAGGTTTGATAACCACCATCTTTGTAAGAGGCGAAGTGAGTTATGAAATCGGCCTCGAGGTAAACCTTGCGCGGGGCTTGTACGTCGCTTGAAGGTACGTTGAAGATCGTCGACTGGCCCATGGTCCGCGAGGCGTGGGCGGAAACGAGCAAGATGACAACGACCAGCAGGAGACTCCGCAAAAGCGTTTGAGATCTCACGGGTTTAGTCCTTTCTGTATTTCGCGTGCCGAAAGACAGATCGGGCAACAGGGCAATTGCGGCTCGATACTGTAAGGCTTTTAAGTTTGCAGCGACTTTTTAACCCAGTAAGTCGCGGAACGCAAGGAGGGCAGTTTTACCGCGATCCAAACGCCGGTACTGCGGAAGTCGAAGCCTAAACTCCAAAACCAAGACACGGCCTTACAAGTTGAACTCCGAAACTGCGGGCTTCGGTCGCAAGTGGGTTACCACACTGTCATTGCGCCGCGGCGGCGCTTACATTAATCTGCACGCGAACGCCCGACAATGTAAGAGGTTTTGATGAAAGCTCCGATTCGCATACTCATGCAAACCACTATCCCCTACGCTGCCGACGACTGGCACAGCGGACGCTTTTCGCTGTTGCGCAATCACCTGGCGTCACTGCGCGATGCGTCGGGAAATGCGTTGTGCGAAGTGACCACGCGTGATCGCGAAATGAACGCGGCAGGCGACGACCCGGTGTTAAGCACACTCGACGCGAGCGACTTCGACGAGCTGTGGTTGTTCGCAATTGATCAGGGCGACGGTCTGACGACGGTCGACTGCCAGGGCATCACGCGTTTTCGCCAGCGTGGCGGCGGCATCATGGCCACTCGCGATCATCAGGACCTCGGCAAGTCGCTCTGCACGCTCGGTGGTATTGGTCGTGCGCACTTTTTTCATTCACAAAACCCGGAGCCCGACCCTTCACGTCAGGTCGCCGACGATACGTTTACGACTTCCATCTCGTGGCCCAACTATCACTCGGGAGCGAATGGCGACTACCAGAAGATAAGCGCGGCTGCGCATCACGAGTTGTTGCGCAGGCCGGGTGGAGTAATCGAATTCTTTCCGGCCCACCCGCACGAAGGAGCGGTCGGGGTACCCGCGGGTGAGCCGCAGGCGCACGTGGTCGCAACCGGCACGAGCCAAACAACCGGGCGGTCGTTCAATCTCGTGGTCGCTTTTGAATCCGCTCCGGATGATCACGGCAACCAACTGGGGCGCGGTATTGCGCAGTCAAGTTTCCATCACTTTGTGGATTACAACTGGGACACTGAGATGGGCTGTCCGAGTTTTCTCGAGGAACCACCAGGGGACGGCTACCATCGAAACCCGGCCGCGCTCGACGACATCAAGACTTACGTCGCTAATGTCGCCCGCTGGCTTGCGGGTAAATAAAAGGATTCGACTTAATACCGGTTTTTGAATCGCTCACTAATCGGCGTATCATTCGGCCAATGCCTGTAACTCTCAAAGACTCCTATGGCCGCGCGATTCGCGATCTGCGCGTGTCGCTGACTGACCGCTGCAATTTTCGCTGTTTCTATTGCCTGCCGCACGGCGAACCCCCGATTGCGCCGAAGGAGCAGATGCTTTCCTACGAAGAGATCGAGTACGTCTGCGACATCTTTGTTTCGCTGGGGATTGAAAAGATTCGCTTGACCGGCGGTGAGCCGATGATGCGTCGCGACATCGAAACCATCATCGAAAAACTCGCGCTGCTAAAATTGAAAGGCCTTCAGGATCTGGCTCTTACCACCAATGGCTACTTCCTTCCCGACCGTGCGCGCGGCTTGAAAGATGCGGGGTTGGACCGCATTACGATCAGCGTCGACAGTTTAAAGCCGGAGACGTTCAAGCAGATGACGGGAGTAGATGTTCTGGATCGCGTGCTCGCCGGCATCGCCGCGGCCAAAGAGTCAGGACTGGAACCGATCAAGATCAACGCGGTCATCGTGCGCGGTCACAATGAAGACGAGGTCGCCGACTTTGCCGCTTTCGCACGCGCGCATGACGTCAAGATGCGCTTCATTGAATTTATGCCGCTTGACTCGGGTCACGACTGGTCGCGTACTGACGTAGTTTCGGGTCGCGAGATTCACGAACGCATTAACGAAAAGTTTCCTTTAACTCCGATTGGCGTCGCACGCGGTTCGGAAACTTCTTCGCGTTATCGTTTTGCCGACGGCGCGCCGGGTGAAATCGGAATCATTGCGCCGGTCTCGGAACCGTTCTGCGGCGCCTGTTCGCGCATCCGTTTGACCGCTGACGGACAGATTCGCACCTGCCTTTTTTCCACCGTCGAACATTCGTTGCGCGATGTGGTTCGGCTCGGCGCCAGCCGGGCGGAGATCATTGAGTTCATCGAGAGCGTAGTGTTGAAGAAGGAGCCGCGCCACTACATCAACGAGCCGCGCTTTGTTACGCCGTCGCGCTCGATGAGTTTTATTGGCGGTTAAGAGAAGCAGTAGTCCACGCCAGCTAAACGAATTCATGAAAGACATTCTGGTAACGGGCGGCGCGGGTTTCATCGGCTCGCATCTGGTTGATCGTTTGCTCGGCGAGGGCGAGTGGCGGGTTTCGGTAGTCGACGACTTCAATGACTTCTACGACCCTGCAATCAAACAAGCAAACGTAATGCGCCCGCTGCAGAATTCCAACTATCACTTATTTCGCGCCGACATTCGCGACGCGTCCGCGCTGAAATCAATTTTTGCCGACAATTCGTTTGCCTGCATCGTGCACCTCGCGGCGCGCGCCGGCGTACGTCCGTCGCTGGAACAGCCGCAGCTCTACACTGAAACAAACATCAACGGCACCGTAAATCTTTTGGAGTTAGCACGGCAACACGGCGTGAGGCAATTCGTGTTTGGTTCCTCGTCGTCAGTTTATGGCAGCAACGCGAAGGTCCCTTTCAGCGAAGACGATCCGAGCAGCCGGCCCATCTCACCTTACGCAGCCACGAAGGCCGCAGGCGAGTTGCTCGGTCACACTTATGCGCACCTCTACGGGATGCGCATGATCTGTTTGCGGTTCTTCACCGTATATGGACCACGACAACGTCCGGATCTGGCGATACACAAGTTTGCGCGGCTAATTAGCGAGGGAAAACCAATTCCGGTTTTTGGGGATGGCACCACCCGGCGCGACTACACCTTCATCGACGACATCATCGCGGGCGTGCGCGCTGCGATTGATTACGACCAGAGCGACTACGAAGTGGTGAACCTGGGCGAGTCGCGCACGGTCGAGTTGCGGGAACTGATTGCGCTGCTGGAGCAGGAGCTGGGAGCGCAGGCGTACATTGATCGCCAGCCGTTACAACCGGGCGACGTGCCGCAAACTTTCGCCGACATCGCCAAAGCTCGCCGCTTGCTTGGGTACGATCCGCGGACGGAGATTGAAGCGGGCATCAAGAAATTTGTCGAGTGGTTTCGCGGAAAAGCTGCGGACGCACGGGAGGCGTGAGGGACCAGGGACGGACCGCCGCAGGTCCGCCGGATGGAGCAACGTCGCGGCGCTAGTACCGTTGGATACCCAGACGAAACTTCAAGGTACCAATACCAACCTCGATATCAGATATGGAGCGAGGTTCCAATGCTTTACAATGCCAAGCGCCGTAGATCCGATGTTTACTACAACCGAAATTATCAATGAGCCGCTGCCGCGCGAGATGCAGCAACATACCTACGCGATCATGCGGCGCGTGGAGGAGAGCCACTGGTGGTTTGCCGGTCGGCGCCGCATCATTTGTAGTTTTCTGCGGCGTGTCAGTCGCGAGTTGCAGTCGGCCCACGCAGCGCGCGCTGAAAGCGCGGAGTTGAACATTCTGGACGTCGGTTGCGGCACCGGCGCGAACCTTGAAATGCTTGCGCAGTTTGGCACAGCAGAAGGCGTAGACGTTTCCGCTGAGGCGCTGGAGTTTTGCCGGGAGCGCGGACTGACCCGGGTCAAACAAGGCGCCGCGGAACTGTTGCCTTACGAGCCGGATTCGTTTGATCTGGTCACCGGGCTCGACGTCGTCGAACATCTCGATGACGATCTCGCGGGGTTGCGCGAGATGAATCGCGTCTTGCGTCGCGACGGACGCGCGCTGTTGTTCGTGCCGGCGTTCATGTTTCTCTGGGGTGTGCAGGATGATATTAGCAATCACCGGCGACGTTATACTTTGAGGGAACTCAAACGCGTCGTGCGGCAGGCGGGCTTCGTGATCGAGCGTGCGAGTTACGTTAACCTGAGTTTCTTTGCGCCGATACTATTCGGACGGCTGTTGATGCGCGTCACGAAGTTTCGTCCGGAATCGGAAAATAACCTTACGATCGGATTTCTCAACGGCGTGCTGGGACGGATCCTGGGCGCCGAGAGCGTGGCGTTGCGTTATCTAAATTTTCCTTTCGGCGTTTCGATTATTTGCGTGGCGCGTCGCGGCGAGTAAGAAAGACAACTGATGAAAACTTTCGCCGAAGAGACTTTAACAAGCACCGAACTGGCTACGTCTGGTCGCAAAGAAACGCCCGAGCTTTCGATCTTCCTGCCCGTCTATAACGAAGAGCCAAACCTGCCGCCGCTGCACGCCAAGCTGGACAGTGCTCTAAAAACTCTCGGGCGCACCGCGGAAATCATCTACGTGGACGACGGTTCAACTGACGGCAGCCTGCGTGTGTTACGTGAACTCGCGCGCGGAGATGAACGTGTGCGCGTCGTCGCCTTGCGGCGCAACTATGGGCAGACAGCGGCAATGGCAGCCGGCATCGACGCGGCTAGCGGCGACGTTTTGATTCCGATGGATGCCGACATGCAAAACGATCCGGCCGATATCGCCCGCCTCCTCGATAAGCTCGACGAAGGTTACGAAGTGGTTTCCGGCTGGCGCAAAAACCGGCAGGACAAGTTGGTCACGCGGAAGATTCCTTCGATGCTGGCCAATCGCTTGATTTCCTGGATTGGCGGCGTGCCGTTGCATGACTACGGTTGTTCGTTGAAAGCGTACCGGCGCGAGTCGATCGAGGATGTGCGACTTTACGGCGAGATGCATCGCTTCATTCCCATCTATGCGTCCTGGGCCGGAGCACGCGTGGCTGAGATTCCGGTGGAGCATCACGCGCGCACAATGGGCAAGTCGAAGTACGGTCTGTCGCGCACGTTGAAAGTGGTCTTCGACCTAATGACGATCAAGTTTATGGCGTCTTACCAAACCAAGCCGCTCTATATTTTTGGTTCGGCGGGGTTGCTGTCGTTTGCGATCTCGTTTCTTTCCGGTCTGTTTGCGCTCTTGATGAAATTCGTTTCGTGGCCCAAACACGCTGACCTGGTGCAGACGCCGCTGCCGGTGCTGGCGATGGTACTGCTGGTCCTGGGCATTCAGTTTTTCCTGATGGGACTGTTGGCTGAGATGCTGGTGCGCACCTACCACGAGTCGCAGGCAAAAGCGATCTACGCCGTCCGGGAAAAAATCGGCTTCACAAATTAATTATGAATTATGAACGCTGAACGATGAATCTGCTGCTTCGGAATTCATCGTTCATCACTCGAAGTTCAGCATTTCGCTTATGTGTGGAATAACGGGATGGGCCAATCTTGACGCACGTGTGCCGCCGCCGGCCGGCGCGCGCGAGTTGCTGCACTCGATGTGTGAGCGCATGGTCCATCGCGGTCCGGATTCCGAGGGCCTGCTGGTTGCCAACGGCGTGGCGCTGGGCATGCGCCGCCTCGCGATCATTGACCTGGTGACCGGCGAACAACCCACCTGGAACGAAGACAAGAGCATCGCCGTCATTCTTAACGGCGAGCTCTACAATTACCGCGAACTTCGCGCGGACCTCGAAACTCGCGGCCATAGTTTTCGCAGTCAGTCAGACACCGAAGTGTTGCCACATCTTTACGAGGAGTATGGCGACGAACTGGTCCAGCATCTCAACGGCATGTTTGCCTTTGCTCTGTGGGACGGGCGCCGGCGGCGACTCTTGCTGGCGCGCGATCGCTTCGGCGAGAAACCACTCTACTGGGGCGTGTTCGAGAATACTTTGCTGTTTGCTTCGGAACCTAAAGTTCTGTTAGCGCACCCGGCAGTGACGACTTCGCTGAACCTCAACGCGTTGCGCCAGTACCTTGCCTTCGATTACGTACCCGCGCCGCTCACTATTTACGAAGGTATAAACAAGCTGCCGGCGGCGCACACGCTGACGCTCGCGGATGGCAAAGTCGAAACCCGGCCCTACTGGTGCCTGAGCTACGAAACGAAACAACCCGTGCCGACCGAGGCTGAGGCTGCTGAACATTTACAGAAGCTGCTGGCTGATTCGGTGCGCCTGCGTTTGGTTTCAGACGTACCCCTGGGCGTACTGCTCTCGGGTGGGGTGGATTCATCGACGATTGCGGCCCTGGCGGTGCGCGCCTCCGCCGACGCGGTCAAGACATTTTCGATCTCGTTTGCCGAATCGTCGTTTGACGAATCGCAGTATGCGCGCGCGGTGGCGAAGTTTCTCGGCACCGACCACCACGAAGAGCGCCTGAGCGCGAACCTGGCCGCAAACCTGGTGGGCGAAATTGGATCGTGGATGGACGAACCCTTCAGCGATCCGTCACTGGTGCCGACTTACCTGTTGTCGCGTTTTACGCGGAAGCACGTCACGGTTGCGCTGGGCGGCGACGGGGGTGACGAATTGCTGGCCGGCTATCCGATGTATCGCGGTCATCGTTGGGCTGAAAACTACCTGAGGTTGCCCGGCGCGTTGCGGACCGGACTCGTCGAACCTCTGGTCGGCCTGCTGCCGGTTAAGACCAGGAACCTTTCGTTTGACTACAAAGCGACGCGCTTTATTGCAGGCACGAAGTATGATCGCGTCGCGCGTCACCACATTTGGTTTGGCTCTTTCAATCCGGCGGAGCAGCAACTGCTGCTGACATCCCAGGTGCTCGGAGCCAGCGACGGCGATGTATATCGTGACGCGCGACTGATGTTAGCGGAGTGTGATTCGAACGACATCGTGGAGCAGATGCAGAGTCTCGACACGCGACTTTACCTCGCCGAAGACATCCTGACGAAAGTAGATCGCGCCAGCATGGCTGTGTCGCTGGAGGTACGGGCGCCGTTTCTCGATCCGCGCGTCGCTGAGTTTGTCGCGTCGTTGCCGCCGAACTACAAACTGCGGGGCCGGCGCACAAAATATATTCTGAAACGCGCCAGCAAAGATTTGTTGCCACCCTTTGTGGCGCGGCGCGGCAAGAAGGGTTTTGGTGTGCCGGTGGCTGAATGGCTAAAAGGAAAACTCCAGCCGCTCGCGCGCGACCTGCTATCGCCCGAGCGAGTGCGTCGCGCCGGCGTTTTCAATCCGGCGTATGTAACGAAACTTCAGGACGAGCACGAGCGCGGCGTCGCCAATCACCGGAAGCTGCTGTGGACGTTGCTGATGTTTGAACTCTGGCACGAAAGCTTTATCGAGACGCCGCGGCGGATCGAGACTTCGGTTAGCAGTAAGCAATAAGGAGCCGCGGATTCACGCGGAAAAACGCGGATCTTGGGGATTCACGTTTAGACGGAAGAGATTCTGTAGCGGTCAGCGGTGGGTTTTCAGATTCGCGAAATCCGCGTAAATCCGCGGCTGATACCATGCAGCCAACTCTGGAACATTCCTTTGAGACGCTCTTCGACTGGTGCCGGCGACGCGACTCGATTAGCAGTAAGCAATAAGCAGCCGCGGATTCACGCGGAAAAACGCGGATCTTGGGGATTCACGTTTAGACGGAAGAGATTCTGTAGCGGTCAGCGGTGGGTTTTCAGATTCGCGAATTCCGCGTAAATCCGCGGCTGATACCATGCAGCCAACTCTGGAACATTCCTTTGAGACGCTCTTCGACTGGTGCCGGCGACACGACTTTGCCGGTTACGATCCTTTCGATGCGTTGAACAGTCGTCTGTTTCAAACAACTCCCCTCGCGCAAGCACGTCTGCCGCGTTTGCTCTGGACTCAACTGAGCAAGCGCTCCCCGGTCAACTTGCGCCGAGTCGCCTTGATACCGCCGCAACGAAATGCCAAAGGGGTCGCCCTGTTCGCGTTAGCGTCCCTCGCAAACTTTCGTCAGCGGCAAACTGCCGAGTCGGAAACTGAAGCGCGCGCGCTGCTGGCTGACTTATGGGCCATGCGAGTTTCGGGATACCACGGGGCCGCCTGGGGCTACAACTTCCCGTGGCAGAGTCGCAACTTCTTTGCGCCGCGGGGGACGCCCATGATCGTGCCTACGGCCTTTGCCGCGCGCGCCTTGCTCGCTGCTCACGAAATCTTTGGCGATGATCGTTATCTGCAGATGGCCCAGAGCAGTTGTGATTTCATCTTGCGGGATTTGAACCGTACTATCTCCACAGACGAAGAGCTCTGTTTTAGTTATTCGCCACTCGACACGACGAAGATTTTCAACGCGAGCTTGCTCGCCGCTGAAACGCTGGCGACGGTAGGGCGAGTCACTGGTCAAGCTGAGTTTGGTGAACTCGCGATGCGTGCTGCAAGGTTTGTCATACGCAGACAGAATGCTGACGGCTCTTGGACTTACGGCGTCGCACCGGGGCAGCAATGGGTAGACAATTTTCACACGGCGTACGTTTTGCTCTCGCTCTTTCGGATCATGAAGTCTGTGCCAGAGACGCAGCCTGACATTGAAGCGGCGCTACGACGTGGTTACGAGTTTTGGCGTGAGCGCTTCTTTCTTGCGGACGGGTGGCCGAAATACTACCATGACCACCTTTATCCGGCAGATGCGCACGCGGCCGCGACCGCAATCGTTACTCTTCAGGAGTTACAGGAATTGGATGGAGGCGCGCAGCCATTCGCGAGAACGGTAGCGGACTGGACCATTCGCAATCTGCGCGACTCCCGGGGGTTCTTTTATTATCAGCGCCGGCGATTTTATCGCGCGCGCACGCCCTACATGCGCTGGACGCAAGCCTGGATGCTGTACGCGCTGGGAACTCTGCTGGCGGAGCAGGATTCGTAAAGCAAACTGTTAGTTTGCGTTTGCGCGTTGGGCAGAGATAGAACGTTTGAAGTTCAAGCTTTATTAACTTGCTGCTTCGAGAAAGAGATGAGAAGCAAACTAACAGTCTGCTTTACGAGCAAAGAGAAATGCCGATTGCACCCGATGTTTCGTTAGGAGAAAACGCAGTGGTCTTCCAGCCGGACCTGGTAAACCTCTACGGGTGCAGTATTGGTGCTGACACCAAGATTGGCGCGTTTGTCGAAATTCAGAAGAATGCGGCGGTCGGGGCGCGTTGCAAGATTTCGTCGCATACGTTCATCTGTGAAGGTGTCACTATCGAAGACGAAGTTTTCGTTGGACACGGCGTGATGTTCACCAACGATCTTTATCCCCGGGCAGTTAACGCAGACGGTTCACTGCAAACCGAAGCCGACTGGCGCGTGATTGCAACGCGCGTGAGGCGTGGGGTGTCGATCGGCAGCAACGCGACCATCATTGCCGGCGTTACCATTGGCGAAGCAGCGCTCATCGGCGCCGGAGCAGTGGTGACGGCGGACGTAGCCGATTATGCGATTGTCGCCGGCGTCCCGGCGCGCGTCATCGGCGACGTGAGGAACCGACTCAAACCAAGCCTGGATTTCGCATGATCAAGATTGCAGTTATCGGCTACGGATACTGGGGCCCAAACCTGGTGCGCAACTTTATGGAAGCGCCAGGCTCGACGGTAGTGGCGGTCTGCGATTTGCGCCCGGAGCGACTCACGTCTTTGAGTGTGCGCTATCCGACAATCACCACTACCACCGACTGCAACCAGCTGTTTGCCAATCCGGACGTGGACGCGATTGTAGTCGCCACGCCGGTGTCCTCTCACTTTGAGCTGGCCATGGCCGCGCTTAGGGCCGACAAGCACGTGCTGATTGAAAAACCGATCGCCGCCAATGCCGAACAGGCGCTGGAGTTGATTGCGGAGGCAGCTAACCGGAAACGCATGCTGATGGTTGACCACACTTTCGTTTATACGAGCGCCGTCAGAAAGATTCGCGAACTCATCACCGCTAATGCGCTTGGCGATATCTACTATTACGACGCGGTACGCGTTAACCTGGGTTTATTTCAACACGACGTGAACGTGATTTGGGACCTGGCCATTCACGATCTTTCAATTATGGATTACGTGCTGCCGGCAAAGGCGACCGCCGTTTCGGCCACCGGCATCAGCCACATACCGGGACAGCCCGAAAACGTGGCCTACATCACGCTCTTCTTTGACAATCCGCAGATTGCCCATGTTCACGTAAACTGGCTGACGCCGGTGAAGGTCAGGCACACTCTGATTGGCGGCAGCGAGAAGATGATCCTTTACGATGATCTGGAACCGAGCGAAAAGGTCAAGATTTACGACAAGGGCGTCACCCTTTCGCAGAGTGCGGAAGCTGTTTACGAGATGCTCGTGAGTTATCGCTCCGGCGACATGTGGGCGCCGCGACTTGACGCAACTGAAGCGTTGCAGACCGAAGCGCTTCACTTTATTGACTGCATCGAAAATGATAAGCAACCCGAGACCGACGGCCAGGCTGGTTTGCGACTCGTGCGAATAGTGGAAGCAGCGGAAAAATCTTTGCGGGCGCGCGGGCAACTGGTTGAGATTAACTTAGAGTAACTTTGCCGGAAGGCAGTGCCAGACACACACGACGATGATTCCTTTAGTAGATCTTAAAAGCCAATACCTCAGCATCAAGGACGAGATTGATAGCGCCATCGCCGGTGTTGTTGAGAGCTGCCAGTTTATTCTGGGTGAACAGGTTGAAAAGTTCGAAACGAATTTTGCGGATTACTGTCAGGCGAAATTTGCCCTCGGCGTGAATTCGGGCACCAGCGCTTTGCATCTCGCGCTGCTGGCGGCTGGCGTTGGACCAGGCGATGAAGTGATCACGGCGAGTTACACGTTTGTCGCCACTGTCGCGGCGATCTGTTACACGGGCGCGACGCCGGTATTAGTTGATATCGATCCGCTAACCTGCAATGTCGATCCGCGGAAAATCGCAGCCGCGATCACACCGCGCACGAAGGTCCTCATGCCCGTGCATCTCTACGGTCGTTGCGCCGACATGGACCCGATTAGCGAACTCGCACGCAAGCACAGGCTCGTTTTGATCGAAGACGCCGCGCAGGCCCACGGCGCGGAGTACCAGGGCCGGCGCGCGGGCAGCATGGGCGATCTCGCTTGCTTTAGTTTCTATCCGGGGAAGAATCTCGGCGCCTATGGCGAGGCGGGCGCAGTCGTAACCAACAACGAAGCGTACGTCGCGGTAATGAAACAACTGCGCGACCAGGGTCAGAGCGAAAAATATCTGCACCAGCGGATTGGTTACAACTATCGCATGGAGGCGATTCAGGGAGCGGTTTTGGGCGTGAAGCTAAAACATCTCGACGACTGGAACGCCGCCCGCCGCCGTCATGCCGCAACCTATTCGCGTGAACTCGCCGCTAGCGGAGTGCGTCTGTTGATTGAGCCGGCTGGCGACAAGTCGGTCCATCATGTCTATCCACTGTTTACTGAACAGCGCGATGAATTGCGTGAACGTTTGCACGCCGCGGGCATCAGCACGGGAATACACTATCCCATTCCCGTTCACCTGCAACCGGGTTTCCGCGGGCTCGGATACCACGCCGGCGACTTGCCGCATACCGAGCGGGCTTGCCGCGAAGTTTTATCGCTGCCGCTGTACCCTGAACTCGGTGACGAAACGGTTTTGGAGATTGCCGCTTCGGTGCGAAAGTTTTGCGAACAGCCGGTTGCGGTCCATAGCTAGTCATCGCTTAACATGGGAGCGCATGACGTTTGGGTCTGCTGGTTCGGAAGCTTACCCGCTCATTACAGGCAGAATGCCTACGCTCCCAGGCCGCCTGGTCTCGTTCCGCCGTTGGTTTCTCAATGCGAATTTGGATTGACTTGGCAAACTCGCCCCACGTGCCTTTGTTCCGTTCGCTCGCCCATGAATTTGTTCGCCGCGACCACGAAGTCTTGATCACCGCGCGTGCGTTTGCCGAAACAGTTCCTCTGGCCGAAGCTGCCGGGCTGGCTCCTGAAATAATCGGGGCGCACGGCGGTGGCAAACTTTCGGGAAAAGCCGGAAACCTCGTCGGACGCGCACTGGCATTGGCCCGTTGGGCGCGCGGCCGCGGTTGCGATCTGGCGGTCAGTCATAATTCCTATTCTCAAATCCTGGCGGCGCGCGCGCTTTCGTTAAAGTGCGTGACGCTGATGGACTATGAGCACCAGCCCGCAAATCACCTGGCGTTTCGGCTCGCATCACGCATCATTGTCCCGGCTACGTTCCCGGAGTCTGCGCTAGTTCGCTTTGGTGCGGCAGCGGCGAAGGTGCGTCGCTACCACGGCACGAAAGAAGATGTTTACCTTGCGACCTTTCAAAGCGATCCTGAATTTAGAAAACTTCTGAGTTCATTTGGGATCGTGGAGGGCGATGTGCTGGTGACGGTTCGACCGCCGGCGAGCGAGGCGCTTTATCATCGATTCGAGAATGAATTGTTTGATCAACTCCTTCAACGTCTTACCGCTACGCCGGCTGTAAGAGTGGTGCTGTTGCCGCGCAATGACGCGCAACGTCGCACCTACAGCGCGCGCGCGAATGCCAGATTCATTGTGCCGGAGGTGGCGCTCGACGGTAGTAACTTGGTCGCCCACAGCGATTTGATTGTCAGCGCCGGCGGCACGATGAATCGCGAAGCCGCGGCCTTGGGAATTCCCGCGGCGTCGATTTACCAGGGCGAGTGGGCGGCGCTCGACGAAATGTTGGTCAGCGAAGGACGGCTGCGCCGGATAGCAACGCCGGCGGATGTGTTAGCGTTGCCGCTGCGGAAGAAGTCGCCGGCAAAGGTGCGCGGTGCCATCAAGGTGGCTGGTGAAGTCGCGGATCTAATACTCGAGGCTTGAAGTTTTGTTATTCTATCCGGCGAACAACGCGAGGGAGTGGATCGGGTTCAACGATTAGTCTTGGCATTCTGTCAGCAACGTAACTCTTCTGACCGTTTCGCTGACTTGCAACTTCGTGAGACTGGAAAAAATCAAAAGCCCTGCGGTTGAAGCGCGCGTGGTGCGCGCACCTTCACGCGCGCCTCAGTGGCTCATTCCGGCGATTAAGACTGCGCTGGTCGTGGCAGACATTGCGATTGCGGGTTTGTCGTTTGCCGTCGCGTTTCTACTTCGTCAATCAGGACCGATCTTCGGCCCAGCCGGCGCCGAGCTTTACGGGTGGAGCCAGAGTTTTGCGCCCTATGGCGCGTTAGTCCTGTTTGTAGTCCTGATTCGGATCTTGTCTCTGCGTTACCACGATCTTTATCGCCTGCGCGGTGAGTTCTCGTTCTTCGACGACGGCTTGCGTGTCTTCCAGGCAACCGCTATTGGCTCACTACTCATCGTCGCGGCTGCATTCTTATATCGCGGCGGCTTCAACTACCGAGCGTTCTCCTACGCGCGCAGTATTTTCGTGATTGATTTTTTGATCGCGCTTGGAAGTTTTTATTTGCTCCGCTTATTCGTGCGTAGTGGCCAGACGTTTTTCCGACAGCGCGGCATTAACCTGATCCCGACGTTGGTTGTTGGTCGTGGGCCGGAGGCGGCCTTCTGCATCAAGGAAATGCGCGAACGGCCTTCGCTCGGTTATCGAGTTATTGGTGCGGTTGATATCGCCGGCTCCGGCGGCAGCCCAACTTACGAAGGGGTGCCGGTCATCGGCGACTTGGCGGGACTACCGGAGGCGATACGCGAGTCGGGCGCAAACGAAGTGATCATTGCTGACTCGAACGTGGATGGCGATGCGCTCTTCGACGTGATGATGCGTTGCGGGAGGCGTCGCGGAGTGGAGTTTCGGATAGCGCCTGGGCTGTTTAATTGTTTGCCCAGTAAGACGGAGGTGGATCAAATTGGCGCCTTGCCGATGATCAAGCTGTTTCGCGAGCCACTTTCCGACTTCGCGCGCGGAGGCAAACGCCTCTCCGATATCGTCATTGCTTCCCTGAGCCTCGCGCTCCTTTCACCCTTTTGGCTATTGCTGGCACTGCTGATCAAGTTTGATTCGAGAGGCCCGGTCTTTTACGCGCAGGAACGGGTCGGGATGGACGGACGAATTTTCCTGGTGTACAAGTTTCGCACCATGCGCATGGATGCCGACAGTGAAATTCATCGGGAGTATCAACGGAAGTTCATTGCGGGCCATGCCGAGGCAAACGTTGGCGACCCGCAAAAACCCGCCTATAAACTGCGCGACGATCCGCGCATCACCCGTATCGGCCGTTTGCTGCGGCGCTTTAGTCTCGATGAAGTGCCGCAACTATTCAACGTGCTGCGTGGGGACATGAGTGTCGTCGGTCCACGGCCCCCGATTCCATACGAGGTGGAAGCTTACGAGTTGCGGCATCGCAAGCGGCTTGACATGAAGCCCGGGTTGACTGGTCTCTGGCAGGTCTCCGGCAGAAATCGTTTACCCTTCGAAGAGATGGTTAAGCTGGATCTTTTTTACATCGAAAACTGGTCACTGCTTTTCGATCTAAAAATTATCCTGCGTACAATGCTCGTCATGTTGCGCGGCGACGGCTACTAAGAAAAGAATACTGTACTGGTGAGCTGCGCATCGTTTGTCTTCCAAGCGGACTCGGTTTCTAGTTGGGCAAACAGGCGGGTTCCTATCCTGAGGCTGCTCCGTGATTGACGAGACACACAGTTTGCCCGCGAAAGTACTTGATGGCGCGATCGTCGCCTTTCTTTTCATATTTGCGGTAGCGGCGCCAAATTCGATTGCCGCAACTCAGAGTGCCTGGTTGATCGGCCTCACGTTGTGGTCGGTCAGGTTTGCCTTTAAGCCGCGCCCCAGGGTCTATCGGACACCCATCGACTACCTGGTGCTCGGCTTTTTTATTCTCACCGGAATTTCGTCGTTCCTTTCGTACGAGCCGATGGTCTCAATCGGTAAACTAAGGGCCGCAAGTCTCTTCACTATTGTTTACCTGTTTGCGGAAAACGTGCCGTCGCTGAAAGTCGCACGCTGGCTGGCTCTAACACTGATTGCAGCTTGCATGGTCAATGTTTTTTTTACTGCCGGCGAGCGTTTGGTGGGCCGGGCAGTAAAAGTTTCGGGAGTCCTGGAACAGGGTCCCCTGTATAAAGCCGGCATTCGCGATGGTGATACTTTGCTGGAAGCTGACAAACGGAAGCTTCACGAGCCGCAGGAGTTGGTGACTGCTCTGTCGCAGGCAGGCAACGAGCCGGTGCGCGTGCTCACTTATCGCCATGAACTGCTTCCCGTCTATGAAGTCGCGCGGGGCAGTCTGTTGTCCGGCTCGACGCCATTGGAACAACTAGGTATACGCAGTTGGTCGCGAGGACGCGATTGGCGCGCGACGGGTTTCTATGGTCAGTTCATCACTTACGCAGAAGTGTTGCAACTGGTCATCGCCGTGACGTTGGGATTGTTTGTAAGTCTGCCGATAAAACGCAGCTGGGCCGGCGTCGGACTGGCCCTGGCGTTGGCAGGTTTTGGTTTCGCATTGTTACTAACCGTTACTCGTGCGTCGTGGTTGGGTGCGCTGGTTTCCACAATGCTAATTCTGCTCTTCGGAGTGCGCCGCCGTACCTTGATCTTCATCGGGTTGTTGGCGATTCCAGTAATACTTGCCGGACTCTTCGTTCTTCAACAGAAACGCAATGTCGCCTTCATCGATCAAGCCGATCAATCAACCACCTGGCGCGAAACGGTATGGCGTGAGGGATTCAGTCTGCTCATAAGCAAACCGCGCCATCTTCTAATTGGCGTCGGCATGGATTCAATCAAGCGACATTGGCGTGCCTGGGGAATGTTTGAAAACGGTCGCATACCGTGGGGACACATGCATTCAGATTTCCTGCAGCTAGCGCTCGAACGTGGGGTGCCCGCCTTAATTCTTTGGTTGGCATTTCTCGTCGTTTACGCACGCACCCTATGGCGCTCGTTACGAAGCCGCCAGCAGCGTCATTGGATCGAGGCGGGGATTCTCCTGGGCGCACTCGGTGGTTTGGCTGGATTCCTGACCTCTGGACTAGTTCACTATAACTGGGGTGATTCAGAAGTGGTGATGATCTTCTACTTCATCATGGGCTTGGCTTTGGCGGTACGGCGCTTGGCTCCGTCATTCTTTGTCGCTGGGAGTGCGGGCGTCCCGACCGCATGAGCGCAAGCGAACACTTCGATACTCGACCCAACAGATATAACCCATAACCGTTGAGATCTGGACTGCTCGGAAATCCCGTGAGTTTGGAATCCTTGAGGCGTGCGAGCTGGGGTTTGAAACTGGATTTTAGAACTCAGTCCAGCCGAATAGGGAGCGGCTGGATAATGCAGCGGCATTAGAGGTTAGTCGGTCAGACCCACAGCGAACGCTGCCAGCAGCGAATCTGAAGGATGAATGTAACCCCTCAGAATATTCACTTGGTCAACCGAACAGCGAGGCGTCGCCAAACTGTTATGCGTCCTCGTCGAATTATGTTCATCGCTAGTCATAGGTTACGCACCTCCCGGCACAGGGTGTTTTGTCAGCGAGATGAATCTTTGGAACCCCTTGGCATATCGCTTGCCAACGATCACATTGCGAGCGCCTTATCAGCGGTTTTCTCGCCAGGTTGAACGATCTTTGGAATGAAAAGTGGCCAAGCTGACCGAGTCCGTCAAGTTGATTAGCGCGAATCCTGGCTTAGCCAATCGCGTCGATCAAGTCCAGCACGATGTCTATGGTCACACTAAGAGTGGACGTTGAGATGTTGCCCTTGGTGGTCGAGATGTTGCCCTTGGAGGTCGAGATGTTGCCTCTGATGGTCGAGATGTTACCGGCAAATGCCGTTGAGGTCAGTGCCAAGGTCAAAACTGCGGTGCAAAGAATGGTCTGAAAGCGCTTCATTGTAGTTCTCCTGGTGAATCGAACGTTTGCTGGGATTGGTCGGGTTCAACTAGTTGGTCTGGAAAGCTTCCTGGTTGCGCCCGGCCGTTAACAAATAACTGTTTCGTGCTTTCCCTTATTTCAATCGACGTGCCAAAGGATGGAAACAGTTCCTGGAAACCTGCAACTCTATAGCTATGCAGGCACTTAGCCCACCGGCAGCAGGAATTCCGCCCGGGACTTTATTAGGAAAGGAAGATGGTTAGCGGGTATACAAATCCTATCGCCGCGCGATGTTTGCATTGCACATACCCTTTACCTTCAGCAATTAACGCAATTAGGGGTCGCAGTGAATACCGCGGTGCCAGTGGATACTCACTAACCACTGCGTCGTACGGCCCTTAGCAAACTCCTCGCAAAGCCTAATCTGTTAATGAGGCCTTTACACATGCCAGCCGATACTAATTTACTAAAGCGCCTTCAAGCTTCACCGCTTACCATCAGCGAACAGGTCCAAGCGTCTTGTACGATTGCGCGTGAGCAACTCGAGGTTGGCGACTTTGATGGCGGGTGTGCGACGTTGCGGCGCTGGTGGGAGATCGGTGAGTGGCCCCGGCAGCAGGGGTTGAATCAAATGGCCGCCGCTGAATTGCTCCTAACTACGGGCACGCTGAGCGACGCCATCGCTCGCACAAAGCGAGTTGCTGGCGGACAAAGACTTGCCGAGGCTCTGCTGAACGGAGCAATCGCTTTATTCGACCACCTTGGTGAAAGCATGAGGGCTCTTGAAAGCCGGATTGAGCTGGGAAGTTGTTATTACCATCAAGGGCTCTTTGACCTTTCGCGCACAACTCTGCGTGCGACGCTAGTGGCTCTTCCTGACAATCAACGCGAACTAAAGGCCGCTGCACTAATTCGCCTGGCGACTCTCGAACGCCATGCGGGCCGCCTGCACGACGCGCTCAATCTTTTGAATGAAACCGTTCCCGTTGCGGATGGAACCGGCGCTTGGATTCAAGGCCGGCTCCACTCCGAGTTTGCCACTACGCTGAAAGAACTCGGAATTGCAGAGAACAAAATCGCGTACTTCGACCGCGCCCTCGGTCACTACCGACAGGCACTTTTGCAGTTTGAGGTTCTTGGTAATCGGCGGTTTGTCGCTGCGGTTGAGAACAATCATGGATACCTGTTGCTGACCTTGAAGCGGCTGGACGAGGCGCTGTTGCATTTAACGCGTGCGCGCGAGTTTTTCGATGATTTGGGCGATAGTGTTGGCTGTGCCCAGGTTGATGAAACTCTTGCGCAGCTCTATCTCGTCTCCAAACAGCACAGACTTGCAGATGGTGCCGTCAGGCTTGCGGTCAATACCTTGGAAACGAGTGGCGAAGAAGCCTTACTCGCGGAAGCGCTCACAACACAGGGCCTGGTGCTTTGCAGATTGGGTCATCGCCATGAGGCTAAACCGATCCTTGAAAGAGCCAGGCGAGTTGCCGAACGATGCGGCGACCACGAAGGCGCCGGCAAGGCTCTGCTGATCCTGATCGAGGAAATGTGCGATCAACTCGGCGATGACGAGCGCCGTGAGATCGGGTCGCACGCCACTCAGCTCCTCGCAAATTCGCAACTGGCATCGACTCGGGAACGCCTGCGAAACTGCCTGGATATTATTGCCGCTGCCCACGCTGAACACGAGCAACAACGCGAGAAAGCCGCCACCGCTGAGAAGATGGCAGCCCTCGGTGAACTCTCGTTTGGCGTAGCCCATAATGTCAACAATACGCTCACTGGAATCCTGGGTCGCGCGCAACTCCTGCTACGCACGAGCGACCCGCAAAAGATAAGCTCGGGAATCGAATTAATCATCAAGAGTGCCGAAGATGGTGCTCACATCATCCGGCGAATTCAGGATTTTGCCAGAGAGCAACCTAGCCGTAAGTTTCAAGCGGTCTCCGTTGCTGCCTTGATGAAGGATGTTTGCGAGATGAGTCGCCCCCGCTGGGAGGCCCGGCCCGAAGGACCGCAAGTTCGCGTGGCCCTGATTGCCGACTGCACCGCCTCGGTAATGGGGGATGCAGTGGAATTGCGCGAAGTGCTGGTTAACATGATCTACAACGCGATTGATGCCATGCCTTCAGGCGGCGAGATACGCATGAGCTCCCAGGAGAACAATGGCCGTGTCGTATTGGTCATCGCCGATAGCGGCACAGGCATGACTCCTGAGGTTAAGTCACGTCTCTTCGATCCTTTCTTTACCACCAAGGGTAAAGGCGGCAGTGGCATGGGTATGGCCGTCAGCTTTGGCATTATCCGTCGTCATAATGGGTCGATAGGCGTCGAAAGCGAGCCTGGTCGCGGCACTACCTTCCGCATCATACTTCCGATTGCCGAGATTGAACGCAGCGAAGAAAGCGCTTTGACGCTGACCGAAGTTCAGGGTGAGGTCAATAAGATCCGAGCCCTCGTGGTAGACGACGAAACCGCGGTGAGAGAGGTCCTCCGCGAAGCGCTGGAAGCCGAGGGCTGCGAAGTCCTGATAGCTGAGAGCGGTGAGATGGCCCTCCGGATCTTTGATAGTAGAAAAGGCAGTCTCGACATTGTTTTTACTGACATTGGCATGCCCGAGATGAGCGGGTGGGAGTTGGCCAGTGAAATCCGCAAGCGTTCGGACACAATCCCGTTGGCCATCGTCAGCGGATGGGCCGACGCTATCAGTTGCGACGCGCGACAGGCGATCAAGGCGGACTGGGTCGTGTCCAAACCTTTCGACATTTCAACTATTGCTGGAATCGCGAACGAGGTTTGCGAACGCAAGAAGCAGACGGCGCTGGCGGCAGTTCAACCGGTGAGTAAGAATGTACCCGCGTTATTGGGTATGGGCTGAACCCTAGGCGCTGGCGCTGAGTTGATAACGCTCGAGTTTCAAGTAGAGGCCGCGCCGTGTCAGTCCCAGCTCCCGCGCTGCCCGCGAAATATTTCCGCCGTGTCTGCGTAACGCATCTGAGATCATTCGTCTCTCCACTTCCGCCAAAGCATCAGCCAGCGTGACGTTCTGCAGGGAACTGGCAGGCATGGCAGCCAGCGTCGAAGCAGATGAACTGGGGGTGGCTGGCGCCGAGGTGCGTTTGAGTTCGGGTGAAAGCTGCTCCGGCGTGATGATGGTGCCATCGTCAGCGCGCGCCACGACTCGCTGAATCTCGTTACACAACTGACGTACGTTGCCGGGCCAATCGCTTACCATTAACAGGTCGACAGCGGGCGGCGTTACTTGAATATCGCGCCGGCCAAACTTTGCCGAGTAGTGATTGATGTAGTAGTTAACGATGGTGGGAATTTCCGAACGACGTTCGCGCAAAGGCGGCACGCGCAGACGGATCACGTTAAGGCGATAGTACAAATCCTCGCGGAAGCGGCCCTGGGCGACGAGTTCTTCAAGATCGGTGTTGGTAGCGGCAATAATTCGGACATCAACTTTCAACGGGCGTTGCTCACCCAGCGGTTGAATCTCGCCTTCCTGTAAGAAACGCAAAAGCTTGGGCTGTAGATCAAGCGGCAAGTCGCCAATCTCATCCAGGAAGAGCGTTCCGCCCGCGGCTGTTCGGATAACGCCTGCTGAATCCGTCACTGCGCCGGTAAAGGCCCCGCGGCGATAACCAAACAAGTAGCCTTCGGAGAGTTCTTTCGGGACCGCCGTACAGTTAAACGGCACGAACACTTTAGAGCGGCGTGTAGACAACGCGTGGATGGCGCGCGCGACCAACTCCTTGCCGGTACCGGATTCCCCGGTTACCAAAACCGTCACATCAGAAGATCGAATCTTGTGAACTTCTTCGACGAGTTTGGTCATCGCCGGACTCGAATGAATGAAGCCGGGCATGAGACTCGTGCCCGCCAGCTCCGCCGGTTGTTGCACTCGCGAACCTCTCTGCGAGCCCGCACGCAAGGCGCAAACGTCCAGGCCGAGTTCAGCGACACGCATCAGGGGATCAAGTGAAACACCGCCGGGCAGCGTCGCGCGATTGCGCGGCGAAATGTAGAGGGTCGCAGGCAGAGCGTGCGATGAATGCAATTGCAGAACAGCGGCATCGTTTTTCCTGGCAAACTCAGCCTGCGCCGCTTCATCAGTTAACTCATCCAACTGCGCCGCGATCCGCGCACTCTCCGCCGGAGTGCAACCATGAGCGATGACCACCCGCTGCCGGTTCTGTTCTCCTGGCTCCGTAATCACCACAGACTTGGCGCTCGTCTCCTGTCTCATAATCGCAGCAAGTTCACGCAGCAGGAGTTCGCGTGAAGTGACCGCTTCAGCGAGCCTGAGGGTGAGCAACTGCGGCAGGGCCGACTGCTCCTCACTTCTTTCCGGAGTGGTGCGATCGAGATTGGCGAGGGCGGCCTCGGCCCGTTGTTGGTCCAGCTTAGCGCCCAGTTCGCGAAAGGCGTTAAGCGCTCGCGATAGATGTTCCACGGCGCGTGTGGGCTGGCTGGACGCATAGGCGCGTCCGAGTTCGGTGTGGGCCCGTGCGGCGCGATAGCGATCGCCGAGCATGTCGAAGATGGAAACGCTACTGCCGAAATGCTGGGCCGCCGCGGAGAAGTCGGATTGGACCATCGCGAGCATTCCCATGATACGGTGTGAGTCGCCGGCGAGACTAAGGTCAGTACTTGACTCGCTACTCTCCCCGCTCAGCTTATCCATCTGGGCCGCACACTGGTCCATCTCCCCGTTGCGTAGATGGGCCTCGGCGAGAATCAAACGCGAGTCGGAGATTGCCTGGCGATCACCGATGCTTTCGGCCAGCGTGAGTGCCTCGGCTGCTTTGTTGAGAGCGCGACTATGGTCTTCCATCGCGAGGTAGCAACGAGCCAGTGTTCGCAGCGCTTGAGAGGCGTACCACTTGTTGTTGTCGGCCGTAGCAAGCGAGACGGCGCGCAAGAGGTAATCCTTCGCCTCGTCGAGTTCGCCGCGCAGCATCAGCAACTCGCCCAGCGAGTCGAGAATCATCGGCACTTTCTCGTTACGTTCGTCCGCTTCGGAAGCCAGCGCGAGCGCACGCTCCAAAGCCTGTTGCGCTCTTCCCCACTGGCCAATGAGAATTAGATTGATGCCGAGGTTGTTATAGCCATTGGCCGCACTGCCTTTGTGATCGGTGCGTTCGTAGTACGAAATAGCCTTCTCGAGATAACGAATGCCTTCCTGAGGGCGCTTCAGGAACCAGCAGGCGCCGGCCATGTTGGAATAGATTCTGCCAAGCGTGTAACTCGCGGGATGGTCACCAATAAGCTTGAGCGCCTGTTGCTGATTTTCGAGACTCGCCTCGTAGTCTCCTTCCTGCATGTCAGCCAACGCGATTCCAAAATAGGCTTCGGCCAGGCCGCGCCATTCTCCGGTTTGACGAAACTGTTCCAGCGCCCGATGAGCATAGTCACGCGCGATCGGATATTCCGTGATACTGCGATAAACGCGGGCAAGTGCAGCGTAGACCGCGCCGTTGTTTTGTTCGATCTCACTTTCCGAAACCTCTCCCAGCGCGCCCTTGAGCAGCGAGATCGCTTTGGGATGATCGCCGTTATAGTTATAGGCGAGTGCGATCTGGACCTTGAGAGATTTGATTGCCTGCTGATCGAGTTTGGTTCGCGATTCCGGTGACTCATACATTGCCACCGCCGCTAGTGAGTCGCGATATTGGCCCTGCATTTCCAGTGCGGTGGAAAGGGCGCAACGTGCGAGTGCCAGGATTGACGGATTATTTTTGCCGGCCGCTATTAGCAGGGCAATGCGAGTCTTTGCCTCCGCTGAGAGACCTTGATCGAGCAGTGAACGGACCTCGTCCAACTCTGCCAACAGATTTTGATTTGTTCCTGGCCGCAGATTCGACCGCAGCCTTACTCGCGCATCGGCGAGATCGACCACACTCTTTCCGCTTGAGGAATCTTCCGGAGACGAACTGCCGGCCCCGGAGCCTGCATTCTTAACCATGAGATCCTTTAGAAACGGTCAATCCTGACCGTTTTTCAATACACCTGTCTGGTTGGCGTTCGGATAGGTCGGGGCGCGGGCTTCTCCCACGAAGCTGCGCAGTGTTTTTTACTCAGAACCGCTGAGAATTTAACACACGCAACCGTGACCGTCCACAAGTCGCTTCTTTACTTTGCGTTCGGAAAATCAAGGATTGCACCCTCGCCGGAATAAACCCTTTTAGCGAATACTTACGACGATTCGGAACCTGGAAAGCGACGACAGGTCGTCGCACTCCAAATAAGTACGCTACCGAAACCGGGGCTTACCTTGACCTCTTTCGCGCTGGCCGCTATCATCTCCGTTTCCGTCGCCGCAGGAATTTGCGCCCGAGTGACCTATGTTTGAGTCCTTATCGGACAAGTTAAAACGGACTCTCAAGAACCTGCGCGGCGAAGGCGTGCTGACGAAGGAGCATGTTGACGCGGCCCTGCGCGAGATTCGGCTGGCGCTGCTGGAAGCCGACGTCAACTTTAAGGTCGCTAAAGACTTTATCGCCTCCGTCAAGGAGAAGGCCGAGGGCCAGCAGGTTTGGCAGGAACTGAAGCCTTCCGAGCAGGTCGTCAAGATCGTTTTTGACGAACTCGTGGATTTGCTGGGCGGCCAATCCTCCCGGTTGGTCTTTACCAAGCAGATTCCCAACGTGGTCATGATCGTGGGCCTGCAAGGTTCCGGCAAGACTACCTCGACCGGAAAGATTGCCCGCTGGCTGGCCACGAACCAGGACCGCAAACCGCTACTGGTCTCCGTCGACGTCTATCGTCCCGCGGCACGCGAACAGTTGAAGGTCATTGCGAAGGCAACGGGCCAACAGATCTTTGAACAAAGCGAAACGAACGATCCGCTGACGCTGGTACGCGAAGCTCTCAAGCATGCGCAGCAGACCGGCTTCGACACGTTGCTGATTGATACTGCCGGACGTCTTCACATCGACGAAGAGTTGATGGACGAACTGGTAAACATCAAACAGGCCACGCACCCGGTTGAGATTTTGTTTGTCGCGGACGCGATGACGGGCCAGGATGCGGTTCGGTCAGCCGAGGAGTTTCACCGGCGCATTGGGATTACGGGCGTCATCCTCACGAAGATGGATGGCGACGCGCGTGGTGGTGCCGCTCTTTCGATCAAGCAGGTTACCGGGCAGCCGGTAAAGTTTGTCGGCGTTGGCGAGAAGTACGACGCGCTCGAACCTTTTTACCCCGACCGCGTGGCCCAACGCATACTGGGAATGGGCGATGTCTTGTCGCTTATCGAAGAGGTACAGTCGAAGGTTGATCAGTCTGAAGCTGAAGAGCAGTTAAAGAAGCTGCAGAAAAATGAGTTTACCCTCGACGACTTTCGTTCGCAGTTGCGTCAGGTGAAGAAGCTCGGTTCTTTCTCAAAAATAATGAAGCTCCTGCCGGACCAGTTGCTCGGCGGCATCGGCATGCCGCAGTTGGATGAAGAGCAATCGAAAGAGATGGAGCAGGAACTCAAGCGCACGGAGTCAATCATCGATTCGATGACGCAAGCGGAACGCGCCGATCACAAGATTCTGAACGCCAACCGGCGACGCCGCATTGCGCGCGGCTCAGGGACGAACGTGGCGGAGGTGAACAAGCTCATCAAGCAGTACACCGAAATGCGGCAGATGATGAGACAACTCACGAGCTCGGGAATGTTCGGAGGCAGCGGTTTGAAGGGGAAGATGATGCGGAAGATGGCCGGTCTCCCCGACATGGCGGGAATGGCCGGTATGGGCGGCATGGGTGACTTTGGGGAAGAGTTGCCGTCGCTCCCCTCGCTGGGCGCAGCGAGCGCCCCGTCCCGAAAAAAACTTAAGAAGAAGCGTAAGAAGAAAAGACATTGAGCGAGTCGCAATACGCACTCGAGCTATTGACCAGTTAGCAGTTAAACGGAGGTAAGGATTTGTTAGCGATAAAATTGATGCGCACCGGCGCGAAGAAGCGACCTTCCTATCGAATCATAGTGAAGGAAAAACAGTCGAAGCGCGACGGCGCCTATCTCGAGAACCTGGGCACTTACGATCCCACACGCGACCCGGCTGAGATCAAGTTGGACCTCGACCGCGTGCGTTACTGGATGGAAAAAGGTGCGCAGCCGACCGAGACTGTTGGTCAACTGATTAAGGCGAGCGGCAAGCAACAGGCTGCCGCGCAGCCGCAAGCGTAAGAGCTGGTCAACATCGAGGCCGAAACCATGAGAGAAGCTGTCGAGATGGTGGTCAAGTCCCTGGTTGACGATGTTGAAGCGGTCGACGTGCGCGAAGTCGAGCAAAAGGGAGCGACGCTTATTGAAGTGCGGGTCGCTCCAGGCGACATGGGGAAAATCATTGGCCGGCAGGGACGGACCATACGCGCCTTGCGTTCACTGGCCTATGTCGTCAGCCTGAAGCGAAGGCAGCGCTTCATGCTCGAAGTGGTGGAATGAAAACGGGCCAGGAGGAAAGCGCGGATGACCTGATCATCGTCGCGCGGGCCGTCAGGACGAGAGGTCTAAAGGGCGAGTTGGTCGCCGACGTTTTGACGGATTTCCCGGAGCGGTTTGCGAGTATTTCAGAGTTAACCGGTGTTGGACCAGGCGGTGAACGTCAGCAACTACTGCTCGAGAACTACTGGTTTCAAAACGATCGGATGGTTCTGAAGTTTGCCGGTTACGACGACATTGAAACGGCAAAGGCCTTAATCGGTTATCACTTTGGTTTACCGGAAGCGGATCGGGTCGACCTTTCCGAAGGCGAGTTTTACGACTGGGAACTCGAGGGTTGTGAAGTCGCGGAACAGCAGGGCGAGGCGCTCGGCAGGGTTCGAGAGGTGATGCGGACGGGCGGCGTCGCGTTACTAGTGGTCGAGAGCGAGTTGCGACCCGACCTCCTGATACCGCTGGCTGAGGAAATTGTCGTTAGCGTCGATGTTCCCAACCAGAAGATTTTGATCGACCCGCCTGAGGGTTTGTTGGATTTGTAGTTGTCTTTGAAAAAACGATCGTGTTGCGTTGCGATATCATCACTATCTTCCCGGAGTTTTTTCGTGAGGCTTTCGATCACGGGATAATTCGCCGGGCAAGAGCCGCGGGGTTGGTGGAAACAAAAGCGCACGACTTGCGCGGTTGGACCAGCGACAAACATCGCATTGTCGATGATCGTCCTTTTGGCGGCGGCGAAGGCATGGTGCTCAAGCCGGAACCGATCTTTGCAGCGGTGACTGAGTTGACCGGTAGCGCGCGTCGCGAAAGCTATTCGCCGCAAACCCGTGTGGTGCTGTTATCGCCACAGGGTCGCGTCTTTACGCAGGAGCGGGCGCTGGATCTTTCACGGAACGCAACGCAGATTATCTTGATCTGCGGACGTTACGAGGGCGTTGACGAACGCGTCGGCGAAGCGCTCGTGACGGATGAGATCTCGATCGGCGACTACGTTTTGTCCGGGGGCGAGCCGGCTGCCCTGGTGGTGATTGACGCAGTTGTACGGCTGTTGCCGGGGGCCTTGGGAAACGAAGATTCGGTCGTCAATGAGTCGTTCTCCGAAGGTCGCTTGGGCCACCCGCAATACACCCGGCCACCGGAGTTTTCAGGATTGAGTGTGCCGGAAGTTTTGCTTACCGGTAATCACGCGGAGATTGCGCGTTGGCGACGTGAAGCCGCGTTGCGGAAAACACAACGGAACCGTCCGGACCTTTTGAAATAGAATTTGTTCGGGGAGCTTCAGCATCAGCTGAGTGCGACTCTGAATTTGGAAATGGAGCGTTAGGAAAATGAACCGCTTGGATAGTATTGAGAAAACGCAGCTGCGCGAGAATGTCCCTGATTTTCAATCGGGCGATACGGTGCGCGTACACGTGCGCATCAAGGAATCTGAGACCAAAGAGCGTTTGCAGGCGTTTGAAGGTGTGGTCATCGCACGCAAACACGGCGGCGCCCGGGAAACGATTACCGTGCGCAAGACCAGCTTCGGCATTGGGGTTGAACGAATCTTTCCGTTGCACGCAACCATCGTCGATCACATCGACGTGGTAAAGCGCGGCCGGGTACGTCGCGCCAAGCTTTATTACCTGCGTGGTCTGCGCGGCAAGGCGGCGCGTATTCGCGAGCGCGATACACGCGTACGCCAGGGTGGCGATTCACAGGCATCAGCGGGCGCTAAAAAATAGTTTGCCATACCGGCGGCGTTGCCAGCGCGGAACGCCGCCGCTCAAGTTCGGCACCCAAGCCGGCCGGGAAGAGTCTCACCTGGTTTGTTGCCAAAACCCGGTTCGGAACCAACCTGGCGAAGCGTTATCGCGTGATCCATGGGAGCCGCAGGCGACTTGCGAATAGCAATTGACGCCCACTCTGTTGGGACCGGACTTGGCGGCAACGAAAGTTACGCGACCAATCTCATTGAAGCTCTTGCGGGTATCGATTTCGTTAACCAGTACACGCTGTACGTGACGCGGAAAGCAGCGCTCGAGCGGTTCGCTAACCGTTGGCCCAACTTCTCAGTTCGAACCACCCTGCCACATACTCCGCTGATTCGGATCCCTTTGACGTTAAGTGCTGAACTGAGAAAACATCCGGTTGATGTACTGCACGTTCAATTTACGTCGCCTCCTTTTTCACCCTGTCCAGTCGTAGTTAGCATTCATGATTTGTCTTTTGAACATCTGCCGCAAACTTTCAAATGGCGCAGTCGAAAGCAACTGCGAATAACCGTGCGGCGTTCCGCGCGCGAGGCGGCGCAAGTGGTGGCCCTTTCGGAGTACGGGCGCAATGATCTCATTGCGACTTACCACCTGAATCCGGAAAAGGTAAACGTGATCCCACTCGCGGCACCGGCACACTTCGCTTGGACCAGCAATGAACAAGAACTGCAACGCGTTAGACAAACTTATGGCATAGAAGGCGAATATATCCTCTCAGTGGGCGCCATCCAGCCGCGCAAGAACTTGAGTCGTTTGATCGCCGCGTATTCACGCTTGCGCCGGGCCAATCCTGAGGGTAAGCTGCCTAAACTTGTACTCGTTGGAAAGTGCGCCTGGCTATTTGACGAAACACTCCAGACCATCAGCGAGTTGGGAGTCACTGACTTCGTAGTCCTGACGGGATATGTGCCACAAGCTGACTTGCCGCCCCTTTATTCGGGAGCGCTCTGTTTTGTTTACCCCTCATATTTTGAAGGTTTTGGCTTGCCGCCCCTGGAAGCAATGAAGTGCGGCGCACCCGTGATTGTGGGTAACAGGACCAGCTTGCCGGAAGTAGTCGGCGACGCAGGAGTGCTCGTGGATCCATTCGACGTCGATGATATTGCTTCAGCGATCAAACGGGTGATTGCGGATCCCGGCTTGCGGAGTTCGCTTCGCACCCAGGGCCTGGAACGTGCGAAGCTCTTCGACTGGCAAGAGACTGCACGTCAAACTCTGGCGGTCTACCACAAAGCCGCCGGCTGATCTGTAAGGTCCGGTGCGGTGTAATGCCGCAACTCGGATCGCATCTCAGGTTTATGCGAATCGTTATTCTTGGAACGCGTGGAATCCCCGCCAGCTACGGCGGCTTCGAAACCTTCGCCGAACACCTTTCCACCCGGCTCGTGGCCCGCGGGCATGAGGTGACGGTGTATGGCCGCGCGCACTACATTTCTCCCCGACAGTTGGAATACCATGGAGTGCGCCTGAAGGTACTCCCCACGATTCGTCATAAATATTTCGACACCGTGGTCCATTCATTTCTTTCCGCGATCCATGCGGTCTCGTCGCGTTTTGACGCCGCCCTGATTTGCAACGCCGCAAACGCTCCCTTCGCCCCCATACTCAGGCTGACAGGTACACCCGTAGCTATCAATGTCGACGGACTCGAACACAAACGAAAAAAATGGGGCTGGTTGGGCAAGCGTTACTATTTGGCCGCCGAACGCTTAGCCACAATACTTCCGAACGTAATGGTGACCGACGCCCAGGTGATTCAAGACTACTATCTGGCTCGTTACAACGCGCGTTCAGAAATGATTGCGTATGGTTCGGAGGTCGAGCGACGACCGGACCGGGCTGCAGTGCGCCGTTGGCGAGCGGAACCGAATCGCTACGTGCTTTATGTTTCACGACTGGAACCGGAAAACAACGCCCACCTTGTCATTGAAGCGTTCAAGAAGGTACGGACAGCTTACCGTCTACTGATAGTCGGCGACGCTCCTTATGCGCGCGATTACATCAACGACTTGAAAGCGCGTGCACGCGGAGACAAGCGAATCGTTTTCACTGGATTTGTTTTTGGGCAAGACTATCGTGCGCTACAGCAAAACGCCTACTGCTACGTGCACGCGACTGAGGTTGGCGGCACCCACCCGGCATTGTTGGAAGCGATGGGCTATGGAAATTGCGTTTTGACCCTCGCCACCCCGGAGAACATAGAGGCCGTCGGTGACGCCGGAATTCCCTATACAGACGAACTGGATCTGGCGGAGAAGCTACAGCGGGTACTGCGAGATGGCTCTTTGGTTCAGAGTTATCGCAACCGCGCACAGATTAGAGTGCAACGTTATTACGATTGGGACCGTGTCGTCGACCAGTACGAAAAGCTGTTCGCCGAGATGACCGGCAAAGTCGCGGATATTCGCCCCGTAAACACTGAAGTCATGGCAGAACTTACCAACTCAGTGGCGGTTTCGCAAAAATAACTTAATTTTAGTGAGATGTAAGAGAAGGGCCCCGCTAATCGATCAGGATTAGCGGGGCAAAACTTTCCGGCAGGTTCGGGTTAAGACAGGGCGGTGGCAAAGAACTGAGAATCGTCACGAATGTCGATTCCGGAACCAGGCAGTGACTCTTGCGGGTGAGATAAAGCCTTGCGGTGTCGAATAAAATTAAACCGCGTCTTGCTAACGGTACCTTCGCAAAGTCGTTCCGTGCTCAATGTGTGAAATTACACCGAAATGCCGTGACTTGTCAAGCATAATGTTAACCATTTCGCAAAACTTTCGTAACATTCGCTGAATGAGGGGCGTATTGCCCTGTTTCCCGACGGGAACGGCGAGTGTTTATCGCTAGTCACCTGAACGCGTTTGGGCCAAGCGCAGGGCTTGTCGCCGGGCGGTTTCCGAAACGTTCCGGTTCTGCGAGAGATGTTTCAGATCCTTGGTACGAATCCGCGGCAGGATACCGATGACGGTGGGGATTGGTGTCCGCGGATTTTTGACCAGATTATGAATGATGGTATACGAGCGCGCCCAATTTCGATTCATCGCGACAAGTCGGAGTACTTCGTCGGCGACCGTGCGCATAGCGGCAATGTTTTCTACTTCCTGATCGGTGACGCGAGGGTTGTGGACCACCGCCGTCGCTACCACTCTGTTTGAGTCGCGAATCAAAATACCGCGCGCTTCGCGGTCGCCCTTCATCGCAAGCTTCATGCGGTCTCGCGCGTTCATAAACATGATGCGTCGAATCAGGGAAACGCGCTCGGCTGGGACTTCTCCAGTTTCGATTCGTTCATGCTCAACCACTCTCTTGAAGTTGGCGCTACGCTCCTCGACAGTTTCTGCTTTCAGTTCCTCGTAACGTTCCGAAGGCAGCCAGGAAGTGTCGAGATCCGCGTCAGACACCTCAATGTGTTCAGCTATCAGCCAAGCGTCTTCCGCGCTTAACCCGCCGGTTAAATCGGCGCTTTCGAAAAATTCCGCCGCTGCATTGTTGCCGCGGGTGCGAAGTTCCTGGGCAATCTGCTGCGCGCCTCTTTCTTTTTCAAAGAATTCCTGTTTTGTTTCGCGGGCACGCCGTTCGGCTTCCGGGGGCCGATTAGGATTAGCCAGAATGGCATCAATGATCTTCGGGAAACGTACCAGCCGCTGCTGATTGAGCGCGATGAGTTCCAACAGCGAGCCGTCTGCAGTTGAGGCAGCTAAGTCTCCAATGGCCTTATCAGATGTCCGGGTGTTGAGGACTATGGCCTGGTGAAACTGTCCGAGACTGTCAGCAAGTGTGGCCAGATACTCGAGCACCGTTACCGGCGTGTCCTCGCTCCTGGCGGCGTTCAATAGATCTTCGGGCTCCTGCTCGGCAAGCGTTTCGTTGGCGGCCGTCGCTATCTCCTGATCATCCGATTGATGCAGTGCGACCAGCACTTCCAACAAATCAGCTTGGGATAGCGGTAGTAGGCCACTGGCAGCGGCGAGCCGAGCCTGGTGCGGAGCGGTATTGTTGATGATTGCCTGTACGGCCGGGTTGGTCGACGTAGTGGTCATTAGGAAATCACGCAGAAATTCAGACTAGGACTCAGCGGCATTCGTTCGGGAGCAATACGAGTCAACGTCGCACTCGGTGTGGTCCAAGTTTCACTATCTTCTTCGTCCACTTGAGAGAGAATGATCGACCGAAGCAATGCCGCCACCGGAAATCAGCAGGGCCAAAGTCATAGCCAACAGAGCCACGGGGTACTCAAATCCTTTTGGGCCAAAAAAACCTTCAGGCCAGGCCGAGGCGATCACGGTCGCCATCACGCAGAGAATCAGGAACGCGCCGACTCGCGTGAGGAACCCGAGCAGCAACAAAGCGCCACCGAGCAACTCGGCAAAAGCCGCTGCGCCCATCCACAACCACGCCGGACGCATGAAGGGAAACGGCGCCGGCAGGCTGCTGAATTTTGCGAGACCTGGACCACTAAAACTTCCCAGCACCTTCTGCGCCCCATGGGCAATGAAAACCACGGCCAGCGCCAGTCGTAACGGCACCGGTACCCATGATGCGGGCGTAGAAATAATTTTTCTAAACATCGCGGGAAGATCCTTTCAAGTTAGCAAGACCTGGGAAAGCGTTCTGATATTAAGGAACCAGGGAGCAAAGGGCAAAGCGACAAGAAGATCGGATCGGACGAAGGGGAAGGGAAAGTGCGACCGGTGAATAAGCTTCTTCCGTCTTTACTGGTGCGTCGACGCTCTATCTAGTGTGTGCGAGCAGGCGCGCGGCGATCGCAGGCTTTGGTTGCGCGCCTACCAGGCGGTCGACGAGTTGACCGTTGCGGAAGATGAGCATCGTCGGAATACTTTGAATCTGAAACTTCGCCGCGGTCCGAGGGTTTTCATCCACATTCAACTTCGCGACGCGGTACCGGTCGTTCGCTTCCGCGGCGAGTTGTTCCATGATAGGTCCAACGAGCCGGCACGGCCCGCACCACGGCGCCCAGCAATCGAGCAGTACCGGACCAGCCTTACTATCCAAAACATCGTGCTGAAAAGTAGCATCAGTCACGATCAGAGGCTTGGTTTCGACGCTTGTCTCTGCGTTGCTCAAATCGAGCATAGCGCCACACTTGCCACACTTTGCCAATTGTTCTGACGCCATGCGAGGATCCACGCGGTTTTTGGTTCCACATTTCTGGCAGGCTACAACCATCATCTTTTTCCCTCCTTGTTGGCAAATCATTATGCCCCGAAATTAGCAACCTAGCCTGACCTCTGGTTGAATTCAAGCACTGCCGAGCACCAGCCTGCCGCCTTGAGTTGATCCTTGCGACATGGTCGCGACAGCCATGATAAGATTCGCGAGCTGGCCTCAGACTTCGAATCTCAGTTGCAGTCTCCGATCATCAGGGTTAACTTCAAGCGAGTGTTTCATGCCGAAAGCAAGCGCTAATGATCTCCACCTCGTACCCCTGGGAGCGGGGGATCTGATCGATCGCGCGGTCCGGCTTTATCGCCGTCATCTTTTCACTCTGATGCGAATCGCAACGCCGCCGGTACTCGTTTCGGCAATCGGATCCGTCTTGTGGACAGTCAGTAAACGCGGCGTCAGTAACACCCCAGACGTCACCAGCCTGGCCTTCTATATACTGCTCTTATGTGTCGCGGCTGTGATAATTATCAGCGGGCATGTTTTTAGTTTACTGGTGATGGGTGGGGCCTCACGAAACCTTGTCACGCATCTGCTTTGGGACGAACCAGTATCGGCGCGTACCACTTACGCAGCGGTGCGCTCGCGGTTCTGGTCTTTGCTGGGCGCAACTATTCTGGTAATGCTTTGGCTTGGTTTGGCAGCGATTGGCGCCTACATCGCCTGCTTCGTTCTGCTCATGTTGGTGGTGGTTGGTGCCGGGGTGATGCTACAGGCTATGCCGGGCTGGCTGGCCATTATCACCGGAGTGATCGGTGGTCTGGGCGTGGCTGTCGTAGGACTCTGGTTGTTCTTTTACCTGGCGGGAAAAGTAGCTTACGTTCCGCAAATAATGCTGGTTGAAGGGAAGCATATCTTTGAAGCAATTAGGCGCAGTTTTTCACTGGCCAAAGGAAACGTGCGCCGCCTCATGGCGATGACCTTATTCATCACCTTTGCTACCTACTCCGCGCTAATGGTCCTGATAATTCCGCTCGGTTGGTTTGGTTATGTCAATGGCATTGACCCTTCGCCCTGGAGCACGACCAGTTGGCCCGCCTGGTATGCGATCAGTTACAGCGTGATCGAACCACTGAGTTCGATCCTGCTGACGCCGGTGTGGATGCTGGGCATGTCCTTACTGTATGTCGACGAAAGAGTGCGCCACGAAGGCTACGATATCGAATTACTGGCGGCGCAAAAATTAGGACCCATGCCGGAGCTCGACGTCGCCTCACCGCTGGCGCCAGCAATATCGGCGGCACCCGCTCACTTGCCATTACGCCCCAGTGCTGCCGGAAACCTGCTGGGACTTCGCTGAGAGGCAACGTTCGACCGAAGGATAAGTTGTGCAAAACGAGTTCGCGTTATTCAGACAGGATTTCCTCGGCCGTGACTTTGCGACGCGGATAGTGATCACGCTCGTTAGCCTGCTAACGTTCGCCGTCTCAATCTCCGCAACTCCGCTGAACGAATACCAGCGACAGGTACGCCAGGCTGTAACCGCGCTCGGGACCCTGGGACAGGCTGATGAGTTCGAAGCCGACGCAGCCTACCAGCGACGGCGGGCAGAGACAGTGGCATCGTTGCGCGTGCTCTTGCCGGAAAGAGAAACGGTCGAATGGAACGAAACCAAATTCGAAGTGGACAACAGCTGGTTTCATGAGGACCTGTCACGTTACGAAAAGGCCCAGCCGGCAGCGCGAGAAGACTTACTTAAGGGCACGGCGGAACGACTCGAAGCAATCTCTGAACGTCTCGCGGAACTGGAAAAACCAGGTACTCGTAGCGACGTCAACAAGGCCGAAGCGAAGCGCAAACTCGACGAGATCCTGCAGCGTTCGGAATATGGGCCAACAGTCGATCGCGGCAGTGCCCTGCCTCGTGTCACCAGTCGCTTTTTTAGATGGCTGCGAAGTTTTATCCCGAAGTCGAGCCGGATGCCGGCCGGCGCTGCCAGGGTGATTGGTCGAGCCGCGGAGATCTTTGTTATCGCGCTAGCCGTCGCCATCCTCGCATTTGTGCTGAAGTTATTCCTGCCACGATTTCTTCGCGCGCAACGGACGAAAAAGAAAGACCGCACGGAGGCGCGAATTGTTTTGGGTGAAACACTAAATCCGGATCAAACGGCGCATGATCTGCTCGCGGAGGCTGAACTTCTGGCGCGGCGCGGCGAGTTGCGCGCCGCGATCCGCAAAGGCTACATCGCACTGCTGGTTGAGTTGGGTGACCGAAAAGTGATTAGTCTGGCGCAGCATAAAACGAATCGTGACTACCTGAGCGCGTTGCGCGAGTTACCCCCGCTTCATCGCAACGTCGAACAACTCACCAATAGTTTCGAACGACATTGGTATGGGCTGATTCCGCCCGATGAAACTGATTGGCAAAACTTTCGCTCCAGCTACCGGCAGGCACTTTCGAGATGAAGCAACTTAACAGCGAACCGGTTTCGCTCAACTAACTTTTTGCTATGCGTCAACGCCTGGGAATAATTCTGACCATTGTGGCTGCTGTCGGTATTTTGATAGCGGTCAATTCCGCTGCTTACGTGGGGGAAGAACGAAAACAGGATTCTGAATTTGACGCGGACCGTTCCACTTACAATGCCGGCGCAACCGGCACGCGCGCGCTTTACGATTTTCTGCGCGAGTCGGGCTACCCGGTATTGCGTTGGCGCGAAGCTCCGGCGCGGCTATTGGGAACGGACGGCCCCCGGGTAAAAACCTTCGTCATCGTGGGCCGGCCACTGGTTGCAATCAACGAGGAGGAAGCCAGAAGTTTATTGCGCTGGGTCCAGCAAGGCGGACGCCTGGTGATCGTTGATCGCCGCCCGGAAGATTATCTCCTACCGCCTTCGGGTCTCTGGCGCGTCGTGACGGAGTTAATTACTTTCCCTGGTGCGGGCGTCGACCCCGCACATCCTGAACAGATGACTGAAGGCGTCAAGCCTATCAACCCGGCGCTGCCGACACTCTTCACCCGCGACGTTGACTCGGTCATGCCTTCGAAATTCTTGTCGGCGATCAAGTTGTTTACTGAAAGCGAAGAGACTAGCAAGCAAAATGCAGACAACTCCAACCGGCGTGGTTTCGTCACTACAGAAAAGGATTATGGTCCACCCCCGCCTCCAGACGCGCCTGCCAAACCCGCGCCTGGTGTCGTCAGCGTGAACTCCCCCGCGACTGCCACGTTGGCCCACGCCCCCGCTCCAGTGGTCCATCTGATTGCCGGCAGTTCACCGCTGCTGATTGATTATCCGCACGGCAACGGGCAGATAGTTTTGTTGAGCGATCCCTTTATGGTTGCCAACGGTGGTATCGGGTTGCGCGATAACCTGCAGTTGGCGATCAATTTGTTGACAACGGACGGCGGACGGATTGCCTTCGACGAATTTCATCAGGGCCACGGCGCTACCCATAACCCGTGGGTCAATTACTTTGCCGGCACTCCGGTGCTTGCCCTCTGCGCACAACTGGCGCTGCTGATCCTGTTGCTGCTTTGGACGCGTGGCCGGCGGTTTGCCCGCCCCTTGCCCTTGCCACAGGTCGACCGCAGATCGAATCTCGAGTTTGTGGCGTCGATGGCAGAATTGCAGCAACGCGCCCGCGCTTACGATCTGGCAATTGAAAATATTTACTCCCGACTGCGGCGAGTGCTGGCGCGTTTTGCCGGAGTCGATTACAACAGTTCGCGTAAATTGATCGCCGAAGGCATCGCGCTGCGCGCGCCGGTGTCCGCCACGGACGTGGAAAGACTGATGCGCCAGTCCGAAGACGCTATCAACGGCGAGCCGTTTACTGAACGCCAGTCGCTGCTATTGGTAAGAAGCTTACGCGAACTGGAAAGCACGCTCGGGTTGCGTCTGCGTTCGCGTGAGGTGAAGCAGTCGCTGCACAAGAGTTAATCAGGTGCAAGCTACTAAGTTCGAGTTCCAGGTGCAAAAATTCGCCGTACAAAAGTACGAATGAAAACTTCTAAAAATAATGATTGAATACGTCTCCGCTACAGTCGCACACATCCGCCGCGAGTTGAGCAAGATCGTCGTCGGCCAGGACGAACCCATCGAACAAATTTTGGTGGCGCTGCTCGCTGAGGGTCACGCCCTGATCGAAGGTGTTCCGGGTACCGCCAAGACGCTCACCGTCAAGACGCTCGCCCGCATCATCAATGCGAATTTCGGGCGCATCCAGTTTACGCCTGACTTAATGCCCTCAGACATCACCGGCACGAATGTCTTTAACGTGGCGACCTCAGCCTTCAATTTACGACCTGGTCCAATCTTTACCGACATACTGTTGGCCGACGAAATCAATCGCACGCCGCCCAAAACGCAGGCTGCGTTGCTGGAGGCGATGGAAGAGCGGCAGGTGACGATTGACGGTGAACGCCATCAGCTCTCACCGATCTTCACGGTGCTCGCGACCGAGAACCCGATCGAGTATGAAGGGACTTATCCCTTGCCGGAGGCGCAACTCGATCGTTTCATGTTGAAAATACTGCTCGACTATCCCGGCGAAGATCACGAGCGACAGGTGGTGGCAAACTGGGATGCTGGCTTCAACTCCCGTCGTCTCAGCGATGTTCAGCTGGACCCATTGCCGGATGCGGACGCGATCTCTCGCTGCCGTCGGGAAGTGATCAGCGCGCGCATGGAACCCGGCGTCCAGCACTACGCGGTCGACCTGGTACGACGCACGCGCACGCATCCGTTCATTTACTACGGCGCCAGTCCGCGTGCTTCAGTGGCGTTGCTCTTGTGCGCGAAAGCACTGGCGGCGATTCGCGGTCGCGAGTTTTCCACCCCCGATGACATACGCGATGTGGCCCGTCCAGTGCTCCGCCACCGCTTAACTTTACGCGCGGAAGCTGAACTCGACGGCGCTACTCCCGATGTCGTCATCACTGACATTCTCAAGAATGCGGAAGTGCCCAGGTAAATGTCAGACGTCAGATAATGAAGCGTAGTCCTGTTTGGGCCTGGCCGTTTGACTGCTGACATCTGATACCTGAGATCTGATCTCTGTTCTTCTATGCGTTTTGTCTTCACCAAATTTTTCTATCTGCTGATAGCGGCAAGCCTGATCGTGCTTTCGCTGTCCTGGGGCCGGCCCTGGTTGCGCTGGGTTACACTCGTCTACGATCTGGCGTTGCTCACACTCGCTTTTATCGACGCGCGTCGCAGTCAACTTCCCGCAGGCGTACACATCACGCGCGAATTTGGCGGGCGGTTTGCCGTGGGCGCGGAAACAGAAGTCAGGATCAACGTGCAGAACGCCGAAGCTCATGCGGTGGCCCTGATCCTGAAAGACGAGTTTCCGCCGCAAATGAAACTGTCGGACTTGCGCACGGCGCACTTCCGCGTGCCGGCGCAAACTTCAGCCGCACTCGTTTATGGCCTGACGCCGCCGCGCCGGGGCCGCTTCGACTTTGGCCAAATTGTGGTTCGGTTTCTGTCTCGATTTAATCTGGTCTGGTGCGAAACGCGTGTGGGCCAACCGAGCACGGTAAAGGTTTACCCCAACCTGCGGCGCGCGCGCGAAGCCGAGTTGAAGGCGCTGGGTGCGCGGTCGTTGGTGTCGTCGCACCGCAAGGCTTCCTGGCGCGGCGAAGGACGCGAGTTTGAGTCGCTGCGCGACTACGTGCGCGGCGATGAGTTGCGCCACATCTCCTGGTCCGCGACTGCGCGCCGGGGAAAGTTAACGACCCGCCAGTATCAAATCGAACGCGATCAGACAATCCTGATCGCCATCGATGGCGGACGCCTGATGACCGCGCGCATCGAACATGAGACGAAGCTTGACTCCGCGGTCCATGCCGCACTCGCGCTCATGTCCGCCGCGGCGCGCGCCGGCGACAACGCGGGTTTGCTCGTGTTCGGCCGCAAGATCAAGAGTTATCTGCCGCCGGGCCGAGGCCATGAACACATGGACGCCGCACTCGAAGCGCTTTACTCAGTCGAGCCGGAGATGATTGAACCTTCTTACTCGCGCGCTTTCGAATTCATTGCCGCTCACAGCAAGCGCCGCTCGCTGGTAATCCTGTTGACTGACCTGGTGGACGAAGAAGGTTCGAAGGAACTGCTGACGGCGCTCGGTTTGTTGCGCCCGCGTCATCTGCCGCTCGTTGTAACCATCGCGGATCGCGATCTGAAAGCGGTAGTGAGCAACGCGCCCGCCGATGGTCGAGAACTTTTCACGCAATCAGTTGCGGAAGAGATCATGTACCTGCGCGAAGCCGCACTTCGTTTGGTTGAAGCGCGTGGAGGCCTCGCCCTCGACGTTACCGCCGCCGCCCTCGCCCCGGCGCTGCTGGAAAAATATCTTCAGGTTAAGGAACGTGGACTGCTATAGGATGGAAAAGGGATTTTTGACTGTCGATCATTTGGACGGCAAGCCGGGAGCTGAAGTCAAAAGCGACCTAAGAGCGCGCCTCAACTGGTTTCTCCCTTTTGTTAGTCGCGGCCGGCGAGCAGCAGGTACGAATACATTGCCAGTCCCGTGAGGACACCGATGCTGATCTTAACCGCCGGGTGAATCGGCGCCGGAGAAATGAATCCTTCTATGGTGCCGGCAACTACCAGGAACACTGCCACCCCCATCATCAACCGCACCGCCTCCATGCCGCGACTCTTCAAAGCATCAGCTCGCGAGAGATCGCCCGGCAGGACTAGCGCGCTGCCAAGCAAAAGTCCGGCGCCACCAGCGATGAAGATGCACGAAAGCTCGATCACTCCGTGGCCGACCATGAAAGTCAGGAGCGCGTTACCGAAGCCGGCGCGATACGTGAGGGCGACGACCGAAGCAATCACCGCCCCGTTGAATGCCAGCAAGTATAAAGTGCCGACGCCAAACAGCGCTCCCAACGCAAACGTGTAGATCGTGACCTGCACGTTGTTTGTCATGATCCGGCTCGCGCCTTCCTGGTTTGCGTCGTTCAGTTCTTCCCACCAATGGGTTTTGGTTTCAATCGTAAGTTCACGAAACGAAGACGGCACGCCCACCAACTCAGAAAAGTCGGGATCATACTTCGTGCCTAAAAACCCGATCAGCGAAAACAACGCGAACACTCCGAAGGAGACGGCCGTGTAACGCCACGTGCGGCGAAAAGTTTGCGGCAGTTCGCGCGCAAAGAATTGCTTGATACGTGAGCCGCCCTGAGCGTCCGCCTGGTAGATGCGTCCGTGGGCGCGGATGACGAGACTGTTGAGATAGTTGACCAGACGCGGGTCGCGCGACTCGGCGCGTGCAATCGCGAGGTCTGATGCGGTGCGGCGGTAGATTCGCCCCAACTCACGCACTTCCTCGCGATGCAGCCGGCGCAAAGAAGTGCCGTCAAGCAATGTCAGTAAATCTTCCAGACGCTGCCAGGCTGTCTTATGCTTGTCGATGAAACGATCGCGCGGCATTTTAGATTTCAAGTTTCAAATTTCAGATTTGCGATTTTAGCTTTACACTGGCCCAGCGATTACATCAACCATTCAGACTAACTACAAGCGTGAACTCTTCAAGCAACCAGCGGCAGTCGGCAAGCGGCAATGCGCTGGTGGAGTGTGTACCAAACTTCAGCGAGGGCCGCAAGACCGAAACCGTCGCGCGACTGGCGTCAGTCATCGGCTCGGTGCCCACCGCCTGTGTGCTCGATACGCATATCGATCCCGATCATAACCGTTCAGTAATTACTTTCGTGGCGACGCCGGAGATGGTTGTCGAGGCGGCGGTGCGGGCCGTCAGACTGGCGGCAACACTGATCGACATGCGCACGCATGCAGGCGTACACCCGCGTCTGGGAGCGACCGACGTGTTGCCGTTTATTCCGGTGAGCGGCGTGTCACTCGCTGATTGTGCGGCACTGGCCCATCAGGCGGGGGCGCGGATCGCGAGTGAACTTTCGATACCGGTATTTTTTTACGAACGCGCGGCGTTAAGGCCCGATCGGGTCAACCTCGAAGATGTGAGACGCGGCGCTCTCGAGTTGTTGCGCGAACAAATTGCTGTGACGCCCAACCGCGCGCCGGACCTGGGACCGCTGCAAGTCCACGAACGAGCAGGCGCGATTGCGGTGGGCGCGCGCCCGTTCTTGATTGCCTTCAACATTAATCTCAGTACGCGCGACGTGTCGCTGGCGCGCAGGATTGCGAGCGTGGTCAGAGCGCGCGGCGGGGGGTTGCCATTCGTTAAGGCGCTCGGATTTGAACTCAGCTCGCGCGGGCTCGTGCAAGTATCGCTGAACCTGGTTAACTATGAAGCAACCGGAATCGCGCAGGCGTACGAGGCGGTACGACGCGAAGCTGAGTTGCTAAGAGTGAAGATATTGAGCACCGAACTGGTGGGCCTATTGCCGGAAAAAGCGCTCGACCGCTCGGCGGAGTACTTTCAGAAACTGGAAAATTTTTCCGAGGATAAAGTTCTGGAGCACCGTCTGCAGAGCTGTAGCTAAGTCAACAGAAGAGCCTGCCCCTGGGAGCGCGGGCGCCCCCGCCCGCAAAGACTATTCGTAGCATTGCGGGCGTGGGCGCCCGCGCTCCCAGGGCACGTTGGTCCAGCCCGCGGGCGTATCGAATGCTTGTCACTGCGAACCGAGTTTGATGCTTGTCACTGCGAACCGAGTTTGATAATGGTTGAGCGTAAGCGCGAATGTTTCTGCATCAGTTGCAAATAGCTACTCTCCTCCTGGGTTGCCTTGGCGCGCATGACGCGTAGCAAGGCGCGTTTTTCAACCTCGCTCCATTCACTCAGGTCTGCTACCAACGAGAGTGCTACGGCAAACTCACTCACCACGGGAAGTTCAGTCTTGCGCCACTCGGCTTTCAGCAACTGGGTTAGTCGCGCAACTGCCTTGGTGCGAAAACTACGCGCGTCACGTTTATTACTGCCGGCCATGCGCCGTTGCACTGCCAAGCCAAGGTTGCGAAGTTGAAACCGGTCCCAGTCACCGGGCTGCGAGTCGTCTGCAGTAATTTCGTGCTCGAAGATCATCGGTCCGCGTGCCAGCTTGCGCAGCGTCGCCAAAGAGGTGCGATAACCACTGCGCGTCGCCAGTTTCTTTTCTTCGTTGAGGACGAGCTTCAGCACCTCCGGGTTGGTGGGACGAAAGCCGAGCTTGCGATAAAACCAGAACGCGCCTGATTCGATGCCTTCCTCGTTTTCAAAACCGATTTGATACGGGTCGATCGAAAAAGCGGTAACGCCCAGGAGGTGATGGAAGATGCTGAGAATGCGCGCGTAAAGCCAGGCAGTTTCGCCGTCGCGAAAGGTGTAGTAAAGATTGAAGCCACTCTCCATCCGTTCGAATAGCGAGATGCCCTCGAAGTAACCAACCGGCACACCATTCTTGAAAATCATCGCCGCGTGATAAGCGCGCAACGGCAAACGCTGCTCCGGTGGCACGCCCATAATGAAGACATCAACGCCGCGGCCCAGCTGCGCTTGCAGAACGCGTTCCGCGTCGCCGTGTGTAAACCCGTAGAGCTCACGATAGCGCACGGTGGAAGCGGCGCGTGTTAGATCGAGAATTGCGGCGCCATCGCTTGCTGAGAGTTGTGTTAATCCTGGCGGCGGAGTTTCCAGTTCGCGTGTGAGGGAAACATCTCTACGCCGGATAAGCGGCTCACGATGATAGAAGTGCTGGCCCACGCGCAAACGCATGCCGGTTCGCGTGGAGCGATAGTCAGGATTCCAACGCACGTAAAGTTTTTGAGCGTTATATAACTCGGCCTTCTTCTTTTCCGGTCCGGGTAACAATTCAAACTGATTTATCAGCCACGTAAGGTCACGCTCGGCGCCGCCGGATGCCGCGCGCAGCCATTGCCGGTAAGGAACGTTTGCTTCGACGGCCGCGTCCTCCTCCAGCAAGGGCATGAACCTGGGCCAGCTCTCCGCCAGCCGGTTCTCATCTTCAAACCAATCCCACGCGAGCGCCACCCGGTCCCGTTGCCGGCGGGCGTTAACTAACCAACGCACCACGTAGTAACTGAACGTGTCGGTGACGGGGCTGCCGTCAATTCCCGAAAGCTCGGGATGCTCCAGTGACGAGAGATCCGCGCCCGCCTCGCGTAAGGCATTGACGCGCTCGGCAAAGCCCTTTAGAGCCGCCTCGGCAAGTTTCCTGACCGCGGCGTCCCGCGGGTAGGCGCAAAGGAAGAGCAGGATTTCATGAAGACGGACCAACGTGTCAGCCTCAGTGATCGTGAGGCGGGAGATGCGAGCAAGGATGTTCGGGACGCGTTGTTGTGCGCGGGCGCCAAAGCGAGTCTTCAATTCGTCGAGTTGATCGAGGAGGTTGGAAATGTTTAGTGGCAAGGTCGGGCCTTTGAAGCAGAGACTCAGCGCAAGTTTTTCCGCATGAAAGTGGCAATCTTCCAGGCGTCGATCGCTTTCCACGGCAGCGATGCCATGGTGTAGTGTCCGCAGCGCAGCCAGACAACGTCGAGTGGCAGCTTGTGCTTTCGTGCCGCCGCAATCGTGTCGTGCGTGAGATCGATTGGGAACGTCAAGTCGTAACGCGCGGCAATAAACCTGAGCGGACGCGGTCCCATTTGGGCCACCCGAGAAATAAAAGGTACCGGACTGATCGGCGCCCAGTATTGCCGCAACTCGTCCAGCGTGATCTGATCCGCAAACCCAGCGCGTAGATGTTTGGTTGAGAGTCCCCGCCAGGCGACATCAGCGACATAACCTGAGACATGGTTGAACGTGCCGGCGTCAATGTCAGGTTCATGCGCGAACGCAAGAAACGCGATGCACGAACCGACGCTGGTGCCGAGAATGCCAATGCGTTCATACCCGCGTTGCTTTAACCAACGCACCGCCGCGCGCGTGTCGAGCACCGCCTGTCGCATCGATTGAATGGTCCGGCCAATGTTGGTGCTGACGAGGTAATCGGCGCGTTGCAAATCTGGTGGCCGGCGCTCATCGTGATAGGGCAAAGTCAAACGCAACGCCGACATGCCGATGAAATTAAAAATGCGACACGCTTCCACGTGACTCTCCGGCTGCGCGTTCCACTGCGGTAATACCACCACGGCGGCGCGCGGACTGCGCGCTTTCTTTTCGTCGACTGGAAAATAGCGCGCGCGTGCCAGGTTGTTTTCCGGCGCGGGCGTTTCGAGGGCGCTGGTCCAGGTTAGTTGGTCGCCCTGAAGTTGCCAGTCGGAGATTTCCGGCAGTGCGTAGAACTGTTCGCTGTGCGCGAGTGCCTCGGCGGCATAGTCTCGCAGCACGCGGCGCGGGTCAGCGCCGTTCACATGGTCGCTGATGAAAGACAAGCCCCAGTCAAGTGGCCGCACCAGGCGGTTGTTATCGCGTTCGTGATGCGCACGTTCGCGTCCGTGCATAAATGCTTGCCACAAAACTCAAATACTCCTGTCAGAACTCGATTCAGCGAACTCGCCATCCTAAGGGCGGATCGTCGCCAAATCAAGCAGCCGAAAAGTTGGGTCGTGCTATTTGCGGATACTGTAGCGAAGGTCCTCACAATTCAAATTGGATCTCAGCGGGCATTAGGAAAAAGCCAGCGGCCGCGCGAGTCATGAACTCGAGCGGCCGCGGGTGTAGTACCTGTCACTTAATCAGTTTCAGGCAGCAGTCAAGTGAGCGTGTCAGTTACAAGTGCTCAGCTTGAACGAATGGATGAAGGTGGCCCAGTTGAAGTTTCCGTTTGCCGGAATATATTCCCCGGTGAACACCATTTGACAGCCGTCGACTGGATCGACGCTGATGGTGCTGTAATCACCCCAGCGCGACAAACTCGGCGTTTGCACGCCCGGTCCCGCGAAGATGTTGGTTTCGTTGCCGAGCGTTCCCAACGGATCGGCAGGGCCGCGATAAGCGTAACGCAAGCTCGGCTTGACTGTACTGCTGGAGACGTTGTAGCCCACCGCAATGCCGCCTGTCTTGTCCATCGCGGCGCTTCCCATCCAGCGATAGTCATCCGTCGGTGCAAAGGTGCCTTGCTGGCGCACAACCGGAGTGGCACTGGCCATGGTTTGCCCGGCGGCATTTTGTAATTCATACCAGCGCACGCCGCCGCCGCTACCGCTCGTGACCGAGTGGTTAATAACGAGCGCCTCGCGCGTTCCCAGGTTGCGATAACTCAAGCGATACATCAGCCGATCGCCGAGGGAGTCGAGTTGTTGGGTAGTGCCGGGTTGCGGAACGCAAACGCCACCGCCACATACTCGGGTGAAGGCTGCTACCCCAGCGATGGTTGTGGGACCGGAAAGTGTGCCGGTGCCGGCGGCCCAGTTCACCGCGAAGCGCCAGAAGTTTAACGAAGTCGAAGTGATGCTGAGCAGCAGGTTAGGACTGCCCGCCGGGGGTAACGTTGTTCCCTCCAGATCGGAAGGTTCGAGACTGGCCACGGTATTAGCAGTCTGCGCGCAGATTTGTCTGGCGACGGCGCCAGTCAACATCTTGTCGCGTTCCAGCGCGCACACCTTGTTACCGACGAAGGTGCGCCCGCGGCGAAACATGTTGTAGGTAATGTAATAGGCGTCCGGCCAGACACCCATCTTGGGATAGTCGTTAAAGTCAGTGGCGTAAGAAAACGCATAACGAAAATAACTGCCGGTGGGATCGGGTCCAGTCGAAACGGCGACGCACTGCATGTACGGTGTGGTAGAAACGGAAAACTGGGTCAGTATCCAACGATTGGCGAGCTGGTCGTATTGCACAAGCGGATCGCCGTCGTTATTTGTCTCGCACCCGCCGCCGAAGCCTTGCCAGATCACATTGCCATTCTTGGGGAAACCGGGAACGAGATTGAACGCGGTGATTTGGTTACTCGCGTCCCTGGTCAGGGTGTAAACCGCGTAGCGCAGGTTGACCCATTGCACATAATGGTTGGGACCAACGTCGCCAGTGGTATCGGGGGGAGCCACGCGTGCGGCCGGATCGACGCCCGTGCCGATCGTAGCGGCTTTCGGTAACGCCAACGCCGATGGCGACCCGACGCTTCGATCCGCCAACGGGTCGATGGCGAATGGGTTTGAATTGCCAACCGGGTGGGGTCGGCCGGGTTCGAAATCTCGGCCGCCGCGGGGTGGGCCAGTACGCTCATTGGTATCAAACAGCTCGCGCAACGGGCGCGAGCGGTCGTGATGAATCGGCAAACTTACTTCGCCCTGCTGCTGGCCGGCCTGTTCGGATGCGTTATCCGATTGTTGGCCCAGCGTAATGCCTGGCAGCGTGGCCAGACACAGAGCTACTAATACAAAAGTCGCAAACGTCGTTCTCATTTTTATCCCTTTCCCTCTACGGCCTGGTTAGTAACGTTCCCCCGGGAGTCGGGTGTTGGTTGTTTGCAAGTGAACACACGCAGAGCGATTCAGTTTTTTCGCTG
>JAVEEA010000083.1 GCA_030840675.1 Pyrinomonadaceae bacterium
ATCTCCACCAGGCGTTTCATGCGAAACCTGAGAGGCGCGTGGAAATAGAGATTTACCATGCGGCTGTGATGCGGCAGTACAAACGCTCCGCCGTAACCCACGATCACACAATTCTCGCGAGCAGCAATCAGCTTGAGTGCCTCAACCTGTCGCCGAAACAACTCTTCGTCAGTAAAAGTACGCGCCGGAGGCGGCGTGTAATGTGACTCCGGCGGCAGCACTGTTAGACCACCGAATAATTTTTCCCAAAACGAGGTAAGTTTTTCTTTACTCGCCACGACCGCTTGCTCTTCCACACCGAGCGCCTTGGCAGCCAGGTGCAAGACCTCGCGGTCCACATAACGAAGTCCCAGTCGTCTGGCGAGCACCTGCCCGACGTAGGCTCCGCCGCACCCAACCTGACGCGCGATCGTAATCGTGGTCCGTTCCTCTACTTCCTCAGCTTGCTCGAGTGTCATGATGTCTTTCTCAGTGCAGTGCTGCCGAACCCCCACCGCCGCTCCCGACCCGCTTCAGCAAAAACACGAGCGGAATACAGGCGAGGCAAACGAACGTCAGCAGGCGAAAGTTATCAACGAATGCCAGCAGCGTAGCCTGCCTTATTAACGTTCCGTAAAGACTGAGGTAAGCCTTTTGCGCCCCGGCCGCGGTCGTACCGAACACGCCCTGCAGTTGTTGCATCCGTTGTTGGAAAGCCGAGTCGTAAGGCGTCAGGTGTGAAACCATGACCGCCTGATGTTGTTGCGCACCGCGCGCCAGTAGCGTGGTCACCGCCGAGATGCCCAGGCCCCCGCCAATGTTACGCATCAAACTGTAGATGCCGGCGGCGTTGCCCATCTGCTCGCGCTTGAGCGTACCCATTGCCACCGTAGTCAGCGGCACGAAGATAAAGCCCATCGCGAAACCGTTAATGAGACTGGGCCAGACAATATTTGACGAAGCAATCTCGAGATTGACTCCCGCCAGCAGGTACATTGAAGTTGCTAGTACAAAAAAACCAAAAGTCATCAACAGGCGACTGTCGATCTTCCCGACCAGCCGTCCCACGACGATCATCGACGCCATCGAACCGATGCCGCGGGGACTGATGGCCATGCCGCTCTGCAATGCCGGATAACCCAGCAACGTTTGCAAAAATAACGGCAGCAGTGCGGTCGTACTGTAAAGGACGCCGCCGACAATTGTCATCAAGAGAGTGCCGACGCCGAAGTTGCGGTTCTTGAGAATCCGCAAATCGACAATCGGTTCCGCCACGGTCAACTCGCGCATGACGAAGGCGATCAATGACGTCACGGAAACAGCCGTCAACAACACAATCTGGCGTGAGGCAAACCAGTCGTTTTGCTGTCCGGTGTCGAGCACGAGTTGGAAAGTAGCGAGGCAGACGGTCAAGAGGGCAAAGCCGAGGTAGTCAATCCGGCTGCCGACGATTCGCTTGAGGTAGGGCGGGTTTTCGATGAACCACACCGCCATTAACACCGCCGCGATTCCGACCGGAACATTGATGTAGAAGATCCAGCGCCAGGAGTAGTTGTCAGTAATCCAGCCGCCGAGTGTCGGACCAATAATGGGCGCCACGATGATGCCCATAGCGTAAACAGCCATCGCCTGCCCACGTTTCTCGAACGGAAAACTTTCCATCAGCACCGCTTGCGCCGTCGGCTGCAGCACGCCCCCCCCGATACCCTGTAACACACGCGCGACGATTAGCATGGTCATGCTGGTGGCCGCGCCGCAGAGTGCCGATGAGAGCGTAAAGATAATGATGCAGGTGATGAGCAGCCGTTTGCGCCCAAAGAAACTGCTGAGCCAACCTGTGATCGGCAGGATTACGGCGTTCGCAACCAGATAACTCGTCAGCACCCAGGTTGCTTCTTCGGTTGAAGCGGAGAGCGTACCGGCAATGTGCGGCAAGGAAACGTTAGCGACCGAAGTGTCGAGCACTTCCATGAAGGTCGCGATCATCACCGCTGCCGCAATCAGCCAGGGATTGAAACTGGGTGTCCAGGTTTCCGTGGGCACCGTCGCGTTTTTCGCGACCGTTGACCCACGCTGGCGCTCGGGGACTCTTCCCCGCGGCGCCACGTCCTCGCTCATTTGATCCGCACCTCCGGTTCCACCGACATGCCTGGCGCCAGCAGGTGGCCCGGGTCAGGCTGTTCGTCAAAAACAAGTTTGACCGGAACCCGCTGCACGACCTTGACGTAGTTTCCGGTCGCGTTTTCCGCGGGAATTAAACTGAAGGCTGAACCGGTCCCTGCCTGAATGCTGTCGACGTGTCCCTTGAAAACTTTATCGGGATAGGCATCGACGTTTAGTTCCACTGACTGGCCCACGCGCAGATTCCCGATTTGGCTCTCTTTGAAATTTGCGATTACCCATACTTCGCCGGAGACGATCGCCATCAAGGGTTGGCCGATTTGCACCAGCGCACCCGGTTCAATTGCCTTGCGCGTCACCCGGCCCGTTTCCGGCGCGTAAATTTTCGTGTACGAAAGATCGAGTTCGGCTTGCTTCACCGCGGCCTGCAATTGTTCCAGGGAAGCTCCAGCCGTCTCTGCCTGCGCCTGGCTAACGGCCACTTGTTGCGGCGCGGTGTTGGCCTGGGCCAGCCGCCCAAACGCTTCCGTTACGCCCGCCTGGGCGCCGCCCACTTGCGACTGTGCGCGTCGAGCGGTCTCGGCGGCGGACAACTGGCCCGCGCGCGCTTCATTCACCTGGGCTTCCGCGGCCGCCACCCGTTGCCGCGCGGCATCGAGTTGCGCCGCCGCGGTGCGTTCGCTCGCAATCGCCTGGTCCAGACGCTGGCGTGAAGTCTCGTCCTTTTGAAACAACTGCTGGTAACGCTCAACGTCGGCTTTCGCGCGCGCCGCTTCCGCATCAGCGGACGCCACTTGCGAACGCGCTTGCGCAACGTTGGCCTGCGCCGTTGCCACTCCCGCACCTGCTTGTGTAGTACGCGCGCGTTCCGCCGCGGCCGCCGCCCGCTGCGACTCAACACCCGAGCGCGCCTGTTGCACCGTCGCCGACGCCTGTTGCACGTTAGCCCGCGCCGTTGCACGCGTCAGGTCAACGCCCGTGCGCGCTTCTCGGAGGCGCGCGGTGCCTGCCTGCAGTGCGGCTCGCGCCTGATCGAGTTTCACTTCGTAGTCCCGCGCGTCGAGCTCGGCGATCAAGTCACCCGCTTTCACTTCCTGGTTTTCTTTAACATAAACCTGCGCCACGTAACCGGAAGCCTTCGGACTAACCGCCACGATGTGCCCGCTAATAAACGCATCGTCAGTTGACTCATGGGAACGCGCATAGAGCCAATAGCGCAAGCCAAACACAACGGCCAGAATGAGCACTACCGCGGCCGCGACGACAAACGCCGGACGCCGATACAACGGCTGCTTCCGGTTCGACTGCGCCGCCTCAGTTTCTCCCGCATCAGTTCCCGAACCGGCCGGCGAAAACTCGCTCACCACCGGCTCGTTGTCCGGCGAAAATTCATCCTGTCTAGTACTCGTTCCCTTCACGTCATCCGACATCTTTTTCTCTCCAGAGAATGTACTCAATTCTTCTAACTACAGATTTCCCTCGTGGGTTTTCACCAGCGAAACGTCTCGGCGCGTCCCGTGGCCGCGGCGAGGTTAAGACGCGCGGCGTTGTACACAGCAAGCGCAGTCACCTGCGCATCGCGAGCATTCCCGAGCGATGTCTGCGCCGTAGTGACTTCAAGGTTGTCGCCGAGACCGGCATGAAAGCGGTCGCGCGCCATCTCGAGTTCGCGCTCAGCCAGGGTCACGCCTTCGTCGCTCGCATGTACCTGCGCCGCGGCGGTACCTAACGTGGCCAACGCCAACCTCACATCCTGTTCAACCTGCCCGCGCACATTTCCCAGTTCGAGTTCAGCCTGTCGTTGCCGGCTAGCCGCGACCGCGTTACGCCCGTGCGTCAGGCCGCCGTTAAAAATGGGAACATTCAACTGGACAGCAGCGCGGCGGGTCGGCAACGCGGTGTTGGCCGGCGTGATGCCGCTGACGCCGTAGTCGCCGACGAATTCAACTGACGGCAGATATTCGGCGCGCACCGCTTCGCGTAACAGTTTGTTTACCTTGATTTCCTCTTCGGCGATTCGCAGTTCGGGCCGGTCCTGGGCCGCCTGCTCGATCAGCGTTGCCGCGGCAGGCAGTGTCTGAGTGGCAAAGCGAAGCGGATCGGTAAGCGTCAGCGGTGCGCCCAACTCCAATCCGACCACACGTTGCAAGTTGAGCAACGCCTGTTCGGAACCAGTCTGTGCCTGCGCGAGTCGCACCTGTTGGTCCGCGAGACGCACCTGCGCGCGCGTCACATCCACTCCGGTGGCGATGCCCGCGTTGCGTTGGTCCTCGGCAAGCTTGGTGAGCGCTTGGGCCAGGTCCACGTTTGACTGCGCCGCCAGGACAGCGCGGCCGGAACGTAGCGCTTCCAAATAGACGAGCGCGGTACCACTGGCGACCTGTTCACGCGCCAACTGTTCTTCATATTCCGCGACGCGAACGCCGGCGCGTCCGGCCTGATAGTTCTTGAGAGCACTCAGATTGAAAATCGTTTGCACCAGACGGGCGCGCGCGTCGAAGTTATTGAAGGGACCGATGAAGGTGTTGGTGATGCCGGGGAAGGTGCCGGGTTGGAACCCGAGGGCCGCCAGGTTTTGCGTGACGCTGGCTTGATAAGCTGTACCCGAAATGTTCGGCAGGAGCGGCGCGCGCGCTTCCTGTTTCAGCCCTTCAGCTTCGCGCTGTCGCTCACGCGCGAGCAGAGTGGCGAGATTATTCTTGATCGCAAGTTGAATCGCCGCTTCAAGGCTTAATTGCGTAACGCCCGGAGTGACAACCGCCGCGCCGGGAATTCCGCCGGAGATGGTCCCCGTTGACCTGCCGCCGCTGGGCGTTGAGCTTTGTGTTACCGGCGAGCGCGCGTCGCCGTTTGAGTTTTGCCCCGCGCTCGTGAGTGTCTGTTGCGCTTTCGCCCCGCCCGTCAGATAAATGAAAACAACCGCTGCTAAACCAACTCCCCGACAAATGTTCCTCACGACCGCTCCTTTGTTCACGTTCCCTGCTGTGTCGTCACGCTCCTGGCAGGTTGCTCAGTAGAAACCGTTACCGCCGGCTCTTTGGCTTTGGACTCTTTACTGGACGAGGGCTTCGTCACCGCCTTCGCTGCGGGCTTCACAGTGTGCAGCGCTTGCCCGTAGCGATAGCTTATCAGTCGCACATAGTTTTGCGTCTCGGCATACGGCGGCACACGGTTGCCATACTTCATTACTGCGCCTTCGCCGGCGTTGTAGCCCGCCAGCACCAGGTCAACGCGTCCGCCAAACATGCCTAACAGATCTTTCAGGTAACGCGTGCCGCCCATGATGTTCTGGGCCACGTCGTAGGAATTCGTCACGCCGTAACGCGCCGCCGTTCCCGGCATCAACTGCATCAACCCCATCGCACCTTTGTTGCTGGTCGCGGTCGCGCCGAAACGCGACTCCTGATGCATGACGCAATAGACCAGGTACGGGTCGACGCCATACTTACCACCGTAGAACTTGATCAGGTTGTCAACATTCTTATTCCCGGTGGTCCAAACATGCGTGCCATCCGCCGACATGACCAACGCGGACTCGCTCGCCGGCGCTTTCAGAGCCAGGGCGTGGGCCACCTTCGCCTGTTCGATTTGTTTGTTCGTCTCATCCAGCTGCGCACGCGCCGCCACCACTCCCGCGTCGCTTGCTTCCATGTCGCGACGAGAGATCAGACCGTCAGTGTAAAGTTCCTTGAGCTTCGCGTTTTGCTCAGTCACCGTTGCCAGGTCCTTCGCATAGGTTATGGACAACGTCTGCAGGCTCGACTCATATTCGCCGCTGGCCTTGAGATACTCCTGACGAAATCCTTCGCTTGCCTTGGGCACGATGACCGGCGACGTGGCAGTGACCGCACTAACGCCCGGCTTCACCTGAGCTGACGCAACCGCGCTGCAAAGGACGAGAGCCATCGTTATTAGGGAAACTCTATTAATAAATGTATTCATCTTTTCCTGGGGTCCCCTCAGCGCACTAAAAACAGTTGCAAATATATTCCGCTCTCAAGCTTTCACGCCGCCGTCTATGACTTCCTGAGTAAACAGGCAGCAACCGACTAACGTAACGTTCATGGTCTCGCGCAGCCTACGGATGGCCGCGCCGCTCTCCTCGTCGATAAAACGCAGTTCAGCAAGATCGAGAGTAATTGCCGGTATCTCTCTGGCCACTAGTTCGTCGCAGTGGCGTTGCAGCAGCGACGCCTGTTCGGCGCCCAGCGTACCCTCCAACCGCAAAGTCGCGCTTTGGCCTTGGGGATCGAGTATTTGGGAGATACGTAGCGTCATTTGTTAAGTTCCTCTGCCCGCCGTTGGTCGCAAACTAATCAATCAGACGGAGTCTACTAGTGCAAGCCTGCGGCCACAGTCTTGGCACTGCAAAGCGGTAAATAACCTGCGTATTTATTGGGAATTGAGGGAAGAGCGGTGAGAACTGGAACGGCGAATCCCATGCCCGCGAATAGTCGACGCGACATATCGCGCGAGGCACGAGATATCGCGCGACCGAGAGCACGTCTCTTTGGAGTGCGGCGGCCAGGCGCCGCTTTCGCCTACGTCACCTTAGCTCCGTGAAAGCCTTCGTCACTTTAGCTCCGTTGAATTTACTTTAGCGCCTTTGAAAGCGCCGCCAGGCCGGCGCACTCCACGGAGTTGAATGGACGCAGAATTTTCAAATTACGACCAACACCTAAAGTCTCTGTCTGCAAGACGCTAACGGATAGCGAGTTTCTTCATGCGGCTGCGCAGCGTAGAAGACGGTAAACCAAGAATTTCCGCCGCGCCGCCTTTTCCCGCGATCGCTCCGCCCGTGTGCCGCAACACGTCCTTTATATATTGCCGCTCCAACTCGTCGAGCGTCACGAGTTTCGGGACGCCGGCTTCACTCG
>JAVEEA010000085.1 GCA_030840675.1 Pyrinomonadaceae bacterium
GCTTTCTCGAACAGGAGCCGCTCATCGACGACGCGCGCACCGTGCGCGAAGTCGTAGAAGAAGCCGTCCAGCAAACCGTTAGCTTGCTGAAAGAGTTTGACGAGATTAACGCGAAGTTCGGCGAAGAGATGTCCGAAGCGGACATGGACAAACTGCTCGCGAGACAGGGCGAGGTGCAGGAACAACTCGACCACCAGGATGCCTGGGATCTTGATGCGCGCCTCGAGATGGCAATGGACGCCTTGCGCTGTCCGCCGCCCGACACGAAAGTCGCGGTGCTATCAGGGGGCGAACGCCGGCGCGTGGCGCTCTGTCGTGTGCTGTTACAGAAGCCGGACATCCTGCTGCTCGACGAACCGACGAACCATCTCGACGCCGAGTCAGTCGCCTGGCTCGAACATCACCTGCAAAGTTATCCCGGCACAATCATCGCCGTGACGCATGATCGCTATTTTCTCGACAACGTTGCCGGCTGGATACTCGAACTCGACCAGGGCAAAGGCATTCCCTGGAAGGGAAACTACACCTCCTGGCTGGAACAGAAACAAGAGCGTCTGCGTCGCGAAGAAAAGTCCGAGAGCGAACGGCAGAAGACCTTGCAGCGTGAACTCGAGTGGATTCGCATGTCGCCCAAGGCGCGTCACGCGAAGGGCAAAGCGCGCATCAACGCTTATGAATCAATGCTGCAGGAAAATTCTGAGAAGCGTCGCGAGGATCTGGAGATTCACATTCCACCCGGGCCGCGTCTCGGCAACGTCGTGATCGAAGCTGAAGGCGTCAGCAAGGCGTTCGGCGATCATCTGCTGGTCGACGATATGAAGTTTGCCTTACCACCCGGAGGGATTGTCGGCGTGATTGGACCAAACGGCGCGGGCAAGACGACTTTGTTTCGCATGATCACGAAACAGGAAGCACCCGACAGCGGCACGATACGCGTCGGTGAAACTGTCCAGCTTGCCTACGTCGATCAAAGCCGCACACTCGATCCGAACAAGTCCATCTGGGAGGAGATCAGCGGCGGGACTGATCTGTTGTTACTGGGGAAACGCGAAGTGAGTTCGCGAGCTTACGTGGGCCGGTTCAATTTTTCGGGTTCGGACCAGCAGAAGAAAGTCAGCATGTTGTCCGGCGGCGAACGCAATCGCGTGCACCTTGCCAAGATGTTGAAAGAGGGCGCCAACGTTTTATTGTTGGACGAACCGACGAACGATCTTGACGTCAATACGTTGCGCGCGCTGGAAGAAGCACTGGAAAACTTCGCCGGTTGCGCGGTAGTTATTTCCCACGATCGCTGGTTCCTCGATCGTATCGCGACGCACATGCTCGCCTTCGAAGGCGACAGCAAGGTCGTCTGGTTTGAGGGAAACTATTCGGAGTATGAAGAGGACCGCAAGGCGCGACTGGGTGCGGCCGCCGAACAACCCCATCGAATTAAGTATCGTCAACTGACGCGCGGTTGATTTTCTCGGAGCGCGGGCGCCCGCGCCCGCAATGAGCGCACAGCGCGAACTGCGACTTCGCACCTGCGGTGCGTTGCGGGCGGGGCCGCCGAACAACCCCATCGAATTAAGTATCGTCAACTGACGCGCGGGTGATTTACTGGGAGCGCGGGCGCCCGCGCCCGCAATGAGCGCACAGCGCGAACTGCGACTTCGCACCTGCGTGTGTTGCGGGCGGGGGCGCCGAACAACCCCACCGAATTAAGTATCGTCAACTGACGCGCGGTTGATTTTCTCGGAGCGCGGGCGCCCGCGCCCGCAATGAGCGCACAGCGCGAACTGCGACTTCGCACCTGCGGTGCGTTGCGGGCGGGGGCGCCCGCGCTCCCAGACCAGCAAAGAACCATGAAAACGAAAGTCATTCAAGTCTCCGGTCTGCTGTTAACGTTAGTTTACGCCGCCCTTATCCTCTGGCTTTACGCGACTGAACCGCGCAGTTTCAAAGAGGCGGCAAGTGGCGCCGAACTCGCGGCCGGAACATACCAGATTAATCAGGAAAAGTTTGCCGCCGGTCAGCGACTGTTTCTCGCCGAACAGTTTCGCGCGGCGCGGGCTGAATGGCAGCAGGCGGATCCGGCGCAGGGTGATGCGCGAACCCAGTTTTACATCGCTTACTCCTTTTATCGTGAGGGCTGGGGGCGAGTCTATTACGATCAGGATTTGTTCAAGCAGGGACTGGAGGCCGCCAAACGCGCCGCTAATCTCTCCGCGACTTCGCAACTCACAGTCGCTGACCCAAATCTTCAGATGCACACGGTGGCGGAGTTGCAAGCGGAACTGGAGCAAGGTCTGGAACGAACCCTGAGCGATGCTAATCCGCTCAAAGTTTTCCGCACCCGAAAGTGACCGGCTCTCCGGCTTAGTTGAGTCGACAAAATGCAGAACCGGAATTCGCGGCGACCGTTTTGAAAGTTGAGAATCAAAGGCAACCGATGACTGGGAATAATCGGACAGGAAATCGCGCGCTATTGCATTTCATTCTGCTACCAATGATCTTCTTAACGGTAGCCCTGCTGGGCGGCGTGCGTATCGGTCTGGACCACGCCTTGATCTTCGTCGCTCCCCCGCTCATCACCCTGGTCCTCGCCATACTTTTACTGTCGCTGTTGGTGCGTGGACGACTCGTCGAGCTACACCGCTGGCTGGCAACCGATCAGGCGCCGCTAACAAACGTTTCTCACGGCTGGCTGTTGCTCACGCTTTTTTTCGCATCGGCACAGGCGTTCAACTCCGCACTACCCGAGCGCGGACTGCTCCACTGGTTGTTCTCTTTCTTTTTTCTGTGGACACTTTGGAATAACCAGTTCTCAGTTTTTGACGCACGCAGACTTTTGCGTAGTCTCATCGTGCTCTTCGGAACCGCCTTCGTAGTCAAACATATTCTGTTGGCGAACTTGTACGGTCCTGAAGGTGGCTGGCTGACGAAGGTGGCCGGCACGTTGTTGCGCGGGGCTTCACTCGGCACGCTGGACGCGACTCCCTTTGCGCCCGCCAGCGGGTACCTCGCTTTCTTTACGCTCGCGCTTTACCTCGCGGGGTTGTTCCTGCTGGCTTTCCACCCACCTGGCGAAGCTGAAGCGCGACTCGCCGCACCGACTGATCGCGAATTCCTGATCGACGTTGATGCGATTCGGCAGGACAAGGCGGAGTCACGAGTGGAGAGGTTGCTGCCTTAGATCCGGACTACGGCGTTCTCCGGTTTTCTAATCCGAACGCGACGCGAACATTGCCAACATGCCCACCCGAAAAAGCTCCAGCAAAACAGTTGCAGACAAACCATCGGGGAAACGTACGGATCCACGCTTCGCAAGTCTCTTCGCCAGCACCAATCGCGGACTGCTGCTCGATGTAGTTGTTTTCATTCTCAACGTCTTTCTAATGCGCTTCCTCACGCGTCAGGTACGGAACCTTTTCAGTCAGTTTTCGCTGGAAGAGCCACTCGCGCAGTTAGGCGTTGGACTTACGCTAACGGCCATGTGGATTTTGCCGGTCGCGGCGGCAGTGCTGAAACGTTGGCACTATCATCAACGGCTCAAAGCGCGAGCGATCACATTAGAGTCCAGCGGCATGCTTGCGGGCTGTCTCTTTAATCCCGTGTTCTATTTCTGCTTGAATTTAGTGATTAGCGCCGGCATCAATGCCAGCCTGGGCCAATTTGTTTTCGGCGACAAGGGTTTGGATAACGGCGCCGTCTTCGTACCGCTGGTCTTCGCCAGTCTGATTCTCACCATTGTGCAAACTTATCTGATTTATCGTTACTTCTCACCGCCAAAGAAACCACCGGCGTCGGAGTTTCTACGCAGCCCGAAAAGCGAGCTGTGGGGCGACGTCTGCATCTTCCTCAACATGATTCTCTTCCAGGTGGGTTGGAATCTTTTGACTTTCAATTCGGTCGGTCGCCCGGCCGACATCACGGAGTTTTTTGGCCGGTTGCTCGTCCTCTGCTTCCTCGCCTTACTGCTTTATTTCCCGCCGCGCATGCTTTATCTCGCTGAAGACTTTGGCCGCCGGCGAACCTGGTTGACGATGCTGATCGCGAATTCCCCCGTCATCCTGCGACTGCTCATCGGCACTTCACGCTCAACGCCAGGCTGGTAGGGTCCAGGCAGAAGCCCAACCGTCAAGGCGGGCTCCGCACCTCCCGAGGCCGCGACCCTCAAACGCAGCAAGCGCCGGCTCTGAGTGGGGTAGTAAGCGGTGGGCAGTGGGAGCTGTGCAAACAGCCGAGACCTAATGAAAGTCTCGGCTGTTCACTACTCACCTTTCACTCTTCACTATCACCTATTGCTCGCACACGGTCGCGTAGCAGTGAACGATGTCGTTGTTGAACTGGTCGTAGCAGAACTGGCCCACGCCATACTTGGCTTCACACTTTTCAAAGTCGCGTTCGATCTTCTCCAGGCAGGTGGTGCACTTGTCGTTCGCGGCGTTGACCGCGCCGGAATGAGAAGGCGTGGAGAAGGCGAGAGTCAGCATCAGCACGACCATCGTCGCTGCGAGTAAGAGTGTTCTTTTCACGTTAGTTTCCTTTCAGTTTGGAATGCGGCGAGGTCTCAGTGACGCGGACCTGCCCGGGTGATTTTGTAGAAGGCTCATTGCTGAGCCTCGTTTTATTGGCCGCGAGGGTAGTCGGCGGTGGCTTTACTATTCCATCTCACGCGGGAAGTCAACGATTCGCCGGAGAGATCAGCCAGTCGTAGTGGATTCGCGTCCAGGGATTGTTCACATTTATTGCCTTAGCGGTTTACTCGTTGTAACATGCCGCCGCAGCGCCGGCGATTGACTCAAAACATGGCAGCGCATCGCCAGACACTCTCGCCCGCCTTCGTCATAAGAATCCACCACCGCACTGGAGAAAATATGCCAAAGAACCGATGCCAACTCAGTCAGCCTTGTATTCACCACGGATCCGGTAGACGTGATTTCTTTATGGGAGTATTGAAGGCCAGTGTCGCGGGCGCCCTCATAACGCTCGTGCCCGGTGCGCTGGTGAACTCAGTGCTCGCCGCGCCACCTCCTAACCAGAACGACTGGCGTCTCTGTCGTCGCTGTCGCAGTCTCTTCTACAACGGCTTCCCGAAGAAGGGTGTTTGTCCCGCGCGCGGGCGTCACGACTTTGATCGGGTTTCGAACTACAAGCTTACTTACAATTCAAGTGGCCCAGGCCAGCGCGACTGGCGCTTCTGCAACAAATGCTTCGCCTTGTTTTTTGACGGGTATCAGAATAAGGGAAGGTGTCCCGCCGGCGATTCACACGTCGCGCAGGGTTTTAACTTCAGCTTGCGCTCAGACAATCAAGCAGTGGGCCAACGCGAGTGGCGCTTCTGTAATAAGTGTGAAGTGATGTTCTTCAACCGCGATAATGACAAGGGCATCTGCACCGCCGGGGGTGGTCACGTGGCAGCGGGCTACGTTTTCATTTTGGACAATTCCGTCAGGTTCGATTAGGTGGAC
>JAVEEA010000046.1 GCA_030840675.1 Pyrinomonadaceae bacterium
CTGCGTCTCGACCTCGAGCCGGCGATCAAGTTTCTGACTGACGACGTCGGCATCTCGCGCGCCGCCGCTGAGCAGATCGTCGAATATCTCGCGGGCGCCAAGATTGTTCTCGGCATCATGCCTTCGCAGGACAACCTCGTGCTCGAACGCTTTTTTGACGACAGCGGCAGTATGCAGTTGGTGGTGCATTCGCCTTTTGGCAGCCGTCTCAATCGCGCCTGGGGACTGGCGCTGCGCAAGCGTTTCTGCCGCAAGTTTAATTTTGAGTTACAGGCCGCGGCCACTGAAGACGCCGTAGTCCTCTCGCTTGGTCCAACGCACAGTTTCCCGCTCGAAGAGGTGTTCCATTACCTCAATTCCAAAACTGTGCGCCAGCTTTTGTGCCAGGCACTCCTGGACGCGCCGATGTGGAACATTCGCTGGCGTTGGAATGTGACGCGTTCTCTGGCGGTCCTGCGGCGGCGTGGCGGCAAAAAAATTCCCGCGCAGTTGCAACGCATGGATGCGGAAGATTTGCTGACGGCGATTTTTCCTGATCAAGTTGCCTGTCAGGAAAACCTCGGCGGCGGCGAACGCGAAATTCCCGTGCATCCGCTCGTGGACCAGACAGTCAAGGATTGTTTGGAAGAAGCCATGGACGTCGAGGGATTGGAACAGCTGCTGACGGCGATTGAGCGTAACGAAAAAAACCTTTTCGCACGGGACGTAATTGAAGCTTCGCCGCTGGCGCAGGAAATTCTGAACGCGCGACCCTATGCGTATCTCGACGATGCTCCGCTCGAAGAACGTCGCACGCGCGCCGTGCAGCAACGCCGCTGGCTCGATCCGCAAACGGCAAAGGACATGGGCAAACTCGATCAAGGCGCGATCGATCGCGTACGCGATGAGGCCTGGCCGCGGGTGGAAACCCCCGACGAGCTGCACGACGCACTGGTTGAGTTAGGCTTCGTTACCACAGCGGAAGGCGCGGAGTGGCATGACTACTTCACGGTGCTAAAAAACGATCGCCGCGCCGCTTTCCTTTGCCCTGGGAGCGCAGACCTCCCTGCTGCAACGAACACGCAACGCGAACACCCCGACGCAGACAAGCTGCCCGCGCGCCCGGCGTTATGGGTTGCCGCGGAACGCCTGCCGCAGTTTGCAGCCTTATTTCCTGGCGCGTCGCTGACACCTCCGATCGTCGCGCCGGAGAGTTATGCCCAGGTTGACTGGACTTTTGAAGACGCGCTCGTAGAAGTTTTGCGAGGCCGTCTTGAGGGTCTGGGTCCAGTCACGGCAGCGGAGTTAGCAGGCTCGTCAGGCTTAAGCAAAAGCGATGTCGAACTCGGACTGCTCAAACTCGAAGCCGAAGGTTTTGTAATCCGCGGCCAGTTCACGCCCGGCGGCGAAGAAACGGAATGGTCCGCGCGCCGTCTGCTGGCACGCATTCACAGTTACACGCTTAACCGCCTGCGGCAGGAGATCGAACCAGTTGCCACCACGGACTTCATGCGCTATCTGCTGGCCTGGCAAAAAATCGCTCCCGAACATCAGATGGAAGGACCGGAGAGCATACGCGCGATAATCGAGCAACTCGAAGGGTTTGAAGCGCCCGCCGCCGCGTGGGAAGGCGAACTTTTGCCGAGCCGGTTGGTGGAATACGATCCGGCGTGGCTGGATGCTTTGTGTCTTTCCGGTGAAATTGTCTGGGCCAGGTTGACGCCGCCCGCAACGCCCTCGGCTGCCGCGCGTGCGGCCGCCGTCGAGAATGGAACTGAGCGAGTGCGCGGCGCGGCCCCGGTGCGCAACACGCCCATTGCGCTGCTGCGCCGCAAGAATTTCGCGCTTTGGAACGCAGTGTTTCCCCAGCCAGGGCCAGACGCAGTCGAGTTTTCATCTACGACGCGAACCGTGCAGGACTTCCTCGCAACGCGCGGCGCTTCGTTCTTTACCGACATCGTTGAAGGCACGCGACTGTTGCGCGCACAAGTGGAGGAGTCGCTGGCGGAACTGGTTGCAAATGGCCTGGTGATCTCCGACAGTTTTGCAGGCTTGCGTGCACTCTTGACGCCGGCAAGTCGGAAGACGCATGCGGCGGCGAAACATAAACAGCGCGGCGCTGTTTACGAAATGTCGAGCGCCGGCCGCTGGTCGCTGTTGCAACGCGCTGCCGAACCAGGCAGAAGCTCGCTCGTCAGGGAGGCTTCAGCGCTCGCTCCCGAAGCCGCCGAAACAATCGCGCGCATCCTGCTCAAACGCTATGGCGTAGTTTTCAAACGTTTGTTGGAACGCGAAGGTATCACGCTTCCCTGGCGCGTACTCCTGCGCATCTATCATCGGCTCGAAGCGCGCGGCGAACTCCGCGGCGGGAGATTTGTGGCGGGAATTTCCGGTGAGCAATTTGCACTTCCGGAAGCGGTCGGGATGTTGCGCGCGATTCGCCGCACGCGTACCGGCGCGCTCGACTTTGGTTTCCGTTCACCGGCACGTGCAGCGGCAGAGTCTGTAACAGAGCCCTCGCTCACGGTCGGCCTTCAGCCTGGGGAGCAGCAAGCTGGTCAGGAAAGTTTGATTTCAGTAAGTGCTGCCGACCCTTTGAACCTCGTCGGCATCATCACACCCGGCGGGCGTGTAACGGCGCATACTGGGAACCGGATTCTTTATCGCAATGGCGAGCCAGTCGCGCTACTGGAAGCAGGTGAAACGCGCTTCCTCGTCGAACTCAGCCGCACCCTGGAGTGGCAGGCCAAAGCCGCACTCGTGCGCAAGGCGACTCCGCCACAACTGCGCAGCTACCTGCGCCGGCCCGCGTAACCCGCGCTAACGAACCGCGCCGCTCAAACTAAACCCACGATTATTTTGAATAGTGTTGCCGTGAGAACCCGGCATTATCAGCATGGTCGAGTCGGCTGGACCGGCGCCGCTGTAGCTGAACGTGTTGCCGACAATCTGGCTATCGGTCGCCACGACCACGAATCCCGGAGTGCCGCCGCCACCTACGTCAAACAACTGATTATTGCTGACAACAATGCGCGTGCCCTCAACCCTGATCCCACTCTGACCGGTACGGCGAATCGTGTTATCCCTGATGGTGACGTCGCGCATGGTAATGCCGAAGATATAGATGCCATTGCTCAACACGTTAGTGACAGTGCCCTGCGTTTCGCCGCCGATAATGGTGTTTTTCTCGATCAGGATCGGACCAACGTAAGGCGTTCCCGAAGTCGACTGGGCCACGATGCCGTTGCCGGTGGGACTCACTTCGGAATTCCGCACGTCGATCAAGTTGTTTCTAATAACCACATTCTCCAGCCGATCGGTAGCTTCGTTAACCTCCAGATCGATGTTCGTGTTACCTGGCCCGCCCACCTGGCCGGAGGTCATAAAGCGATTGCCCTCGAACACAATATTTTTACCGTTCGCGAGCGCGAGATTCTGCGAAGCGATGCGCGTGAAGAGACAGTTTGTAATCCTGGAGTTTTCGGCAAAGTATCCCTTGCGCGACGAGCCGCCCAGTTGCATCCCGATCGAACGAGTGCCGTTGATCCAAACTTTGTCCACTAAACAGCCGGAACAGTTCCCCAGCGAAACTGCCTGCGGCGCGGAATTAAAGCCGGGATTGGCCCCCTTAATCTGCAGCTCGCGAATGGTCAGCCCCGAATCGGCCGTGCCGTTCTCGATGGACTGGTTGTAAGCGCTGACGACGGTGAACTGTCCGGCCGCGGTCGACTCGAGAATGATTGTCTGATCCCAACCGGCGCCAATCAGAGACGAGCGAGGCTTCATCAGGATCGGAATGTTGGCAGTCTTCGACGCATAGGTGCCGCGTTGCAACCGCAGTATGTGGTCCGAAGAAATAATTACCTGAGTGGCGATCGTGCCGCCGCCGCTTACCACTATTTCGCCTGGACCATTGCCGAGAGCTTTGTCCGCGGCATTGATCTTCGCGCCCATGTCCGCCCCCGGAAAGCTATTCGCCGAAACCACTTTCCCCGCCGCGGCACTTGTTCTCTGTCGTTGCCCCGCTAAAGCGTCGGGCGCGGCTTGGGTCGCAAAAATAAACCAGACGGCAAGCAAGCAGAGTGAAATAATTGGGTTGTCGAGCGTCTTCTTATTCAGCATAGTTTTCACCTGCCCTATCTGTTGAAACTGGAAACGCGCCAGCCAGTTTGCACGACTCGGAGACATTCATTCGGTGCCAAGCGGGGGAATTATTGAACACGTCGCAAACCGGGGGAAAAAACTAGACGGGATTCAATGTAACAATCTCGGCGCGTTCGCGAGCGTTATCAAGAAAGGCGTCGGTGTCTGATTCGATCTTCGCTTCGGTAAGAGTTTTTTCAATCTCGACGCGCGCTTCTTCCAGGGTCGGGACGATTTGGCCGGGCGCCCGCGCTTTGAGCCGGGGTACGTAGCTGTCCTGGTAGTAACCCGCAATCTCCTTCTGGGTTATTACGACAAAATTGCGGAAGCGGAAGTCGAGATACTTTTCAATGCGCAGGCGCTGATCCAGTATCTCGTCAAGTTTCTCGGCGGTCAGGCCAACGCTCAGCAACCGTTGTTGAAACTCGGCCGCGGAAGGAAACGCCTTAACCAGTTCATCGCGAGCCGCCTTTACTTCCTCAGTAGTGGGTTCAATCGAGGGCAACTTCTGGGCTTCCTGCAGAATCAGTCGCTGGTCCACCAGCAATCCCAACGCGCGGTTGAGATCGGCGGAAGCGGGACTATCGATGGGAGTATTCGGCTGCAGCGCGAGCTGCCAGAGAAGATCGGAATAAGTGATCAAGCAAATCTGGCGACACTCGGGCAGCACCCCCGCATTGACAGTAGCGACCATTTTGTCGACCACCTGCTGGCCCCGAACGTCAGCAGTGAGCAGAGAGCAGTGAGCGGCGAGCAGCAAGCAGAAAAGTAATAGACAACGTCCGACCTCGCCTGGCAGAGGACAGAATCTCGTTACTGACGAGGACAGGGCGGTTACCGGATCTTCTCCGGTCAACTTCGCTTCTTGCTGCTCACTGTTCACTACTTACTGCTCCCTTTCTTAAAACGTCTGCGTAAATCTGAAATGAATTTGCGTGCGCTTCAGACGATACACGGCCGGGGTGCCGTTGAAGTCGTCCGCGGCGCCCGTTGGTCCACGCTGCGGCACGAGAAACTCCGGTGGGTTCAACAGGAACCCATAATCCACCGCGAGTGCGCCGCCAAAGGGCGTCTGAATTCTGAAGCCCAACCCCACCGTATTGGCCCAGTGTGCACGCAGGTTCGCGGCGTTTATAGCAGCTACCACGTCGCCCGGAGGAAGGGGCGTATTGTCGTGACGGCCAAACAAATCGCCCACGCGGCGAAACACGTTGCCACCGTCATAAAAAGGCACTGCCTGTAATGCGCGGGTTACCGGGATGCGCGCTTCAAGGTTGACGATGGCCAGCGCGTTGCCGCCGACGGGTACCAGAAATGGATTCAGCACTACCGGTTTCTTGTTTTGATCGATGAAGGTGCCGAGCGGAATGATTGCCTGGCGCGGGCCGGCCTCTTCGAAACCAAAGCCGCGCAAGGTGGTGGAACCGCCGGCGAAAAACCGTTCGCTGATCGGAAGCGTGAGATCGATTTCATCGATTAAACCATTGCCGTCGCGGTCACGCGGATTGAAAAGATTGGCGAGACCAAGAGTGGCGTTACCGGCAAACACCGTCCCGCGCAACGCGTTCAGTTTGTAATAGGTGCGATAGGTCGCCTGCAAACGGTTAAAGGAAAGGTTGCCGCCCAGTTGCCGCAACGCAAGCGCATAATCGACGTTGAAAAAACTGCCGCGAGTTGCGTCCAACTGGTTGTAACGACAAATTTCGCCCGGCGCTCCGGTCTCTTCATCGGGGTTGCGCACGGTCCCCAGGAGTCCGCGCTCGCAACGTTCGCGCGTGTCACGCACGTAAGAAGCGCCCAAGCGTGACAGCCTGATGGCGCGATCGGGTTGTAGTATCGGCTTGACCAGCAAACTCTGGGTGTTGAAAAGTCGGACATCTTCATAGCTGTAACGCGCGAAGACGATCGAATGTGTTTTGGTGTCCAGTACCCGCTGCGTTTCGATTGCAGCAGTGAAGCGATTGATCGTGGGCTGCTTGACCTTCAGTCCGAATTCATCCAGCGGATTGCCCTTGTCGTCCAGTCGCTGCACGATGCCCATGGTGCCGCGGTCAATCGCCGAACGGAAAAAGCGCGTGACGGTAGAGTCGCGCTGATACTCGAGCGAGATCGCCAGCGGCGCAAACTGTCGTTCGCCATAGCGCGCGAAGCGCGGATCTAAATATTCAAACCTGAGGATCTGTTGTTGCTGGCTGACGCGTAGTCGCATCGCGCCCTGCCGCAGCTTGTTCATCAGGTTAACGTTGCTGAGTTCAAACAAACCGAGCGGACCGGTGTCGGTCGAGAACCCGCCGCCGTAGTCCATCACCCGCGGTTTCTTTTCCTCGACGTCAATGAGCACATCGCGGCGTTTGAAGCCGGAAGCCGTTTCGCCGGCGGCTTCGGTGCGAATGATTACCTGGCGGTACGCATCGGTCAGGTAGAGTTCGCGCTCGCTGTCCGCGATGCGATCGGAACGCAACACGTCACCTTCAGCAATCGGAATGACGCGCAGAATCGCGTCGCGCTTGGTGCGTTGCACACTCGCGCTGCCGGTGACGCCGCTGATGACGATGCGGTTGACAAAGACTTTGTCGCCTTCGTTCGTAAGCGAATAGATCAAGCGGACCTGTTCGTCGTCGCCTTTTCTGGGCAACTCGACGATCGCATAATCCATCTGCGCGTTTACGTAACCATCGTGTGCGTAAAGCGCCAGCAGGCGTTCGCCGTCGGCGCGCGCCTGGGAACGCGAGTAGGGCGCATCGATGACTGTCTTCAATTCGTCGCGCAGGCGCTGGTCGGTGTAAATCGTATTGCCGCGCACTTCGACACCAGCAATGCGCGTCAACGGTCCTTCCGTAACCTGAAAAGTGATGATCAAACTTTCGCCGTTGAGCGAAACGCCCTGCAGCACATCGGCTTTGGCGCGCCGGTAGCCGAGGTCTTTCATGTAGTTTTCAATGGTGCGCCGATCCTGTTCCAGCAGCGTCAGGCTGGTATAGCCGCGACCGAAGCCGAGGTAGGGGATCAACCCGAGCGCACTTGCCTTCTGCGTTCTGAGGTCGGCGGCAACATCAGCGAAGGTAAGCTTGTTGGTACCGGTGATGCGAATGTCGGTTAACTTGAACCGCCGGCCGCGTTCGATGTCGTAACGGATCTCGACGCTGCTGCCGCTCAGGCTCTCCGGGTTCAAGATCTCGCAGGTGGCGGCCGTGCCGTTTTCGCCGCCGGCGGGTGCGGGCGCGACCGTGCAAACCGGCGTGACTTCGGTAAAGAAATAACCCTGCTCCTGTAACTTGTTACGCAGCCGCCGCGCCCCCTCGATGATGGCGGACTGGTCGATGTTGCCTTCGCGTTTGACCGGCAGAAGGTCGCGAGCGGCTGTTTCGCTCAGCGGATAATCCGGTACGGTGACCGTCACTTTAGGACCGACCACGCCGTTGAGTTTGATCGTGATGAGGTTATGTTCCGCGTCGCGTTCCACGCGCGCGTCATCGAGCAGTGGCGCCAGGTATCCCTGATCGATGATCGCCTGGCGGATCGCCTTGGTGTCAGACCCGAGGGCCTCGCGCGTGAAGGCGGCGCCGGGTTGCAGTTGCAGCGAAGTCTTTACCGCGGTTGGGTCAAACCCGGTGACCGTGATCGCAAACGACTCGACGCGCGCCTGCTCGCCAGGCACGATGCGATAGACCACGGTCGCGCTGGTACCGCTGGGATCAATTTGCTCGGCGGGTTCTACTACCGCATTGAAGTAACCACGATCCCGCAGATAGACCTGGAGCTCGTCGGCATTGCGCACGATGACTTGTTTCGAGAAGCGCGTACCCGGCTGGCTGAGGTTCACCCGCGCGCGCAATTCGTCTTCAGAGACAGGCGTGCCGGTCGCCGGCGTCAGCTGAAACTGGACATCGCCGATTTGCACTTGTCGCTGGATGACGAAGCGCAAACGGACCGGTCCGCGCGCGTTACCGTTGGGAGCGGACTCAAAGACTTCCACCCGCGCATTCGCCACGCGTTCAGAATCGAACAAGGCCTGCAGCGAATCGCGTACGACCACTGCCGAAAACGGCGTATTAGGCAGCACGCGGATGATCGAGAGAAACTCAGCTTCGGCGGCAGCGTCAGCTGGCGAACCTTCGAAAGCGACTTCCACGGCCGTGACCACTCGCCCTTCATAATCGGCGAAGGGCGCTCCCGGACGCGCGTGGGCGGTGACGAAGAGCATAGTCGTCAGTATCGCCGCTGAAAGAAACCGTAGCGCCATAATCGTTGCTGGTCTGTGCGAGTCCTCGCCCTGGTCGGTTAGATCAAGTCGCCCGCCGACTCAAAACCGTCTTCTGAACCGAATCTCAAAACTAAAATTGTTGTTGCGCGCGGTCAGCTTCCGCGTGGACGCCTGCTCATATTGCGCGATGAAAAACAGTCGATCGGAAACGCGATACTCGACCGCCAGAATCTGATTGGGGTCGGAAGCAACGTTGGTCGAGTAAGTTACCGAAAGGTCTTTATTGATGCGCTTGCCGAGCGTCAGGCGCGCCGCGGGAGTCGAGCCGGCGCCACCGATGACCGGATTAATTTCAAAGCGGCTCAGACCAAAAAGTTTGCTGGTGGCGCGCTGCGCCGGCGCGTTGATCAACGCATCGGTCAAGAGGCTGGTGGCGGTACCCAACCCCGACTGCGAAAGTATCGATGAACTCGTGTCTCCGGAAGCAAGCTGGCCGGTAGTGATGAGCGAAACGACGTCAGCCTGCGGCAACGCGGGTTCGGAGCTGATGATCGCTTGTGGCTGGGAAAGCGGTCCGGCCAATCCGACGGTGACGCGATAACCGCGAATCTGTGCTTCGCCCTGGATATTCAGCAGCGGATCGGCTTGTCGTTGCGGCGGCAGGTCGACGAGCGCGCGCGTAATATCGTAACGGTCGTTACGGAAATTCAGCGTACCACTCGTCGCCGTGATGCGACCGGACACGAGCGGATCTTTCACTGGTCCATTGACCACCAGCGACACGGAACCGACCAGATCGGCCAGGTTGTTTCTGACGACGAGAGCGTTGCGGCCTTCCACGCGCAGGTCGCTGAAGACGGCCGCGCGTGCCAGTTCAATTTCACCACCTTCTTCAATCGACTCGCCGCGGCGGAAGTTGATCAGGTCGGCGAGTTCGATGTCTTCGGTGTATTCGGCGCGCCGCACGTTGACGACGCCGCCGATCAGTTGTTCGCGTCCTGTGCCTTTTATTTCCAGATCAAGACTCGCGGTCGTGCGGAAGTTTTCCGGATAAGGCACGGTGACGTTGTCGCCCTGAATATTGAACAGGAAACGCGAAAGCGTGAAGCCGTCGAGCAAAGCACCGCCGGTAACGGAAACCCGGCCGCCGCCCATCGTGCCGGTTAGGGAATCAATCTGCGCCTGGTTGGCAGTGAAGCGCACGAGCGATTTCACATTCGCCACGGTCCAACGTTCGTTGCCGATTAACAAGGAGAAGGAGCCGCCGGCGACGGAAGCAGTACCGTTGAGTCGCGGGCGTTCGTAGCTACCGGTGACACGAACGGCAACTTCGGCGATGCCGGACAGAAACGCGTCGGGACTGAGTCCGTTCAAGACACGCAAGTTGAGTTGACCGTCGGCCGTCATACTCTGCCGGCCTTCCGGTCCCACGGCCAGCGTCCCGCCCAAAACAATGTTCGTACCCGGCCCGGTAAATTTGGTCTGTTCAAACGTCAGTTCCGTCGGCGAGAAGCGCACGATGAGCGGTGAGGTCGCGTCGAGTTGCACGTCTTCGACTCTGAAACTAAGACTGGTGAAATTTGCGGTCCCCTGCAAACCGCCCGCGGAAAAATAGCCGTCTTCATCCAACAGGTTGCCGTTGGCCTTAAGCGTACCGGTCGCGAGACCGGAAATCTTGACGCTCGTTTGCGGCAGAATCAGGCGCAACAAACCGGTGAGGTCGGCGTTCGTAAGCGTGGTGTCGAGACTCGCGCTTAACTTCTCGCTGCCGAGATTAACTTGCGCGGAAATTGCCTGAGGCGCTCCGAGAATCCCCGTCGTCAACGTGATATTGAGTTGTTTGTTTTCAGTCTTGCCGACAAGAGCAAGCGTACCCGCGGGCCGACCGTTGATCACCACGTCTTTGCCCTGCCCGTCAAAGCTAATTTGATAGGCCGAGAAATCCGCTTCGGACAAGTTGCCGGTGATGCGCGCGTTGAAGTCGGCGGTGCCGGTAACGTTAGTCAGGCCGGGGCGATTCGCAAGCGCGACCAGACGATTGAGTTCGACACCTTCGGCGCGTCCTTGAAAGTCGAAGGCTTTGGTGGACGTGTCGTAGTTGCCGCTGGCAACGATGTGACCGGCGCCGAGTCGCGCGTCCACGTTTTCGACGGTCACCTTCGAACCCGCAAACGTGGCGCGCGCGACCATACTCTCGAGTGGTTCGCCGCCCAGCCGCCCGGGTCCGAAACGCAGTTCGGCGCTACCCGCCATCGCGTTGGGAATGCCGCTCACTTTGATCTGACCGGAAACGTCTGACTGCGTGCCGGACCTTAGCGATGCGGGAACCTGCCGTGCCGGCAGCAACGCCAACAGACTTCCGGCATTCGCCCGATCAAGGGTCGCTGCAAGCGTGGTGTTGTTTTCCCCGGTACGTGGCGCTACCAGCGTAAACTGAACGCCGCCGCCATCCTTCTCAGTCAAGCGGCCGTCGGCGATCCGCATTTCCGCTTGCGTCATTAATAGCGAAGCCGAAAGAGCGCCGAGGTCGTTGCCATTGATCATGAGAGTCCCGAGTGAAACCCTGCCATCGATATCGGGTGAACTTAGTTTCCCCCGCAACGTCCCGTTGAAGGCCAACTGTCCCGCAAGGTCGATGCCATAGGTACGCATCTGTTCCTCGATGTCGGGCAGCAGACCAGAAGAGATAAGTACGGACTGCAACTCGGCAGCGTCACTCGAATTCAGATCGACCTGGAGATTGGAATCAGCCGAAAAGGAAAACTGCCCGGTCGCCTTTAGCTTGGTTGCCGGCGTTTGCAGATCAACGCGATCGATATTGAACAAGCCACGGTCAGCCCGGATCGCAACTTCCCCGGTGAGCGGTACGCGCCCGTTGGCAGTGGCCACATCGTCTCCGGTGAACGTGGTGTTCAGCGTACCCGTTGCTTGCTTGAAATCGGTACCGGGAAAGACAAGATCAATTTTGCCGGTGGCGCGTCCCGAGAGTGGCACGGCAGCGCCGGCGAGTGTTGTCAATGGCCCAGCCACGTCAACCTGATCGAAAGTCGCCGCGACGTGCGACGTACCTCCGCGGCCGGTGGCGATGCGCACGTTGCCGTTCGCGCGACCGTTGAAAACGTCAGCCGTAAAATTATTCAGTTGGATCTCGGAACCAGTGGCGACAAGTTGCGCGCGAACCTGGCCCAGATTCATTTGGCCCAGCACGCCGCCGCCGATGCTCAAGTCAGCGCTGGCACGGTAACGACCGGAAGGTTCGACGACGAAAACCGGTTTGGCGAGCTTAACGTTTTCAACCTGACCGT
>JAVEEA010000087.1 GCA_030840675.1 Pyrinomonadaceae bacterium
ATCGAGCCGCTCTACCAAAGCAAGAGCGCGCATGAGTTGTTGGCAGTGTTCACGCCGCAGTACGACAAGAAGCCATATGACATCATTCGGGAGTATTGGAGTAGCAATCAGCAAACAGCAAGTAGCAGCAACCAGTCAGCAGTCAGCAAACAGCAAACAGCGGACAGCGGTAGCCGGGGCGGTAGCCGGGGCACTAGCGGGGGCATTATCCGGGGCAGTAGCCCGACCGTCAGGGAGGGCGTGGCAACTCCACCTGTTTTGTCGACGCCGTCGGGAGACGTCGAAACGTGGTGGCGCAAGGCGGTTCACGATGGATTTATTCCCAACACGGCGTTGCCAGTAAAAACGTTTGCGGCGAAAGCGCCAAGCGGAAGCCCGACCGTTAGGGAGGGCTCGGAAACTAATGCGGGCAGGATGCCCGCGCTCCCAGGAGATACTAATGCGGGCAGGATGCCCGCGCTCCCAGCTGGTGGCTTCGAGTTAGTTTTCCGTACGGACCCGACAATTTACGACGGACGTTTTGCCAACAACGGCTGGTTACAGGAGTTGCCGAAGCCACTCTCGAAGGTCACCTGGGACAATGCGGCGCTCGTCAGTCCCAACACCGCGGCGCAACTCGGCCTCACAAAAACTATCGGTAAAAAGGGCGGCGACATCTACGTCGACACGCTCAAGATCACTTCGCAGGGACGCACGATCAGCGACGCCGTTCCCACCTGGATTACGCCAGGCCAACCCGACGGTGTGATCACAATCCATCTCGGCTACGGCCGCACGAACGCGGGGCGCGTCGGCAATGAGCACGGCTTCAACGCCTACGAAATTCGCACCTCGGATTCGCCGTGGTCCACTGCCGGCGTACAGGTTGAGAAGGCCGCCGCCGCACATCTGCTGGCAGTCACACAGTTACACTTCATGCTGGAAGACAAAGACTTCAGCAAGGAAGATCGCGACGTGCTGCGTTCACAAACGCTTGACGAATATTTGCAAGGCACGCCCGCGGGCGAGACAAAGAATCCGCCGCCGGATGACACGCTTTATCATCCCGAACTTTTCGATTACCAAAACCAGGGCAATGGCCTGAACTACGCCTGGGGCATGGCGATCGACCTGAACAACTGCGTCGGCTGCAACGCGTGCACGATTGCCTGTCAGTCGGAAAATAATATTCCCATCGTCGGCAAGGAGCAGGTGGTTCGCAGTCGTGAGATGCATTGGATTCGCGTCGACACTTACTTCAAAGGCGAAGACGCGAGCCATCCCGAAGCCACCAACTTCATGCCGGTACCCTGCATGCACTGCGAGAACGCACCGTGCGAACCGGTCTGTCCGGTCCACGCCACCGTGCACAGCGCCGAAGGCCTCAACGACATGGTCTACAACCGCTGCGTGGGCACGAAATATTGTTCGAACAACTGCCCGTACAAGGTGCGTCGTTTCAATTTCTTTCTGTATCAGGATTGGGAACAGCCAACTTACCAGTTGATGCGCAATCCGGACGTGACGGTGCGCAGCCGCGGCGTGATGGAGAAGTGCACTTACTGCGTGCAGCGCATTCAGGGCGCAAAGATCCAGTCAGAATTAGAGGGTCGAAAAGTTAGAGACGGCGAGATCGTGACTGCGTGCCAGGCGGTCTGTCCGACCGAGGCAATTGTTTTTGGTGACGTGAACGATCCGCGGAGTCGTGTTTCGCAGTTGAAAGCTGAGCAGCGCAACTATTCGTTGTTGGCGGATTTGAATACCAAGCCGCGCACGACTTATTTGACCGCGCTGCGAAACCCCAACCCGGAGATCAGGGAAGTTTAGTCAACTCTTTGGAGTGCGCTGACCTATCAGCGCTTTTGCTGCTCGCGCCCTCGTGCGGATCAGTTCAGGTCGGCGTCTAAACCGCCCCGACCAAAGCGGCGACAGGCCGCATTCCGAAGAGTCGACTTGTACAGGCAGATGCCAACTGAGCCGCACAACGAGGGTCACATTCACACGACCGCGCCGGTAGTCGCGCCGGGGCTGACGTTTGCTTCCGTGACCGACAAGATCAGTTCGATCGTCTTGAAACGCAAGACGCCGATCTGGTGGTTCGCGGGCTTCGCGATTTCGTTTGTGCTTTTCCAGTTGATGCTGCTGACGATTACTAAACTCGTCTTCGAAGGCATCGGACTTTGGGGCGTCAACATTCCCGTCGCCTGGGGCATGGACATCCTCAACTTCGTCTGGTGGATCGGAATCGGCCACGCCGGAACTCTGATTTCAGCCATCCTGTTGTTGTTGCGACAGCAGTGGCGCACGTCCATAAACCGCTTCGCGGAGGCGATGACTCTGTTTGCCGTGGCCCAGGCGGGCATGTATCCGATCATGCACCTCGGCCGTCCCTGGCTCGCCTACTGGCTGTTTCCCTATCCCAACACGATGGGTATTTGGCCGCAGTTTCGCAGCCCGCTGATGTGGGACGTGTTCGCGGTTTCCACCTATGCAACCGTCTCGGCGATGTTCTGGTTTGTCGGTTTGATTCCGGACTTTGCGACCTTGCGCGATCGCGCGCGCAGTAAACCGTTTCAGATCGTCTATGGAATGCTGGCGCTCGGTTGGCGCGGTTCCGCGCGTCACTGGCATCGTTACGAAATGGCGTATCTGCTGTTGGCCGGACTGGCGACGCCGCTGGTACTTTCGGTGCACACGATCGTCAGTTTCGACTTCGCGGCGGGCATTATGCCCGGCTGGCACGCCACCATCTTTCCGCCTTACTTCGTCGCGGGCGCGATCTATGCCGGCTTCGCGATGGTGCTGTTGCTGACGATCCCCTTGCGCAAAGTTTATGGACTGGAAAACTTCATCACCATGCGCCACATGCACAACATGGCCAAGGTGATGCTCGCGACCGGTTTGATCGTCGCCTACGGCTACGTGATGGAAGCGTTCTTTGGTTGGTACAGCGGCAACAAATACGAGCGCTACATGATCTGGAACCGCATGCACGGGCCCTACGCGTATTACTACTGGGCGTTGATTCTCTGCAACATCATCACGCCGCAGTTTCTCTGGATTAAGAAAATTCGCGCGAACCTGTTGGTGCTGTGGGTGATTGCCATCGTAGTCAGCATCGGCATGTGGCTCGAGCGCTTCGTGATTGTAGTCACGAGTCTGCATCGCGACTTTTTGCCTTCGTCGTGGGGTATGTATCAACCGTCGATGTGGGACTGGACGATGTTTATCGGCACGATCGGATTTTTCTTTACGTTGTTATTTTTGTTCCTGCGCTTCCTGCCGATGATTTCGATTTTCGAGATGCGCACGATTTTGCCGGAAGCGGAAGTTGAAGAATAGGTAACGCAAACTGTTAGTTTGCGATGGAATGTGGAAAATGAAAGCAGTTTAGAGTTCAAGCTTTAGCTTGCCGCTCGCAAAAAAGACAACCTGAAGGTTGAACTCTGAACCGCTTGAACCAAGTGGAATCATGGCTGAAGACGATCCAAAAGACGAGACCTGGGAGCACGATTTAGAGGACCCGGAACCTTTTCATCATGCCACCACCGCGACGACGCGCGGTCGCCGCCGTGGCGCGCCCGCGCTCTATGGGATCATGGCCGAGTTTGATAACCCGACTGATCTGGTGGCAGCCGCGCGACGCACGTATGAAAAAGGCTACCGGCGCATCAACGGCTATTCGCCTTATCCGATCGAGGAGTTGTCTGAAGCGATTGGGTTCACGCGCACGAGTTTGCCGCTAATCGTTTTGATCGGCGGCATACTGGGAGGCCTGGGCGGTTTTTTCATGCAGTACTGGATGGAAGTTATCGACTATCCGTTGAACGTAGGCGGCAAGCCTTTCAACAGTTGGCCGGCGTTTATTCCGATCACGTTTGAATGTACCGTGCTGGTCGCTTCGTTTGCTGCGGTCCTGGGAATGCTGGTGTTGAATAAATTGCCGCAGCCGTATCATCCGGTTTTTAACGCGCCGAACTTTGCGCTCGCGACGCGCGACAAATTTTTCCTGGTGATCGAGGCCAACGATCCGGTGTTCAAGCATGACGAAGCGATTCAGTTTATGAGGACGCTCGGTGGTATTGAAGTTAACGATGTCGAAATCTGACGAGCAGACAGCAAACCGCAAACGGCAAACAGACGGAGCACCGCGCCGCCGGTGGGTGAACCCCGTTCGCCCCGTTGCGTCTTTTCGAATCATGCTGTTTGCAGTCTGCTGTCTGCTGTTTACTTCCGCTTGCCGGCGCGACATGCAGGACCAGCCGAAGATGAAACCGTATCGCACCGCGACGTTTTATCGCGACGGGTTGTCGACGCGTCCGCCGATTGAAGGCACGATCGCGCGCGGCTTCCTGCGGATCGATACGGAGTTTTTTACCGGCAAGAAGTTGGGCAAGGCGAACAGCGCCAGCGCAATGCCGGCGCAGGCACCCGCGGGTCCGCAACCATCGTCGCCAACGACGGCCGGTGCTCCGGCACTACAGGGCGCGGCGGCGTTTCCTGATGACCTGGAAGTTTTTCCTCTGCCCGTGACGAAGGAGACGGTCGCGCGCGGCAAGGAGCGTTACGAAATTTTTTGTACGGTTTGCCACGGCCTGACCGGTAATGGCGACGGCATGATCGTGAGACGTGGTTTTCGTCGGGCTGCTTCATTCAATGATGAGCGTATGCGGCAAGCGCCGGTGGGACATTACTTCGATGCGATCACAAACGGTTGGGGCGCGATGCCGAGTTATGCGCCGCAGATACCCGCGCCGGACCGTTGGGCGATCATCGCGTACATTCGTGCCTTGCAGTTGAGCCAGCAGGGAAGCGCGCCGGCGGAAGCGTCACACGCGCCGGCGGCGAGCGGAGGTCGGCAGTGACAACTGGTCCATACAATGCGCCCGCGAGTGTGGCCCGTCTGCAACGACTGGCGTTGATTGTCGGCGTTACTTTCACGGCGTTGCTCGCGCTCGGGTTCTTCGTGAATCGCGATCAGTTTTTCCACTCTTACTTGTTTGCGTTCAGTTTCTGGGCGGGCATCTCAATCGGATCGCTGGCGCTGCTGATGTTGCAGCACCTGACCGGAGGCGGTTGGGGCCTGGTTATTAGACGCGTTCTCGAAGCCTCGACGCGCACGCTTCCTTTGATCCTGATCCTGTTCGTGCCAGTCGTGCTCGGGACGTACCGGATTTATAGCTGGACGCACGAAGAGGTGCTGGCGGAACACCCGGTGCTGCGTGAGAAGGCGAAGTATTTGAACGTCCCGTTCTTTACGGTGCGGGCCGCAATCTACTTCGCGATTTGGCTGGCGCTGGCGTTCTTTTTGAATCGCTGGTCGTGGCAACAAGACCGCACCGCCGATCGCAAATTGGTTAAGCGCATGCGCGTCCTCAGCGGGCCCGGCATGGTGCTGCTGATTTTTACCGTGACCTTTGCCTCGATCGATTGGTTCATGTCGCTCGATCCGGAATGGTCGTCCACCATCTACGGTTTTCTTTTCGTCGCTGCCTGGGCGCTGAGTGCGCTCGCCTTTACGGTCGCGGCGCTGGCGGCGCTGGCTAAAGAAGAACCAATGCACAACGTCGTGGCGCAACTGCATTTTCATGATCTGGGTAAGCTGCTGCTGGCGCTTGTAATGCTGTGGGCCTACTTCGCTTTTTCACAATTCCTGATCATCTGGTCGGGTAATCTGCCCGAGGAGATTCGCTGGTATATTCCGCGCATCCATGGAACCTGGGGAGCGATTGCGCTCGGCGTCGTCGTGTTGCACTTCGCGTTTCCGTTTTTGTTCCTGCTGTCCCGTTCGTTCAAACGTAACGCCGGGAAGCTCGTGATTGTAGCGGTGCTGATCCTGGTGATGCGTCTGATAGATCTTTTCTGGATGATTGCGCCAAACTTTACGCACGAGTACTTCCGCGTCAGCTGGATGGACCTGGTGGCGCCAGTCGCTTTCGGCGGACTCTGGCTCAGTCTGTTTGCCAGGGAGTTACAGCAGCGGGCGCTGATTCCGATTAACGATCCGCTGTATGAAACGGTGCTCGAACAGAAAGCCGCGCACGCGGGACACTAGGATTTCGAAATGACGAAAGCCAGACACAACGGCAACGGTCACGATCCGCGACACGTCACGGAAACGCCCGACGTGTCGCACATCAGGAACCCGGATGTGACGCACGAGGCCAGCGATGTTAGCGTCTCGGGTCTGGTGAAGTTTGTCGTCAGTCTGTTCGTGCTGGGCGTTTTTGTTTTTGTACTGATGTGGGGAATGTTCCGTTTCCTCGATACGCAGGAAGAAGAGAAGACGCCGCCCGCGGGTCCGATGGCCATGACCGAGCAGGAGCGTTTGCCGGCCGAGCCGCGACTGCAAGCGGCGCGCGGTTTTGGCGTGACGCTGCAAAATGGCGAACGCCTCGACCTCGAGAAGCGAGAACCCCAGGCCGAGTACCGCGCATTGCTGGGCCAATGGCAAAGCCAGCTGAATTGTGCGGAGCCGCAGGCGGCGAATCACCAGGGCGAAGAGAAGTCCGAAGTAAAGGTCAGCGCGAATTGCCTGCCGATAAATCAGGCGATGGAACAAGTCGTTAGCGGCTTAGCGTCGCGCCCGGCCGCAGGCCCGGGAACAGCCCAGCAGGAAATTGGCGTTAATCCGCCGACGACTGAAAGCTCAGGACGTATCGCGAACCA
>JAVEEA010000114.1 GCA_030840675.1 Pyrinomonadaceae bacterium
AGGTGCCGCTGATTGAAATCGGCGCCGACGAAATGGGAATTGTGGAAGCGGTGGACGGCGAACCAATGTTGCCGGGCAGAATCTTCGCTCCCGACCGCGCCCAGAATGCGCACAACAACTTTCAGGACCCGATCGCATTTATCAAACAGGGCGGCGTCAAAGGCATTCAACTGCGTACGCTGCCGCCCGGTTTGTGGCCCATCCATCCGTATCTCTTTCGCGTTTCAGTCGCCAAGACGACGGTAATTCCGCAGGGCAAAGTCGGCATTGTCATCGCCGCGGATGGCGCGCCACTCGATCCCGGTCGTCTGCTCGGCAAAGCAATTGACGGCCACCTCAGTTTCCAAAACGCCGAGCTCTTCGTCGGCTCCGGCGGCCAACGCGGTCCACAAGTCGACATCCTCACACCTGGAACTTATCGCATCCTGACACAGTCTACTCCGCTCGAAGGCGACACGGAGAACATTAAGCCGGGGTTGTTCACTATCCGGCTTTACGACGCTACGATGATCAACGAGAACCAGATCGGGCTGGTCGAAGCGCTCGACGGCGCGGCGTTGAACCCCGGCGATTATGTAGCCGAGTCGATTCCCGGCCACGATAATTTTCAGGATGGACACGAGTTCATCGAGAGCAGCGGCCAGCGTGGTCCACAAAAGGACATTCTCCTGCCCGGGACTTATTACGTTAACCCGCAGCTCTTCAAGGTCATTCCGGAAAGCGCCAAGGAGGTGAAACCGGGCGAGGTCGCAGTCATTGTCTCCAACACCGGCAAAGATCCTTCAGACGATATTCGCCGGCAGATGGCAGCGAAGGTACGTGCGCGCATGGAACGCGAAGAGAAGGAGCAGGCGGAGCAGTCAGCGGCGGTGCTCGACAAGATTGACGACGGCCGTACCGCGGCGGAAATCAAAGTGGAACTGATGACCGGCGATCCGGCTGACCGGCGACTCGACGAAGGCGCGCACGAAGCCTACGTGGTTCCCGAAGGTTATCGTGGCATTCAGGAAACCGTGGTTGGACCAGGGCGTTACTACGTGAACACGCTCGCGATCACGCCGATCATTATCCCGACAACCAATCAGACAGTTGAATGGACCTCAGGCGAAGTCGTTAATACGTTCAATCCCTTCGAAGTGATTTCGAAAGACGGCTTCACGATGCAGTTGGAAGTGCGCGTTGTCTTCCGTGTGAAACCTGAAGACGCGCCTTTCATGGTGGCGAAGATTGGCGGCATCGAGCGACTGATTCAAAACGTGATGCACCCGTTGATCGATTCCATCTTCCGCAACCAGGCTTCCGAATCATCGGCTATGGCTTACTTGCAGAATCGTCACGAGGAACAGGAGCGCGCCGAAGCACGCGTGCGGGCGCACCTGCTGAAATATCACGTGGATGTAGTTAATGTGCTTATCTGCCACATTCATCTCCCGGAAGAGTTGATGAAGACGCAGACGGAAAAGATTCTCGCCGAGCAGCGTCAGAATATGTATAACGCGCAACGTGAGGCCGAAGACAAACGCATTCAACTCGAACGCACCAAGTCGCAGGCCGACAACCAGAAGGACCTGATGGGCGCGACCGTGGGCGTGGAGATCGCCGGCAAGCGCGCGGAACAACGCAAAGCTGAAGGCGAAGGCGAGGCCCATTACATTCTCCAGACTGGTAAGGCTGAAGCGGAGAAGGTTCGTTTGATGGGTGAAGCGCAGGGCGTCGCTTATCGTGAACAGGTCAACGCGCTCGGGGCGCAGGGCGTGGCGTTGGTTGAAGTGTTGAAAGTCATCGGCGAGAAAGGCGTGCGCATTACTCCGGACATCATGGCATCCGGCGGTGGCGGCGCGAGCGGTGATGGCGGTGGGGGCATCGGCACGCTGCTCTTGCTCAACCTCTTCCGCAACCAGATGAACCTGCCGGCAGCCAACGGCGACAAACTGAAGTAGCGAGTTAGACCGGAAAGATAAGCCGCAAATTTACGAGGCGATGCGGATCAGATTTTCACCTGAATCTGATCCGCGTTTGTCTGCGAAATCCGCGGCACAATTTCAGTTACTGTCCAGGTACATTTGCGCGGCCATCTTGGTTAGCTTCCAAACGCGCGACCACTCAACCCTGGCGGTCTGGTTCTCGCGTCCCGTTAGCTTGTCGAGGATGAGCTTGCCAAACACGCGCCCTTCGCGCCGCAGCATAAACTCTTTTGCGTAAGGCTTCGCCGTCTTGAAGAAGCTGAACTCGGGATCCGTAACAATGCCGATTCCCTCGAGCGTCATCAGCGCACGCATTACGTAAGTGAAGTTTGCGGGCAACCGGAACGGGTATTCATAAACCACTTCGGCGAGATCATAGGTCAACTCCTTAAACTTCACCTCGCCCAACTTGAGATTCAAATAAACCTTGAAGAGTCGTTCCACCACCGGGCGAATAGTTTCCGGATCAACGCCCGGCTTGAGAAAGTTGAGATTGATAATGTCCTGGCCCAGGCCATGGACGTCGCGCGCCACCACGTGAAAGAACGCATCAATCATCTGCGACTGCAGCTGCGGCGTAATGCGGCCCACCATGCCGAAGTCAAAAAATGCGAGGTGACCCGAATCCAGCACCAGCAAATTCCCCGGGTGCGGATCGGCGTGAAAAAAACCATCCTCCAAAAGTTGCTTCAGATAAGTGCGTACCAGCAACCGGTTGACTTTGACCGCATCGAGACGGCGCGCACGCAGGCCTTCAATATCAGTGACCTTCGTGCCACGCACAAACTCGAGCGTCAACACACGCCGGCTGGTGTGCGACCAGTAAATCTTCGGTACCCGAATTACGCGCCACGTGCGAAAGTTGTAGCGGAAGCGGTCCGCGTTTCGACCTTCCTTGACGTAGTCCATCTCTTCAAACACGGTCAGGTGAAACTCGCGCAGCATGCCTTCCCAGTCGGCGTTTTCGTTAGCGCGCGGAAAGAAGCGATTGGTGAGTTTGACCAGGCGATACAGAATGGCTACGTCAAAGCTGACAATCTTTTCCAGATCCGGGCGTTGCACTTTGACCGCAACCTCTTCGCCTGAAAACAAGCGGGCTCGATAAACCTGGCCTAGTGAAGCTGAGGCTACCGGCTCGCTGTCAATCTCTGCGTAACACTCCTGCAAACCGCGGCCAAGTTCGGCTTCGATGCGTGCGAATGCTTCGGCAGTTGAAAACGCCGGCACCTGGTCCTGCAGCGTCGCTAACTCTTTCACGTACGCGAGCGGCAGCAGATCAGCCCGCGTGCCTAACGCCTGGCCAATCTTGATGAACGTCGGTCCCAAGTTAATCAAACTCCGACTCAGCCAGAGAGCCTGCTTTTCCAGCCGCGCCACTTTCTTGTCTGAACCTTCGTGACCACGAAAGACTAGCAAGCGCATGGTCCTTACCAGCCGATCGAAAGCTGCTAACAACGCTTCGCGAGCACGCGCTTGCAAGCGTGTCAGCAGATCCTTGCCCGCCGCTGCCTCGCGACGTCGCTCGCTTATGCGACGGTTAAAGTCAGCGCGGATGTGGTAGGTGTCGAGGAAAAGATAGAGGGTAAATAATCCGAGGACGCGAGCCACTTGCGCGAGTCGCAACCAACCGCGCAGTCCGCGTCCCTTGAGAATTTCAGCTACGAGTTCATCATCCAGCGGGGCGGGCGCCGGACTGGTCTGGCTCGGGGAGGAAGTCGCAACCACAGGGGGACCGAGAGCAGCGGCGTGACCGTTGCTGTTCGAACCAGGGTTCATTGAAACCAATGCTTGATCGTCGTTCATAGAACTAGCTACTAACCAAAGAATTTTGCTACCCGTTCCGCGTGGCGAACCTATATAAGTCAGACCAGGGACAGGGCGTGCCGCGTACCGCTGCTATCGAAGTAACGCTGGGCGCGTGCCACGTCTCTTTCGATCTGCGTTTTCAATTCGTCGATCGAACCAAACTTACGCTCAGCGCGCAAGCGGTGGAGAAACCGTACCCGCACCACGTCCCCATAGAGATCGCCCGCCCAGTCCATTACGAATGTCTCCACCGAAGGTTCCGAATCGGCGCCAAAAGTGGGCCGCACGCCCACATTCGTAATACTGCGCCGCCACTCGCCGTCGATCAGCGTGCCGGTCACGTACACACCATTGCGGGGTATGACGCGGTTACGTGGGTGTAAGTTGGCTGTGGGAAATCCCAGTTGCCGGCCACGTTCGGCGCCCCTTTCAACCAGGCCTTCAACGCCATAGGGTCGCCCCAATAGCCGCCGCGCGAGATTTACGTTGCCTTCGGTTAACAAGCGACGAACTTTACTTGAACTGACTCTTTGGCTGCGTATCCGCACCTCGGGAACTTCAGCGGCAAAGAAATCAAGTTCTCGGCTCACGCGCTTGAGTAGTTCAATGTTGCCCTCGCGGTTGTGTCCAAACGCGAAACCGCAGCCCAGGAAAACTTCTTTCGCCTGCAAGCGATCGTTCACCACTTCGCGGAGAAAATCCTGGGCGCGAATTTGGGAAAACTGTTCGTCAAAGCGAATGACGATTGTTTGCTCGATGCCGAGCACGCCAAAGCCTTCAACTTTTTGATCGAGCGTTTGCAGGAGCGGTGGCGCTGACTCGGGATGCAACACCGCACGTGGATGGGGATCGAAAGTAATTACGGTCGGCACCGCGGCAACAGCGCGTGCCCGTTCAGCGACGGTCCGCACAATCAATTGATGGCCCAGGTGCAGCCCATCGAACACGCCGAGTGTCAGCACCGTCGGCCGTTGGATTTCAGCGTTGTCTATACCGTGGAATAGTCTCATAAAGAAAGTGCTGAGAACTGCAGACGGAGTGAAGAGTGAGAAGTAATAAGTGCGGAGTAATGAGGAATGAATGCGCCGCTTCAGCAAGACGAACCTACACTAGTCCTCAGCAGCCGAACCACTATTGCTCTTGAGTCATCACTCTTGAATTATCACTCTTCATTCATTACTCATCACTCATCACCTTTCACCTTTCACCTTTCACCCTTCACTCTTCACTCATCACTTACTTCAAGTCCGTCGTAGGCCCATTCGACTCCAGCGGGCAACCGTGCCATATCGCGCGCGTGCCTCACGTCGTGCGCGATGTGGGTCAGGTAAGCGCGTTTGGGTTTGATCTCCGCGATGTAAGCCAACGCTTTGTCCAGCCAGAGATGCGTCGGGTGCTCCGTGAAGCGCAGGCAGTCAAGCACGAGCGCGTCAAGATCCTGCAGTTGGGCCAGCGTTGCCGTGGGAATCTCACTGAGGTCGGTTGCGTACGCAAAATCGTTCAGGCGATACGCCATCACCGGCAGCCGTCCGTGGATCACCTCGAGCGGAGTAATCAGCAAGTCTCCGCCCAGGCAAAACTGCGCGCCGGGAAGAACGGTGTGCGAAATCACCTGTGGCAGACCACCGCCGAAGTGGGAAGGCTCGAAGATGTATTTGAAGATGCGCCGGATATCAACCCAGGCTCGGTCATTCGCATAAACGCCGAGCGCGCCGTAACGGAAGTTCAGTGGGCGAATATCATCGAGGCCAAAGATGTGGTCGGCGTGGCAATGCGTGATCAGCACGGCGTCCAGTTGCTTCAGACCGTAACGCAGAGCCTGTTGGCGAAAGTCGGAAGAGGTATCGATTAGTACGGACTGTCCCGCGTGTTCAATAACTACAGACACGCGCAGACGTTTATCGCGTGGGTCTGCGGAGGTGCAGGTTTCACATTCGCAACCAATGGAAGGGACGCCCGTCGATGTTCCGGTACCGAGAAATGTAAGCTTCATGCTGGTAGACAGTGAATGGTGAATGATGAATCGTAATTAGCAATTCGTCTGGCACTGCGCTATTCACTATTTACTATTTACTAACCCGACTAGCCGCCGGTGATGTCGCGACTGGAAAACGCACGCGGCTTAGCGGGCGTCGCGTTGGTCAGCGAAACAAATTGCATCCGCAAGTCGGAGAGCAGGCCCTCGAGAATTTGTTGCTCCTGGGGCAGCAGATTGCCGCGGGTTTTCTGTTGCAGCATCCCCAGCACATCGATCCAGTGTTTTCCCAATTCCAAGTCCACTTCACGTTTCCCGGTTACCGGATGTTCCATCATGCCGAGCGACGAGGCAGCATTGGAGGCAATCGACATCATGAAACTCGCAAAGCTGGCCGGATCATCCGCGCCGGCGAGTTCAACTTCCGGGCCCAACTCGTCTCCCGGCGACGACGCCTCGCTATCCCCTGCTCGCACGGGTTCCGCTGGTTGCGGCTTTGCTTCCGTCGTCTCAGCATTGGCAGTCGGAGCGGTAGTTAATGGTTCAGCCGCCGCCGTCGGTGCGGCCTCGGGACTCGGAGTGACCTCAGCCTTCACATCCGGACGCTCGTCTTCAGGTACCTCGCGCGGTGAGCCGTCAGGGTTGAAAAGCCGTCGATCCGTTACTTTATAACTTGGTTGTTCCTCGTTCATGGTTACTTGCCGCTTCCTTTGCTCATCGCTTTTCGGGCCAGCGAGACAGTGCGATCAGCGCATGATTGCTCGCGTCTTTCCGCCAGTTTGTTTGGTATCTCGATGGTAGCATTCGCACTGTAGCCTCGCAAGACAGCCGCCTTTTGCAGATCACTGCTGACTCTGCACTTTGGACTTTAGACTTTGGACTTTAGACTAAGCTCATGCCTGCCACCTTCGAAGACCTGATCAAACTGATGCAGAAACTGCGCGCTCCCGACGGTTGTCCCTGGGACCGCGAACAAACCTACGCCACGCTCGCACCCATGCTGTTGGAGGAAGCGTATGAAGCCTTCGAGGCGGTGGAGGAGGCGCGCGCCGGACGGCCAAACGAGTTGCGCGACGAGCTGGGCGATTTACTTTTCCAAATCGTTTTCTACGCGCAGGTGGCCCAGGAACAAGGCGACTTCAACATCAACGACGTGACCGGCGCAATTCACGACAAGATGGTACGCCGCCATCCCCATGTTTTCGGCGACACAGACGCGAACGACACGGCCACCGTGCTACGTAATTGGGAAGCGATGAAGCAGGAGGAACGACTCGCCGCGGGCAAAGACGTGCGCGAAGACTCTTTGCTGAACGGCGTTTCGTCGAAAGCGCCGGCCCTGATGGAAGCGCATCAACTTTCTTCCAAAGCCGCGCGTGTCGGCTTTGACTGGAAACAGCTCGAAGATATTTTCACAAAGCTGGAGGAAGAAGTGGGCGAACTACGCGCCGCTATTCAGACACATGCGGCCTCAGCGTCGGAAGCCGATCACACTTTTGTGCGCGAGGAGGTGGGCGATTTATTGTTTGCGGTAACAAACATCGCGCGCCATCTCAAGGTCGAACCCGAAGCAGCTTTGAAGTTGACTAACCGCAAGTTTCGCCGGCGCTTTGGCTATATCGAAAGAAAACTGCGCGAGCGCGGGCAGCCGTTTGAGGCCACCACGATCGCTGAACTGGAGACACTCTGGCAGGAAGCGAAAGAACGCGGACAGTAAAGAGTAGTCAGTAAACAGTAGTCAGTAAACAGTTGTCAGCAGGCAGCCAGTTAGAAGCTACTGCCTTAACGATGCGCTGGTCCTAACGTGACGTTGAGCTGTCACTCCGGTTTGCTATGTTCACCTTTTAGTAAACGATGTTCGTCTGTCCGGAGTAAACGATGTTCGTTTGTTCGGAGTAAAGGGATGTTCGTCTGTCCGGTTAGAGGTAGACCGATCCTCCGTCTGCTGAAGAAAAGGCCCGCTCGAAAGCGGGCCTTCATTGTTCTCCGGGCTGTTTCTGTCTACTGTCTACTGTCTGCTGTCTACTAATCTACCATTCCAATCAGTCGTTAATCTGAATCGATCGCATGACGTTGCGAAACGCCGCCTGATAACTCGCCGAGTCGTTATCCGGCGCCACTGCGAGCAGGTAAAGCAACTCGCCGCTCCGGGTTTGCGTGGTTACCAGCGTTACCGTTTCCGCCTGACCGGTGGCCTCATTGACGTTAGTAAGCGTCGTAGTCAAACCGGTGCGTCCGGCGACGGTAGTGCGCAGCAAACTGCCGCGTTGACGCAAGCTGCCGTTACCCTGGGTCAGTCCGTTCAAGAACTGCTGCGTCGCCTCGGGCAGGCTGCGACTTTGGGTTTGCGTAACGCCGAGATTAACACCGTGCGTATAGACGACCTGATTCTGATACTGGCCGTAAGCGCCCTGCGGTGAGAACCAGACTGAGTTGTTCTCCGCCAGCTGTTGCCAGTTGCTTGGGACGCTGACGCGCACCAGTCCGCCCACTGTTGAATATTGCGTGTAACGCGTCGAGGGGTATTCCACTCGTCCACGCGGCGCATTGGTCGGGTAATTTCCCGTCGACTCGCCAGTGGGATAACGCTGACCACCTTGCGCAATCTCCTGCATCGTCGGAGCACGGCCCATTCCGCGCAGGCGCGATTGAACTCGCTCAAAGTCGCCATTACTGCGGATTGGATTAGTGACGCGCAGGTACTGCGCTTCCTGGTTAATCCGCGCATACCGATCGGTCGGGCTCGGGTGGTCGCTCAAAAAGCCGCCGCCGCCCCCGCCGCTTTGTTGTTCGATCGTCTTAAACATGTTGGCGAGATCGCGCGGATCGTATCCGGCGTTTGCCATGATGCGCGCGCCCAAAACATCTGCTTCCGTTTCGTACTCGCGGCTAAACTTCAGGAAATAAACTCCCACTCCCTGTCCGGCAATCTGTGCCGCCGCACCGGCTGGTCCACCAATGATCTGTCCACCAATGCCGAGAATGCCCGCCAGCAAACCATACTTCTGCGCTTTCGACGCCTGGGCCGTACCATGACGCAGGGCCACGTGACTCAGTTCATGGGCCATAACGCCCGCCATCTCGCCCTCATTGTGCGCCGCTTCGATCATGCCGCGATTGACGTACATGGGGCCGCCGGGCAGCGCGAAAGCGTTTATGTCGCGCGCGTTTACAATCTTGAAATAGTACTGGAACTCCGGATGTTGAAACTCGGAGGGAATCGCATTTACCAGTCGCTGGCCCACGCGCGAGACATAATTCGTGGCATCAGCGTCGCGCAGGATCGGCATCTGCTGTTCAACTTCGGCGGCGGCCTGCCGTCCCACCTTTACATCGTCGGAAGTTTTGTACTTGTTGCTGTGATACTTAATTTGCGTCTGGGAAAAGACGGCGACGGGCATAGCGAAGATCGCGAGGGTCGTTAGCCAGGCGACCAATGCTGGTAATCTATTAGTTGATATTCTAGTCATCGTTTCCTCCATCTCAATGCGGCCGGAAATGTTCCGGCCGGGACCGACATCGCTGCACAAAAAAGCGGCTTGGTCCTCGGGTAGCCGCACTTGCAAGTTTTCTGTCTCATCCTTCAAAGGCTGCTATTTATCACCATACTCGCGCCGCTTAGGGAGGAGAGTATTGCGCCTGACGTAGGTTTGATGAATAACTGAAAATGGACGTTTGCGAGCTTCCCGGTTAGTCACAACTCGGAAGGCAATGCTGAACCAAAACGCAACATCCCGCGAATCACGGAGCACGATTTCAGTCCGAACCTGGTGCAAGTTGACGATTTGGCAAACCTCCGCGCGTGGTGCTGCAAGGTCAATGCCATCAGAGTTGCGCTATGACTTGTTTCGCGGTTCGATGTGCTCGTTGAACCACTTGGTCGGTTCCGCCAGCGGCGCAATCTCGTGCGGCTTGCCTTTCCAAACGCGCGCCATGGAAATGATCAGGAATACCAGGGCCGCGAGCCGAAACAGGCTCCCGCCCGCCGTACTTCCCGTCAACGTAGCAACCATTGAAAAAAGCGTTCGCACAAGCAGTATGGCAACGTGCAGAGAAAGGGCTTGGGCCGCATGGAAGCGAACGCGAGTTTCGCGGCGGGGAACCATGACCAACTCCAGCAGCGCCGGCACAATCCCGATGTAAGCCGGCAAGTACGGTAGTAGCAACGCCCATTTTTCCGGCAACCCTATCCCGCGAACCGCGCGCGAAGTCGGTCTTGGATCGAAGGGCCGATATGGTGTGACCGGTGGTTGATAAGGTGCAGGGGGAGAGTAAGTAGGCGGCACGAAGATCGACGGGTAGGGAGCATCAAGTGGAGGATTGTCGTAACGTCTGGTGGGCGCCTCTGAATAAACAGGATCGCGCGCGGGGGCGGGCGCGGCAGCTTCGCGCGTGGTCCCTTTCACTTGCTGGGTGTCGCCACGGTTTCCTGAGTCGTTCCGAATTTCGTCGGTTTGCTTGACGAAGTCAGGGTCCAGTGGATTGGTGTCGTACTTACTTTTCTTCGGCGCCATTAGCACGTCCTACGAAAGGTCTGAGTGATTGGTTCAATCTTACGCGTCTGCAATTTCATACTCAACCGCCTCCCAACGCTCTTCCCGCTCTGAGATGCGAAACGCGCGCATCACGGGCCGGGGTCCGGCAAGACCAACGATGAAATAAAGAGCTTGGGGATAGTATGCGAGTCGCACATCAGTCTCAGAAGGCGCCGGTTCCACGGCACGCGGATGTGAATGATAGATGGCCAATAGCTCTTCGCCGCACTCGCGCATCTGCCGCTGGGCCGCGAAAAGATCTTCGGGAGCGGCTTCATAGGAAACGATCCGATCGGCGGCGGTGTTACGGAGTGAATAGATTGTGGTCGCGTGACCGTTTAAGTTGCCGCCAATCAAGCCGCAGCATTCGGCCGGCGCCGCCGCGCGCGCGTACGCAAAAATCTGATCGCGTTGTGAGCTTCTAAGAGTGATCATCCTGGCGCTGAACTTTGGATTAGAGTCGACCTCTTGTTGGGAGCGCGGGCGCGGGTGCCCGCGCCCGCCATGAGCGCCAGCGCGAACAAAATTTCTGAACCAGTCCTGCGCGCCTGACGGTGCGTGTGCGGGCAGGGGCGCCCGCGCTCCGGCGATGCGTTACACTTTGTCCACAATCTTGAGATGCAACTCATCCAACTGCTTCTGATCAACCTCGCCCGGGGCATCGATCATCAAGTCAGTCGCGGACGCTGTCTTCGGAAACGCCATCACGTCGCGAATATTCTCGGTACCGATCAGCACCATCACTAGACGCTCGATACCAGGCGCGATGCCGCCGTGGGGCGGAGTGCCAAATTCCAGCGCGTCGAGAAAGAAGCCAAAACGTGCGCGCGCCTCCTCGGTAGTCATGCCGAGTGCTTTGAAGACGAGCCGCTGCACGTCGCGCCGGTGAATACGAATTGAACCGCTCGCTAACTCTACGCCGTTGATCACTGGATCATAAGCCTTGGTGCGTATCTGGCCCAGCAGGTCAGTCTCGCCGCCGTCTACCGCACGCTCCAATAGACTTAAATCTTCATCGACGGGAGACGTGAACGGATGATGCATCGCGTAGTAACGATCGTCGTCCTCGTGGTACTCAAACATGGGAAACTCAGTAACCCACAAAGGCGAGTAGACATTCGCCGGAATCAATTTCTCCCGTCGCGCCAGCTCGTTACGCAACGCTCCCAGGCTGGCGGCAACTACTTTCGACTTGCCGGCCACGATCAACACGGCGTCGCCCTTTGCCGCCGACGCGGTCGCGGCGAGTTTACCCACGCCCTCTTCACCAAGCGGCTTCAATAGAGATGAAGTCGTTTCATCGCCAAGCTTGATCCATGCGAGGCCGGCGGCTCCATAGCGTTTAGCAAACTCCTGTAGGTCGTCGAGAGTCTTGCGCGAAAGTGTCGCGCCGCCTCGCAACACGATTCCCTTCACGACTCCACCGCCCGCGAGGGCCGCGGCGTAGGGTGCAAAATCAGTGCCTTGCAATGTCGGCGTCAGGTCCTGCAGCTCCATCCCCGCGACGCGCAGATCGGGTTTGTCCGAGCCCCAGCGACGCATTGCTTCGGCGTAGGTGAAACGCGGAAACGGTAACGGCAGCTCGACGCCAATCAACTTGAAGACGCGCGCGAACAGCCCTTCGGTAATCGAATAGATCTGGTCGAGCGTGGCGAAACTAAGTTCGACGTCGAGCTGCGTAAATTCAGGCTGACGATCGGCGCGCAGGTCTTCGTCACGAAAGCAACGCGCGATTTGAAAATACTTATCGAGGCCCGCAATCATGCAGAGCTGTTTGAACAACTGCGGCGACTGCGGCAACGCGAAGAATTTTCCCGGCTGCACGCGCGAGGGCACGATGTAGTCGCGCGCGCCTTCCGGCGTTGACTTAATCAGGATCGGAGTCTCGAGTTCAGTGAACCCCTGCTCATCCATGTAGCTACGAATTTCTCGCAGCATACGATGTCGCAGACGCAGATTTGCCTGCAGCTGCGGCCGGCGCAAATCAAGATAGCGATACTTCAAACGCAGGTCTTCGCTGGCGAGTGAATCGTTGGACGCGGTTTCCAATTGAAACGGAAGTGTGCGCGCGTCGTTAAGTACCAACAACTCACGCGCGTGAACTTCCACTTCGCCCGTTGCCAGCTTCACATTGCGTTGGCTCTCTTCGCGTAGCGTAACTTCGCCGGTTACAGCCAGCACGTATTCACCGCGCACGTCTTTGGCTTTCGCGTGCGCCGCGGGTGCGTCTTCGGAATTGAGCACGACCTGCGTCACGCCGTCTCGATCGCGCAGGTCGATGAAGGTGAGTTCACCAAAGTCGCGGCGACGGGCCACCCAGCCCATCAAAGTCACGCGCTTGCCAACGTCACCGGGACGCAAAGCGCCACACGAATGGGTGCGTTCTAAATTTCCGAGGTTATCGAGCATGTTTGGATATTAACTGGGTGAGTCGCGCGATGCCAGCCGTCAATGCGGCGACGCTCTTACCGGGGAGCTTGGGCCACCTCGATCAGATTCCCGCCGGGATCGCGCACGAAGAACCGGGCGGGCTCATCCTTAACGACCGTGACGCCGGCTTGCTGCAATTGTTCCTTCGCTTCCGCAACATCCGCCACCTGGTAACAAACGTGCGCGCCGCTGGCGTAATTATCCACGCCCTCAGCCAGCGACAAGTGGAGCTGGGTGGCGCCAATATCAAACCATGCGCCCACGTGTTTTCGTGGGCCATCGGGTTTGGGAATTTGTGGCAACCCCAACACGACTCCATAAAAATGCCGGGCAGCTTCCTCGAGGGCCGCAGGCACCGTTACGTTGACATGGTTCACGTTTAGGATTTGCAACGACATGGCCCTCCGGATATTTAACGAGCGCTGTCGGCTTGGGAGTCTTCGGCAAACTTGATTGCCTCAGTGAGCCGTCCTTCAGTATTTGTACTGCCACCTCGCGCTTGCAGCTGCGCGGTAAACTCGGCGGAACGGTTGCGCGGAATGCTCAACGACTGCCACTCCACTGAACGAAAATGCTTGGCCAGGAAAACGATCTGGCCGATGTGGTTGGCGTAGTGCATAAGTTGGCGATTGATCGCCTGCAAGACGGTGTGCTCTTCGCCGCGAATGAAAACTTTCTTTTCCAGGTCGTCCGCTTGTAACGGTTCGAGAGCCCCGAAGACACACTGCCAGCCCTGTTCCCAGTAAGCCAGCATTTCATCCTTGCCGGTCTTCGGTTCGATTTCAAACTCCAGATCTCGCTTGCGATTGGGTTTCTCGCCGTCGGTCGTAAGGAAGTCGGTCCAACGCGAGAACATGTTGCCGGCCATATGCTTCATGATGACGGCAACACTGTTCGCCTCCTGGTCGAGCATGATGAAAAACTCATCCTCACTCAGTTGCGCGAGCGCCTTGTCGGCGAGTTTCTTGTACGAACGGAGACTCGCGATCGAGTCGGCGAGATAGTGTGTTGCCAATGATTCGTTCATAGTTTCTACTGTGACCGTTTCCTACATCATTCGACGAAGGTGCAACGCGACGTCCTCGCGTTTCAAGTTTCGCTGTTCACCGGAGCGCATGTCCTTAAGCGAAACTTCGCCCCGCGCGCGCTCGTCGTCGCCGATAACCGCGACGAAAGGAATCAGGCGCGCGGCGGCATACTTGAATTGTTTGCCCAGCTTGTCCGCTTCAGGATAGAGGTCAACGCGCAGCCCCGCGCGTCGCAACTCCTGCGCGAGACTGATCGCTTCAGTCATCGACTCTTCATTCCAAATGCTAACCATTACCTCAGCGGGCGCACCGCTGAGTTGGGGCGGAAACATTTCCCGCTCCGTCATTACCACAATGATTCTTTCCAGCCCCAACGAAAAGCCGCACGCCGGCACACTCTCGCCTTTTAGAAACATGCCGACCAGGTTATCGTAACGCCCGCCGCCGCCCAGGCTGCCGGGAAGATCTTTTACGTTGATCTCCATGATCGCGCCAGTGTAGTAAGACAGTCCGCGCGCGAGGCTCGGATCGATCTCGATACGTGCACCGGTCGCTTCAGCCGCGGCAAACTTTAGAATCCGGCGCAACTCATCGACGCCGCGCGCCCCAAGTTCGTTGTCGCCGACAAACTCGACCAACCTGCCGAGGATGGCCGCGTTCAAAGCCTTCTGTTTCTGCGATAGATCTTCGCTTACGGCCAACTCCGCCGCCTGATCCAGCGAGCTCAACTCGCTGAAAAAATCGAGCAGTCTACGCCCCGCCGCCACCTCAATTCCCCGCTCGGCAAATTCCTGCTCGACGCCGCCGCGGCCGATCTTGTCTAACTTGTCCAGGGCGATCAACGCTGCGTCATGCTTCTCTTCCGCAACTCCAGCCGCCTGCAATACTCCAGTCAACGCGTAGCGGTGATTTATCCGAATCGAAAAATTGTCGAACCCAAGTTTGGTCAAAACGTCATGCGCGGCCGCGCATATCTCAGCTTCAACGAGCATTGAACGAGAGCCAAGGATGTCAACGTCGCACTGGTAGAACTCGCGAAACCTGCCGCGCGCGGGACGGTCGGCGCGCCACACGGGCTGAATTTGGTAACGCTTGAAAAACTTCGGCAGCCGGTCGCGATATTCCGCTACGACACGCGCCAGTGGCACCGTTAGATCGTAGCGCAACGCCAGGTCGGCTTCACCGGTCGCTTCATGCACGCCCCGCTTCAGTATCTTGAAGATGAGTTGGTTGCCTTCTTCGCCATACTTGCCGAGCAGCGTTTCGATATTCTCCACCGCCGGCGTCTCGAGCGGCTCAAACCCGTAGCGCTCGTAGACGTCCCGAATAACGCCGATGACGTATTCACGCCGCCGCACATCCTCGGGAAGAAAATCGCGCATGCCGCGCGCTGGCTGGGTCTTTGACATGATAGTTTTGGGTTACGAGTTTCGGGTTACGAGTTTCGGGTTACGAGTTTCGGGTTTCGGGTTTCGAGTTACGGGGGTCGAGTTTCGGGTTTTTGGGTTCGACTGTCAGGACCTCAAATCTGAAACTCGAAACTCCAAACTCGAAACTCGAAACTCCAAACTCGAAACTCCAAACTTACTCCGCCTTGTGGCGCGGAATGTACTCGACGTAGTTCTGCCAAAACGCGTTGAGTCCCAACACTTCCTCGTCCGTGAGCTCGCGCTTCACGCGTCCCGGCGTTCCCATCACTAACGAACGCGGTGGAATGATCGTGCCCGGGGAGATTAGTGAACCAGCGGCGATGAGAGACTGCGCACCGACGCGCGCATCGTCTAACACAATCGAGCCAATCCCAATCAGCGCGCCGCGCTCGATGTAGCAACCATGCAGCGTGACGCTATGGCCCACCGTCACTTCCTCTTCAAGAATCGTCGGATGGGAACCGGTGCGCGTGTGCACTACGCAGTTGTCCTGAATGTTCGAGCGATCGCCCACCCGAATATAAAACATGTCGCCGCGCAGGACGGCGTTGCACCAGATTGAAGCCTGCTCTCCCAGTTGCACGTCGCCGATTACTTGCGCGCTCACGTCAACGTAAGCACTCTCTGGAATCCGCGGCTGAACACCGCCAAATGGTCTAATCATATTTGGGAAATAGTAACATAACTGAAAGCGCGAACTTCCGGTTGCGACAACTTCCTGGAGTGCGGCGGTCCGGCGCCGCTTTGGTCCGTGGTCTGTCCCGGCAACCGGCGCCTGTGCTAAATTGAGGGCCATGATCAACCGGCGACTCTCGTCGATCTTTTTTCTGGCTCCACTTCTTTTTATGACTGCGTGCTCGGGCGGGCTTTTCAAAGTGAAACCCGTGGTCGAGCTGCCGCCGTTGCCTGCTGACGTGAAGAGCGCGAGCGCAGGCGGGGTCGCCGTTAGAGTCGCGCCGCTCATGAGTGACGAAGAGAGCCAGGAACTCTTCGAGGCTAACCTGCCTTTGAGTGGAATTTTGCCGGTGCGTCTGGAGTTGGTTTTCGAAAGTGGTGTAGCGGTGGAAACGAAGAAAGTGCGCTTCCGTTTGCACGACGGTGAAGGCCGCGAATGGAAACTGGTTACGCCGAAGTCAGCCGTCGCGCGCATTCTCAAGGCAAATGACGTCTACGCTTACAACCCAAATTCGCGCAAACAATTCGAAAAAGAGTTTACCGCTTACGCGCTTGATTTGAAGTCGCCTCTGTCCACAACGGATCGGCGCCACCAGGGATTTCTTTTTTTCGAAACTCCGAAGCAGGAACCCGTCGCGAGTCCGCGCGGTCTGGCATTGCAAATCGAGCGCTTGCCGCAACCACTCGAAATCCCACTGAACTAACCGCACAGTAGTCGCCGCTTTACGCGCCAAACGCGGATCGGAAACCACTACTCACCAGATCGGTTCTGACTAACCAGATCCTTATTAGTCCGTGAAAATCCACGGCTAAGCACTATCCGGTGGAACCAAAGCCGCCGCCGCCGCGATCGGTCTCGCTAATTTCATCGGCCCACGCAGACACTGGAGTAATTATTTTTTCGATTATCAACTGGCAAATCTTGCTCTGCGCGGGCAGGTGTATTGGTTCCGCTCCAGCGTTGTAAAGCAGGCAAAGAATCTCGCCGCGATAGTCCGCGTCAATCACACCAGCAAGGGTATCGAGTCCCTGCTTCGTCGCTAGACCTGAACGCGGCGCGAGCCGTCCGTAGTAACCCACGGGTATCGCGACGGCCAACCCGGTGCGCGCAAGTGCGCGCTCGCCCGGTTGAATCGCTAAGAATTCAAGCGCGCAGATGTCCAGGCCAGCTGCGTGCTCGCTGCCACGCGTGGGCAGGACCGCGTTTGCGTCCAGACGCTTGAAACTTAAAACGTCGAGTTGCGGATCCGCGTCGTCGCTGGAGCGGTTAGAATCCAACGACCGGGTGGGGTACATAAGGTTCCTCCAGCGCAGCAATCTCTTCCGTGGTTAAGTTTAGCGAGAGCGCCGCAATTGCATCGTCGAGGTGGTGCGACTTGGAAGCGCCGACGATGGGTGCAGTCACGAAGGGTTTCTGTGCGATCCACGCGAGTGCAACCTGCGCCGCCGGCACGCCGCGTTGCACAGCAATTTCACCAACGCGCGCGACGGTCTTGCGATCGGAATCTTCGGCGGCAACATAAAGCGTCTTACCAAACTCATCGGCCTCGGAACGATTTGTCGTTTCACCCCACGCGCGGGCCAGCCGCCCGCGGGCGAGCGGACTCCAGGGTATGACCCCGACGCCCTCCGCTGCGCAGAGCGGCATCATCTCGCGTTCCTCTTCGCGATAAAGCAAGTTGTAGTGGTTCTGCATTGAAGCAAACGGCGTCCAGCCGTTTAGCCGGGCCAGGTACTGCGCTTTCGAAAACTGCCAGGCAAACATCGAAGAGGCCCCGATGTAACGCGCCTTCCCCGCCTTGATCACATCATGCAACGCTGCGAGCGTTTCTTCGATCGGGGTATATTTGTCCCAACGATGAATCTGATATAGATCGACATAGTCCGTACCCAGTCGCCGCAGGCTCGCATCGATCTCAGTCATGATCGCCTTACGCGACAATCCGCGCGCATTCGGCCCTTCGCGCATCGGGTAAAATACTTTCGTGGCGATCACAACTTCCTCACGCCGCGCAAAGTCGCCGAGCGCCCGGCCCACGATCTCTTCGCTGGTGCCGTCGGAGTAAGTATTCGCAGTATCGAAAAAGTTTATGCCGAGTTCGAGTGCACGCTTGATGAAGGGACGGCTCTGCTCCTCGTCGAGAGACCAGGGATGCGCGCCGCGGTCTGGTACGCCGTAAGTCATGCAACCGAGGCACACGCGCGAAACTTTGAGCCCGGTTTGTCCCAGCTTTACGTAGTCCATGTGCTATTCGTCCTCACCGCTGCCACTTCTTCTTCTTCACATCTTTGGTAGCGTCACGCCGCGTTGTCCTTGATATTTGCCGCCGCGATCTTTGTAAGAGGTTTCGCAAACTTCATCCGACTCGAAGAAAATTACCTGCGCGACGCCTTCATTGGCGTAGATCTTGGCGGGCAACGGCGTGGTATTGGAAAACTCAAGGGTCACGTAACCTTCCCACTCAGGTTCAAACGGCGTGACGTTTACCAGAATGCCGCAACGCGCGTAAGTGCTCTTGCCGAGACAGATGGTGAGGATGTTTCGGGGAATGCGAAAGTATTCAATCGTGCGCGCCAGCGCGAAACTGTTGGGTGGAATCAATACCGAATCGCCCTTCACGTCGACAAAGTTCTGCGCGTCAAACTCCTTGGGATCGACGATCGTGCTATTGATGTTGGTGAAGAGTTTGAACTCGTCGGCGCAGCGAATGTCATAGCCGTAGCTGGACGTGCCGTAAGAGACTATTCGCCTGCCATCGGCTTCCTTAACCTGGCCCGCTTCGAAGGGCTCGATCATCTTAAACTCGGTCGCCATCCGGCGAATCCATTTGTCTGATTTGATG
>JAVEEA010000116.1 GCA_030840675.1 Pyrinomonadaceae bacterium
TCCATTCCCACGCTGCCGACGTGGCTCAGTCGTTGGGCTTCTGCCAGACAATGCTCGTTACGCCGCAGGGCTTCTTCGACGCGCTTTCGGTCTTCGATGTCAGTGACAACGCCATACCATTTGATGACGTTTCCATCCTCAGCTCGCAATGGAAGGCCGCGGTCCAAATGCCATCGGTATGCCCCGTCCGCCCGGCGAAAACGAACCTCGCTCTCATGAGGTTCGCCGGTGGCAATGGACGCGCGCCATCGGGTTTCATGCGCCTGAAGATCATCGGGATGGATTGCTTCTCTCCACGCTGACCCGGCCGTTTGTGCCGGCGTCATGCCCGCGTACTCCACGAATCGGCCGTTTACGTGAGCATTGGAGCCATCAGGCAGCGCAACCCACACTATAGCCGGAATAGTATCGAGGATGTCTCGAAGCTCTTGCTCGGCCCGCTTCCGTTCTTCAATGTCGAGATTAACCCCAATCCAATACAGAAGGGTTCCGTTCGCATCCCGGACGGGGTCCGCACGACTGAGGAACCATCGATACCCGCTTTCGGCGCTACGAACCCGAAAGGTCCCCTCAGCGGCGCGGCCCGTGCGTAAGGAAGTTGACCACACGTGACGTGAATCTTCGTGATCGTCCGGATGCAACAGAGCGATGTGATAATCCCACTCTGCGCCAGTATCGATGCCGAAACGGAGAGGATGGTCTTTCGGTAGTCCAAGATAATCTGCAGTTCGTTCATTCACGAACGTGAGCGCGCCGGATGGAACGGCGTACCAGGTATGCGCCGGAATCAGATTAAGCGCGAGTTGTAATTCTGGGCCAAGCGGCAGACGCTTCTGAGCGACGCTATTGAGATGATCAGATGAGCCAACTATCAGCGGGTTAAGACTCACCGCCGAGGCTTCAGTCTGATGATTGAGGGAATCTTCTTTCAAACGCCCGCCTGCTGCTCCTTTATTAGTTACGCTTCTCGATGACTCGTCCGTGCCGTTACGACGCCGTGCCGCGAAGCGGCCCGCTCGTCTTCCGGTAGTCTAACAGCATAAGTATGTGTTCCCGAGCATCGACCACTTAGCAAAACGCTAAGAAATCTGTTGGCCTCTTTTTGGCGGCGGCCCCGCTATTGTACCTATTAGCGGTTGTTCGGTTTAAGGACCGACAGTGCCTCCCGGAGTAAATCCCTTATATGATGAACCCAACCTTGTCCACTTGCTCCGCAGAGCGGACGGCCTTTTACCAACCTCTTGATCGCGCATGCAGGCGTATGCTTAGGAAGGCATCAGGCTGAGAACGTGTTAATACAGGCGTACGGCCGAAGTAGAACATATCCACCCGAATTTGGAACGGGTCTCTCGAAGCAGATAAGGAGTGGTTAGATACTGCGGCGTTGCTTCATGGGCAGAATTATTATCTACGCTTTTCTGGGCGATGCTAACCCCCGGCAAAATAATCGCGTAATAATGAATGGACGAGTGAGACATCTTTGTGGATCGATCCCTCTAGATGATCATCTATCCAGAATCTCTTTACACTTCAACCAAAACGGACACTCACGTCCCACACAATCCATCAATCGGCGATCTAATAATAAGCAGACGCTGCGCCGCAGTATCGACTACCCCCACAATCAGGAATCGAACGCTGCGGCAAACTTGGAGTTGGACTACTCTCAGGCATTAACAATACCGTCTCCCTGATAGTTGAACCAAGCCAAGGCGCGACTCAAAGCGACTAGACAGACACCCTGTCCTTCGCCAAAACCTGATCTGCGCGGTTTTTATTGACTCACCTGACCGGGTTCATAAACCGATGGACCAGGCAAACTCGCGGTGGTAAGTGTAGGTATGCTGAGTGGTCAGGCCCAGAAAGTACTTATGGTTGACGCTCATTTCGATCTCATTGCGACGGGTTTTGAGATACCTTGCTGCCAGTAGCGCCATATTGAAGTGAGAAATTGAAAACCGCAACTTTGCCGATGGGAACCAGGCTTTGGAAAAAGGTCTGAGGCGGTAAATCACTTTGAGTTAAGACCGATGCGGTATCAAACAAGCCTTTGGCGCCGGCGCTTTGCTCCTGTGCTGTTTGAGCCAGACCGCTGCCACCGCGTAGTAAGCCGCGAAACGTCTTCTCTTTGTCGGCGCGATCGAGGAAATTGATTAAGCTAAGCGGAACAGGTATCGCATCATTCCCAATCTCATCCGCTCGAAGTAACGGACTCGGACTCACAACGACCGTCAGGACGTCCGCCACTAGAACTTTCTGGTTGTTGCGAGACTTGACGCAAAAACATCCCCCGGCGCGCGGTAAATGAATCTGCTGTCCCGGCTGCGCCCAGTTCTTACCACTATCGATTTTCCTGGTAGGAAAAATCAGAAACCCGTCGCCCCTTGAGCCATCAGCAAACTGCTCGCGATCAATGACGTAGACATAGCCGCTCTGGGCCAGCGATTCTAGACCAAGACGCACGCGTTCTCCATTATTTAAGGGCACGTTATCGTCTACGCGAGTCGCCGTATCCACCAATCCCTTGGTGGAATCCGCAGACACTTTTGGAAGAGGACAGTTCTGAATTGGACATTGACTAGGAGAGAGGCGCCAAATCGTCACGCCCATACGAACGTACTCGTAATTGCGCGGCGGCGGCCCTTCCGGAAAATTCTTGTCAACGACGTATACAAATGAGGGTGCCGCCTGACTTATCGGGGTGGCCTTGCCCGACTTCTGCCGGCCTGAGTTGTTACTTTTGCCGGCCACAGGTCGCGTAACCTTCGAGACACTTGCAGATGAACCGGCTGCCCCTCCTGCAGGAGCTTCAGCAGGACGTTTCGCCAGATACTCTTCCGACTTTATCGACTTCGAACCTTCCTGCGCTGAATTGAGGGAGAAGGTGCCGCAAATCAAGAGCATCAGGAGCCACGAGAAAATCTTAGTTTCAGATCGCTGTTTCATGAGGGTCCTCCTGCCCACTGGGGCTCTATGAGTTAGGCTTATGAGAAAATTCCAGACGTCGCACAATGAGGTCACCACGACCCTTTAGTACAGATCGAGCGGCGGCTTCGTCCTGCACCAGGTCTGTTGGGAGCGATTCGTATTGTTTTAAGAAACCCTGCAATTGCGCTTGCTGTGCTGGATTGTGAATTACACCGTCGTCCAACGCATCATGTAAGATCGGATCCAGCACCGGCGACTGCTGACTCGCCCAAACCACCCACACTTTCTCGACGCCGGTGCCACCTGTGAACACATAATTTCCCGTGTGAACCGTCTGCTGTCTGCCAAGCATGGCTTGCCCCTGGTTGTTCTTCCTGGTGGGAAAAAGGAAATTCCACTCAGGGATTCCTTTGTCGCCAAGGCCTTCATCAATGAGGTACAGAGCACCTGGTTGATCAGTGATGATATTCAGCACAAACTTATCGCCCGTATGGAAGTATTCGCGCCCGGTAGCATCGAATGGTTGGCCCAGCGTTTTACCATCGTACATTCGCTGCACGCTCAGCCAATAAGTAATCGAGCGCTCCGGGCCAGAAAACCAGGAACGATATTTCAGAGCAAAGACTCCGGCGAGCGCTATTAACAATACGACGGATACTGCGAGAACAATGCGAGACCAACCTGCCCTTATTTCGGGAATAGCCTGTGCTGCGCTTCCGAACCTGGCGGCTTCAGGCTTGAGCAGCGAGACCACTGTCGGTTCCGAAGGCCGCTCGGCCTGATCGCTGCCAGACGACAACGACCCGCATTGAATCGTAGCCATCATGGTAGGAGTGCTTGTAGGATCCAACGAAACTCCCGCACCCGGCATCGTGGCGCCGACTTCCTGGCGGGAAACACTGTCGTCCTCAAGCAAAGCGTCAACGAGATCGTCAGCGAAATCACAAGCCTTTTGATATCGATCCCCGCTTTGGTAGGAGAGAGCCTTCAGAATCGCGCGTTCCGCTGCCAGCGGCAGAGCCGGGCGCAACGCTCTCGGAGCAAGAGGCACGGACTTTTGCATTTCGGAAAGCTGAAACATTGTTTCAGGATTGAAGGGCCGACGTCCGGTTACCATTTCATATGCGATCACGCCCAACGCGTAGACATCGCTGGCGGCCGACACTCTTTTCCCTTCAACTTGTTCCGGCGACATGTAGCTTGCCGTACCGGCAACTCTTGCGGTAACAGTGCTGGGCGCTACGAGCGAATTCCGGATCCTCGCTATTCCAAAATCAATTACTTTCACTTGCCACGAGCCGTCGCGCCGCTGGCGCACCATGATGTTTTCCGGCTTCAGATCCCGATGAACCACGTCGCGTTCGTGCGCGGCCGTGAGCGTGCGTCCCAGTTGCTGCCAAATGTTGACCACATCATCGAACTCCATCCCGCGATCCGCGCGCATAAAACTCCGGAGGTTGTCGCCTTCAACAAACTGCATTACCAAATAAGGGTGACCGTTCGGCAAAGTTCCGGCATCCAGCAAGCCAACTACCCCGGGATCATCAATCCGGGTTAAGGCTTCTATCTCTTGGCGAAACTTTGTGACGACCCACTTATCCTCGAGCGCTTTCTCCTGTAAGACCTTGACGACCACCCGCCGTAACATCAACTCCGGTTTATCTGTGGCCAGATACAAGTCCCCGATGCCGCCGCTAATGAGCTTCTGTTCGATGTAATAACGACCATCGAGCGTCTGGCCAACCAGATCGAAAACAGGCGGAGGAGTACGGGTCTGGACTATTGCAGGAGCTTGCAGAATAGGCGTAGTCTCACGGCCCTTGCGTGGGTCATGAGCGGCTAACATGGATTCGACCTCGCGCTGCAGATCGGCATTTTCGCCGCACCAGCGGGCGAGAAATGCTTGCCGCTCCGCGACATCCAACTCCAGCGCTTCGCGGTACAGCCTTTCAATTAGTGTTCGCCGATCGGAATCCGTCATGGACTTCTCACTAGCGCAACTTCGCGCTTGCGGCGCGTGAAGTCGAACAATGATGGTTGCTGTTCCTGGGTCCGCGCAGTACCAGTACTCGGCGCAGGTCCGCAAGCACCCGGATCAGCGAGCTGTCGCTTTAGCAGTACCAGCCGCGGACGATCCTTTCGCTGTCTTGATGTGGCTTGAGTTTCGTTGAGGGGCTGAGGCTGGTTGGCGAAAAGTTTGGGCACATCTGCCACCGCGTACTCCAGCCACTCGTCCAAAAATATCGTCTTGTCCTGCGGTTTGAAGTCAGCCTTGTTTGCGCCGAGTCCGTCTTCCAACAAAGCGTAACTCAAAAGCCCGTGGTTGATTGGCCGTCCGTCAGCCGCAGCGGGTAACTCCATGGCGACATTGTCCGCCTGGGTAGCAGTAAGGATCCTCATGCGCTTGTCATAAGCTAGTTGGCCCAACCCACGGCTGCCCATGGGGCCGGGTTTGAAACCAGAGCCTTCGATCGCTGCCGTCGAATAACACGCATCTACAATCAAAGTCATTTGGCCCGCGTCAACATCCCGCAACCACAGGGAAAGTTCGTCGCTGGAGATGCTGCGCTGCCGCACCGTTTCCGTAAAGACGCTGCACGCGCCTGGCCCGGTGTCGTATGGAATGAAGTAGAAGTTGCCGCTTTGGTCGGCGTACCCATGGCTGGAAAAGAGTATCAGCACCATGTCGTCGGGCGTACTCTTGGCCAACTTTTCAGCGTTAGGAATTGCGCGTTTGATTTCATCTGCGACGGGCCGGCCGGCGAGCAAATCGAGCACCGCTTTGAAATTGGTTTTGGTCGCATCGCGTTTCGTCACCACCTTTTGGCCGCGCTGTAATTCCCAATCCGAGATGAGCGAGATGGGAACAACTTCCGAATAGTCTCCCGTCGCAGCGAGCCGTTGCGGCAGCACTTCCTGAAAACGACGCGCGTCGTTGGCGGCAAATTGCAAGTCAAAAGCAGGATTCTCGTTCGCGTTAACTCCGACGGAGATGACGTACGCGCGTGACTTTCCGTTCGAGGTCACCCTGCTTGGTATATCATACGACGCTCTCGCCGTATCGCTCTTGACGCGGTCTTCGTTGAAAGCGTACGCCGTAAACTCGACGTCCTTTGCTTTTGAATTGCTAGGAAGGTTGACCGTGAACGTGAAAGTCCTTTTACCGGACACCAAATCAACTTTGTTGGCATCACGCCACGCCGACAACTCGTCATCAAAGTTCTTGTAAGGTCGAAAAGTCGATTGGAGTCTCTCATCGGAGGTGGAATAGCCGACAAGTTGACCATTGCGAAACAAACGCAGATCGTAGACGCTGGAGAATAATCGGCCTCCCTTCGAATCTATTTGATATTCACTAATGGCGTTGTTTGCCGCCACAGAAACCTGGACAGTATTTTGCCAAGCCGTGGGCGCAACCATTGCTATATCGATCCTTGGTTGAGTCCGATTGAGCGAGGAAAGATCGCGGACGCGCTTGAACTCGCGATCACAATTCGCTTCTTCGGTGCATTTCAACAGACGCGGCAGCAACTTGGGCTCGTAGTAATCCCGCATGAAAACTTCAAAGGAAAGCGCCGTGAACGGAGCGTCAGACAGGATCCAGTGCAAGCCCTCCGGAGTGTCAAGTTTATTGGTATCGAAGCGTCCTTCAGGAGTAACAACTACCCAATTGTTCTCGCTTTCGCCTATCAAGCGACACAGTTCCTTGCCAGTCTTTGTGTCCCAGAGGGTTACCTTTGCATCTGCACCACCAGAAGCTAATACTTTACCGTCTGAACTAAAAGCGACGGAATAAATGAGACTGAAGTCTCCGCTCAGCGTCAGTACATTTCTCCCGGTTTTTACGTCCCACAACTTAATCGTGTTATCAAAGAGCCCACCAGAAGCCAAAGTTTGCCCGTCTGGACTAAACGCAATAGAAAAGACGTGATCAGCATGTCCAATAAGCGTTCGCAATTCGCTGCCCGTCTTCACGTCCCATAACTTGATTGTATTGTCGTCGCTGCCGGACGCCAGTATCGTTCCATCGGGGCTAAACACCACGGCATTTACAGAATGTGAGTCAAATGCTTTGGTGTGAGGAGCAACGTGTCCAATGAGGGTTCTTATTTCACCAGTATACACCTGCCACAATTTGATTGTTTCATCGTCACTTCCAGAGGCTAGGATTCTCCCATCCGGACT
>JAVEEA010000021.1 GCA_030840675.1 Pyrinomonadaceae bacterium
TGCATTGACCTGGACGAAGCTTTGATACCGGTCCGCGAAGAAGTGAAGGGCGCCTGTGAAATACTCGGTCTCGATCCCTTGTACGTTGCTAACGAAGGAAAACTGATTGCGATCGTCGCGCCGGAAATAGCCGACCGGATAGTCGCTCGCATGAAGTTGAATCGTCATGGACTCGGCGCCTGCGTCATCGGCGAGGTAAAGACCGAGCCACAGGGTATCGTGGCGCTGCGGACGGACTTCGGCGGCACGCGCATCGTTGATATGCTGGTGGGCGAACAGTTGCCGCGGATCTGTTAAGCCATGCAGGAGCCCGACCGTCAGGCAGGGCTCAGGTCCTGGACCTGGGACTCTTGCTTACCGGTAACGCGATACCGCTGGAGAGTAGCGGCAGTCTCGTGCAGAACCTTTTGGCGAGCGGCCACGTTAGAGCCCTCCCTGACGGTCGGGCTTCGGCTTGGGTCGGGCTTCTGCTTGGCGCCTACGGAGAATAGTTCAATTACTAAATGGAAACGTCTTTAACAACTGCCGGTGTACTCGCCTTGCTCGGGCTGGGCCTGGTATTCGGCCTCAAGCACGCGACTGAAGTGGACCACGTCGTCGCCGTGTCCACGATTGTGAGTGAACACCGCAACGTTTTCCGTTCGGCGCTGGTCGGTGGACTTTGGGGCGCGGGCCATTCGGCGGCGCTCGTGCTGGTCGGACTGCTGGTGCTGGTCTTTCGCGTCTCAATCCCGGTGCCGGTGGCCGGCTGGCTGGAATTCGGCGTGGCCCTCATGATCATTACGCTTGGAGTGCTGGCCCTGACAAAAGTTCTGCGTCGCCGCGCCGTCCTTCATATGCACCGGCATCTCCATCAACACAGTCCCGACGGTCAGGCGCATGTGCACGTTCATTTTCATGAACAAGAAAATGAACACGAACCGCCCGCGCCGGTCGAGGGGGTTGCCTCTCCCGCGCAACATTCGCATGCGATCGCTCGCGTGGGTTTCAAGCCATTGCTGGTCGGTGCGATGCACGGGCTGGCGGGTTCGGCGGCGTTGACGCTGCTGGTGCTCACGCAGATTCAGTCGGTTTGGTTGGGACTGCTTTATCTCGCGCTCTTTGGCTTAGGTTCCACGCTGGGAATGCTTTTGATGTCCGGCCTAATTGGGTTGCCATTCGCGCTCAGTGCGCGCCGGCTTTCCGGTTTTCACTACGGTCTGCAAACTGTTGCGGGTAGCTTGAGCATAGCGTTCGGACTTTGGTACGCCTACGCGACAGCCATCTCAAGTCACCTTTGGCAAACGCTTCCATAGGACCGCTCTACGCTACGGATTCTCTGCAAGGTTGAGTGTGAAGGAGGAGTGCGGGCGGGGGCGCCCGCGGTCCCAATAGTTGCATGTGAAGGAGGAATGCGGGCGAGGGCGCCCGCGGTCCCGGTAAGACGATAGCGAGACTCCGCGAGCTTTGCGTTAAAAAGCGTAACCGCAAAGAACGCTAAGGTCGAAAGGCGCGTGCGTTACTTATTGTCCGATGGGTGGATCGCTGACGGTTGCCGGTTGACCGCCGTTGACGTGAATCGTGTTGCTGTCAGAGTCGAGATAGAAATGGTTCTTGCCCGTGGCACTCACGCCTTCGCTCACCTGCGGATCAGCGGTAACGGCATAACCAGGTTGGGTGGTAGTTGACTTCGGAATTACGCGCATGGTGAAGAGGTAGCCCTCGACCACCGGCGTACCGCCCGCGAAGCGATTGTCGAGCATGTTTTCTTTCAACATCTCATCGAACGTGCCGAATGTCGTGCGCTGGTGCGAATTGTAATAAAGCATCTGCTGCTCGGCGACAGTTCGCAGCGTCTTGATGGCCGCGGCTTCGTTGGCCGCCTTCACCGCCGTTTTCCAGCCGGTAACGCCCACCGCGATGAGAATTCCAATGATAGCAATCACGATCATCAGTTCGATTAGTGAAAAGCCGCGTTCGTCATTACGAGGTTGATTTCTTATCGTCATAAACTCCTCCTCAGCTTTCACCTTACACGTGGCAAAGTATTTCTGGTTCCGTAGATTGCGCGAAGCAGCGCCAGGCCAGCGTGTAGTGAAGCTCGGGAGGTAGTTTACTACAGCCGTCTGCGCACGTCATGTAGGCGGAAGGCGGAGCGTTGACGGGTTGCTGGTCAAAGTTGGAGCGCGGGCGTGGGGCTTGTCGTTCGCCCCAGATAAGCATTTCAGGTTTGACGTGCCTGCGGGAGTGTCAGCATGTAGAATGAAGGAAATTTGGTCTGGACGGGGTACCTGATGAGACGTCTCGAACCGGTAGAAGGAAGGTCGCCGCTGGTCGCCGCTGAGGCGGTGGAGAAGATCGAGCGTTTGGAGCGGGCGATTGCAACCGTCATCAAGGGTAAGCGTGAAGCGGTGCGTTTAGGCATTGTGACACTGATCGCGGGCGGCCACTTGCTGATTGAAGACGTTCCCGGAGTCGGCAAAACGACGCTCGCGCACGCCCTCGCTCGCGCGCTTCACTGCAGCTTCCAGCGCATCCAGTTTACCTCTGACCTGTTGCCCTCGGATGTCATCGGTCTGTCGATCTACAACCAGCACTCGGGCGTTTTTGAATGGAAGCCGGGCCCGATTTTCGCCAACGTCGTACTCGCCGATGAGATCAATCGCACTACGCCGAAGACGCAGTCAGCATTGCTCGAAGCGATGGCCGAACGCCACGTAACGGCCGAGGGTGTGACGCATCCGCTACCGGCCCCGTTCATTGTCGTCGCCACCCAGAATCCGATTGAACATCATGGCACCTATCCGCTGCCGGAATCGCAACTCGATCGTTTCATGCTGCGGCTGCGCATCGGCTACCCGTCGGCGGACGATGAAAAAGAGATACTGCGTGATCGCGAATACAACGATCCGTTGAACGCACTGCGTCCGGTCATGTCGGCGAATGAGATTGTTGAGTTGCAACGCAGCGTAGCGGACGTTTCCGTCGACGACGCGTTGATTGACTATCTAATGCGGATCGTGGGAGCCACCCGCGATTCAGAAATGTTGGACCTGGGAGTAAGCCCGCGCGGAACCCTTTCGCTGTTTCGCGCCGCGCAAGCGCTCGCCCTTACCGAGGAACGTGCTTATTGCATTCCCGACGACATTAAGCGACTCGTGCTACCGGTGTTCGCTCACCGAATTCTTGTCAGCTCACGCTTCGCCTCGTCGCTGAGACGGAGCGAGGAAGCCGAAGCAGTTTTGACGGAAATCATGAAGACCGTCAGCGTACCGCTTTAGGAAGGTTGAGTGATGAAGGATGATGTAGAGGATAAGTGATGAAAGCTGAGGGTGAAGGAATGGCAGAAAAGATTGACGGTCGCGAGGGCCGTCTTTTTTCATCCACTGACCCGCCAGCCACAGCCCTTCTCTCTGCGACTTCAGCCCTCGGCCCTCAGCCCTCATCTCTTTCGAAGCCCTCATCCCTGGCCAGGTGGCGCAATGCAATCCTCGGTTCGTTATTGGTTGGCGCCGGCCTGGCCGCGGCTGCAGTGACAATCCTGGCGCGACAAACCAACAACTATGCGCTGGCCGCGGTCGCCGCGATCCTGTCGCTGGTGAGCGCGCTCTTGATGCTGATCTTTCTGGTACCTCCACTCGCGCGATCAGCGCGTTTGGAAGTGAAGCGTTTCGATTTTCCCATTGCCATAACCAGCGGCGGCGGCATTTTTTTGCTGATCCTGGTGGTGGTGGGCTTTGCCGCCTGGAACACGGGCAATAATCTGCTGTTCATGATCTTCTCGCTGCTTTGCTCCACGCTCTTTGTGGGTGGGGTGGCGGCGCGGGCCTCGTTACGCGACCTGATCGTTTCGGCACGTTTTCCCGATCACATCTTCGCTGGTGAAGCGGCGCCGGTGATCGTCACCCTGCGCAACGCCAAACGCTTCCTGCCTTCCTTTTCGATTTTGGTCGAAGCACGGGGACCGGGTGAGACCGGCCAGCAGTCCAAACGTAAACGCCGGTCAGCGCGTTTTCACAAACGACCGCTGGCATATTTCAGTTACGTGCCGCACCGCGCCGCGGCTGAACAGCGAGTGGAGCAACTGTTTGCCAGTCGCGGTCACGTCTTGATTAACGGGTTCGAATTGTCGACTCGTTTCCCGTTTGGTTTTTTCCGTTTCCGGCGCCGCCTGCGTGCGCGCAACGTTGACATCGTCGTCTATCCCAAGCCGGAACCGGTAGGAGATAAGCTGCACCTGTTGCCTACCTATGCGGGTCATCTGGCGTCCCTGCGGCGCGGCATCGGGCAGGATCTTTTTTCGTTGCGCGACTATCAACCTCAGGACGATCTGCGTCACATCGACTGGAAAGCGACGGCGCGCTCGCGAAACTTGACGGTGCGCGAGTTCACGGCGGAGGACGAGCGCCGCATCACTATCGTGTTCGACACCCGCGACCTGTCTGCTTCGGATGAAGCTGCGTTCCTGGTTCGTTTTGAAGCCGGCATCGTCCAGGCCGCTTCACTCCTCAACCACTTCATCGCCGAACGCGCTGAGGTGCGGTTAATGCTTGGCGATGACCTGGGACGTTACGGCGGCGGGCTCAAGCATCTCTACGGCTCGTTGCGCCGGTTGGCGCTCGTCAAACCGGAAAAAGAAGCTGGGTCCGCCGGACTGTCGACCGCCGTGAGCGATCCGGGAAGCGTGAAAGACGACAACGCGTTTGATGAAGACTATGCGATCGTGCTGACTACCGCAGCGCCCGGATCCATTCCCGCGCGCATCTGGCGCGCGGCCCACGTGATTCACGTTTGAGGCATTCCCTCGTTACGAAACCATCTTTTCAGTTTCTTCATTTGGCGCCGATCAATTAGTGCTATAGTTGTCGCCTTGCGTCCCGCCTCAGCGAACTTCTCTAACAACTTTCGTGTCGGGAGAATCACTTGATGGCCACGCTCGCTCCAGTCGCTACGCACTCAACCCAGACTTATCATCCGCGGACTCTGCAACTGGTAGCCGCGTGCTTCTTTTTCTCCGGCGCCACCGGATTAATTTACGAAGTGCTTTGGGCCAGAATGCTCGGTCTCGTATTTGGCGCGACGACGCTCGCAGTCAGCACCGTGCTCGCCGCCTTCATGGGTGGACTTGCTCTCGGCAGTGCTTTGGCCGGACGGAGGGGAGCGCGTGTCAAGCATCCGGTCCGCGCTTACGGCCTACTCGAAATCGGCATTGCACTTTACGCGCTGGCCGTACCCTTTCTTTTCAGCCTGGTCGATAACCTCTACGCGTTCATCTGGCAGCAGTTTCATCCCGGCTTCTTTGCTTTTAGTCTGTGGCGCTTTCTGCTTTCCACGGTAATGTTGCTGGCGCCGACGACGCTGATGGGCGCGACTCTGCCGTTGTTGGCAGGCGCGTTGGCGCGTTCGCCGGGACAAACTTCCATCTCGGTAACGCGTCTCTACACGCGCAATCTTGCCGGAGCAATCTTTGGCAGTCTGCTCGCCGGCTTTGTTCTCTTACCCGGGGTCGGTGTGCGCGCCACGATCTATGCCGCGGCGCTAATAAACATTCTTATCGGCCTGGCCACGATTTTCGCGGAGCGACAAACGACGCGGGCGGCGCCGGTGGCACTCGACGATATGCGCGTTGCCGGCAGTAGCGATCGGAGTGCCGACCAGCTTCCCACAGCCGAGCAAATGGCCTCGCGGTTTTGGTTGTTCTGCGCGTTCGTCTCCGGCTTCGTCACCATCAGTACGCAGGTTGCCTGGACGCGCATGCTGACGATGATCGTCGGCTCCAGTACTTACGCCTTCAGCATCGCGGTTGCGCTATTCCTGTTGGGCCTGTCGGGCGGTGCGTACGTCATGGCCCGGCGGAACCCCGCGGCGATGCTGCGCGAGACGATGCTGAAGATTGAACTCGCTACCGCCCTCAGCCTGGTATTCAGCCTTGGTGTAGTCAATCGGATTCCCAGTCTCTTAATCGCGCTCGGACTGCGTTTGCAAATCAGCAGTTGGAGCGGACTGTTGCTGCTGCAGATAATTTCGATCGCGTTGCTGATTCTGCTGCCGGCTTTCCTGATGGGAATGGTGATGCCGCTGGTACTGGTTTGGGCGGGAGCCGGTCCCGCCGATCGATCAGTACGCCTGGTGGGCCGTAGTTACGCTGTGAACACAATGGGCGCGATCGTCGGGGCGTTTGGCGCCGGTTTTGTTTTGATACCGCGGTTCAGCACGCGCTTTACCATCCTGTTTGCCGCGGCGCTATCGCTGACTGTGGCCGGCTTCGCGTACACCCCCGGAGCGGCGGTGGCCGATCGCGACGTGCGTCGCGCGCTAGCTGCCGGTCTGACTGTAGTCTTGATCATCGTCTTGTTTGCCGTTGCGCCGAGGCTTAACCTGGCTGACCTTTCCGTAGGCGCTTACGACAGCCTCGTGCGAGTGCTGGGGAAATCGCGCGGTGGTGTAGACGATGGTTCCGTGCAACGCAGTGGTCCTGACATACACGAGTTGCTGATGTACGAAGAAGGTCCCACCGCCACTGTTTCCGTGCGCCGGGATTGGGACATTACTTCAATGGCGATCAACGGACGCACAAACGCGTCGGATCGCGAAGACATGCCGACGCAGGTGATGTTGGGCCAACTGCCAGTGTTGCTCGCGCCGGGCTTGAAGAACGCGCTGGTGGTGGGCTATGCGACCGGAGTGACGGCCGGGTCGCTGTTGCAGTCGCCCATCGAGTCGTTGGAGTGTGTTGAGTTGGAACCGGCGACCGTCAACGGCTCACGCTTTTTCGAACACGTAAACAATCATCCGCTGGCGGACCCGCGCCTGCATTTGATCATCGACGACGCGCGTACTTACCTGCGTGTGACACCGGGACGCTACGACATCATCGTCAGCGAGCCCAGTCACCCGTGGGTACCCGGCGTTGCCAACCTATTCACGCGCGAATTTTTTCAACTCGGCCGGGACCGGCTCAGAGACGATGGGATCTTTGTTCAGTGGTTACAAATTTATCAGCTTTCAACTGACAGCTTGCGGTCAGTGCTGGCAACTTTTAGCGAGACCTTTCCCTACGTGCTCATGTTTCGCGTGGCGGGTGCGGCGAAAGGGAAGGACCTGCTGCTCGTCGGTAGCCGGACGCCCCTCTTGCGGGACGCAATGGAGTTGCGAATCGCGGAACGGATTGCCGCTCCCAGAATCGCCGCCGAGTTGTCGCGTGTGAACCTTAAAAGCGAGGCCGACGTGAGCGCGTGGTACGTTTGCGATCAGACGCGTCTTGGACCAGCCGTCGCCGGTTCGATTATTAACACGGACGATAACATGCACATCGAAACGACAGTGCCACGCGAAGCGTTTCGGCAGGTACTGGAAACAAACGGACGTTGGCTGGAAGGTCTTTCCGCGAAGTAAAGTGGCGTCAGCACAACGCGCGCAGGATCGCTTCAGCCGCGGATTCGCCACTGCGAATGCAATCGGGAATGCCTGGTCCGGAGTAGGCATTGCCCGCGAGTGTCAGACCCGGAAGCGAACTTACGCGCTCCTCAATTCTCTTTACCCGTTCGAGGTGGCCCAGGTGATACTGCGGCATCGAACGTTCCCACCTCGCAACTTCGGCAAACAGCGGCGCATTCTCGACGCCCAGGAGATCGCGGAGGTCAGCGCGAACTCGTGCCAATAATTCTTCGTCGCTCAGTTGGAACATCTCCGGTTGTAACGCGCCGCCGACAAACGCGCGCAGCAAAACCTGACCGTCGGGTGCGCGGCCGGCAAACTTTACGCTGCTAAACGTACACGCGATCACCGTGCGACGTTCGACAAACGGGACGACGAAGCCGAAGCCGTCGAGTGCATGAGGAATTTCGCTGCGCCGGTACGCAAGGTTTATCGTGGTGCTCGACTCATACGGAATTCCTTCCAACTCATCGGCGAGTGATTGGTCAAGCTTGCCGAGCAAGCGTGCGGCGGCATACGCCGGCAAGGCGAGGCAAACCGCATCGGCAACTATCGTCTCTGCGCCATTAGTTGTGACACTCCACTTTCTTGCCGGCCCTTCAGTGCGAACCAGCGCCAGGGATTTGACGGTCCTATTCATGCCAATCGCATTCCGCGGTTGCGGACGGCCTTCCTGAGTTTGAGTCAGGCCGGCTGAAACTTGCGACTGGAAATCTGAAATACGTTCGACGAGCTGATCGGTGAGCAACTGCATGCCGCGATCGAGGGACAGGAACAAGCTGTAACGAGCGCCGCTGGCTCTCTCGCTGCCATGTTGTTTGCGCAACGCGCGTATCACGCTACGGTGTTCGCGTTCCATCTCCAGAAAGCGAGGCATCGTCGCGCGCAAACTCAAACGCTCCGGGTCAGCCGTGTAGATTCCTCCGACCATCGGCTGCGCCATGCGTTCGAGTGCTTCGCGGCCGAAGCGACGCAGTACAAACTGCGCCAGACTTTCGTCAGCACCACTGCCATTTGCTTTGCGCCGTGGCAAAAGCAAGTCCAGCGCCATCCGGGTCTTACCGCTCCAACTGAAAATTTCACTGCTGACGAAAGGCCAAAACCGCGCTGGGGCGAGCAGATGGAATCCCTCCGGCACCGGCAACAGCCGGCCGGCGCGCACGACGAAGCTGCGACGGTGCTGTTCATTGGTCTCAATTAAGTGAGACTCGAGACCCAGGCGTTGGACCAGCTTGAGCGCCGCCGGTTTTTCCGAGATAAAAGAGTCCGGACCGCACTCGAGCAGGAAGCCGTCGCGTGCGCGCGTTTGTACAATCCCGCCAAGCCGCGAGGTTGCTTCGAGAATTGTGAGGTCAACTGCTTGTCCCAGCTCGCGACAGCGCTCGAGAATGCGATGCGCTGCCGCCAAGCCAGTGATCCCGCCACCAATGATTACGATGCGCTTCATCTCAGTAAAGCAAACTGTTAGTTTGCGATAGTGCTTTGACAAGCTGCAGGAACCGCCCCCAGAAGCAAACTGACAGTTTGCTTTACGAAGGCGAGCAACAACCGGGCCGACAAGTGTCAGCTCGTGGACCAGCGCGACCAATTGCTCCTCTTGGTGTTGCCGGGTCGATGCGTTCGAGAATCAATTCACGAACCATTGCTATAAACGCCGGATGCGTACCGGCCGTGGCAGCGCGCACCGGGTTCACCCCAAGTTCCTGACAAAGCGCGCGCGCTTCCGTATCCAGATCGTAAATTATTTCCATGTGATCAGACACGAAGCCGATCGGAGCGATGACCAGGTCCCGCGCGCCGTGCGCTTTCAACTCGCGCACGTGATCACAGATATCGGGTTCCAACCAGGGCTGCCTGGGTGAGCCGCTGCGACTCTGAAACACGAGCTGCCAGTTCGTATTGCCGACTCCTGCTGCCACAAGCCGGCCCGTCTCGCGCAACTGCGCTTCATAGTCGCAGTTTTCCGCCATCGACAGGGGAATGCTGTGAGCAGTGAAAGCGAGCTGCGTTTCGGCGCGCCGCGCTTCCGGAATTTCTTCGAGCGCAACGCGCACATTCGCTATATTCGCTTCAATGAACCCGGGATGGTTGTAGAAGGGGCGCAGCTTTTCTACCTGTGGCGCGTCTGGTCCCACCGCGGCCCGCGCGCGTTCCAGGTCTTCAAGATACTGCCGGCAACTCGAATAAGAACTGTACGCCGAAGTGACGAAGCCGAGCGCCTGCCGCACGCCGTCGTCACGCATTTTGGCGAGCGTGTCAGCGAGCAACGGGTGCCAGTTGCGGTTCCCAAAGTAGATTGGCAGGCGGGGGCCCTTCGTTTCCAGTAACTCTTCCAGGGCGGCGATCAGTTTGCGGTTTTGTCCGTTGATAGGACTGACGCCAGCGAACAACTCATAATGTTTGGCAACGTCGAGCATTCGTTCGCGCGGCACGTTGCGCCCGCGCAGTACGTTCTCGAGAAACGGCATGACGTCATCCCGGCCCTCGGGTCCGCCGAAGGAGATGACGAGCAGTGCGTCGTAATTACCAGTCATGTTTTGCGCTGTGCAGCCGGGGCGGACACGGAGGTTTCGCCTGCTACTTACTACTCATTTCATGTACAGCGTCGATCAGTGCGATCACATTTTCCACCGGCGTCTCGGGCAGGATACCGTGGCCCAGGTTGAAGATGTGGCCGGGACGACCCGACGCCTGGTCGAGGATCAACTTTGCCCGGGCGCGCAGGTGTTCACGATTCGCAAACAGTGCGACCGGATCAAGGTTGCCCATCACGCCTCGATCGTAGCCGATTCGCTGCCAGCCTTCGTCTAAACGCACGCGCCAATCGAGCCCAATCACATCGCCGCCTGCTGCGCGCTGCAACTCGAGCAAGGTTGACGTGCCGGTACCAAAGTGAATAACCGGCACTCCCGGTGTAACGCCGGCAATGACTGCGCTTGTATGCGGCAGTACAAATTCACGATAGTCGTCCGGACTGAGCGCGCCCACCCACGAATCAAATAGTTGTACCGCCTGTGCTCCGGCTACGACTTGTGCGTTGAGGTACTTGATCAGTCCGCGCGAGATTAACGACATCAGCGCGTGCCACGCGCCGCTGTCGTTGTACATGAGCGACTTCGTATGCACGTAATTTTTCGACGCGCCGCCTTCGACGATGTACGACGCAAGCGTGAACGGCGCACCGGCAAACCCGATCAGCGGCAGGTTGCTACGCAGCGCGGCGCGTGTTTCTTTGATCGCTGCAAACACGAAGTCGAGCGCACCCACATCGTCAACTTCACGCAGCCGGGCAACGTCCGCGGCGTTGCGTACGGGGTTGTGAATCACGGGTCCTTCGCCTTTGCTGAATTCGAGTTCGAGGCCCATGGGCTCAATGATCAGGAGGATGTCGGCAAAGATGATGGCCGCGTCCACTCCCAATCGTTCCGCTGCTGTGACGGTAACCTCCGCGGCCAGCGCCGGCGTCTTGCACAACTCCAGAAAACCAAGACGGGCGCGCACCTCGCGATACTCCTGCATGTATCGCCCCGCCTGGCGCATCAACCAGATCGGCGTGAAAGGCACCGCTTCCCGGCGGCAGGCGCGCATGAAGACGCTGTCGCGCAACGGGTCAACTAGGCTTGCTGGTTCACTCAATGATCGACTCCGAGGTTCTGGAATTTTTCCGAAATCATGGATGAAATCTATTGCAACTTTCTTATCCCGCGTGCGTTAAAGGCCTGCTATGTGGCGTAGCGGGAACATTGTCTTTTAATCGTCACAGTTCCGTTCTCAATCAGACTACAACAAACCGGCCGCAACCAGATAGCGACGCCACAACCGGCTGGTGTCTTAGTTTGAAATCTCTGCGCCTCCTCCGCGGTCTCGGCATCTCGGCAGTGACTGTATTGAACGATTATTCACCGCTGAGACTCAGAGACTGCGAAGTCTACGCAGAGCAGACCTGGATAACTACTCACGACCGCGGCGACGGTGAGCCGGTCGACTAGTAACTTTTCCCGGCTCTCAGTTAACAATGCGGTACCGTTTTTCGTCTTTACCGGGTAGACGCCTTAGAAACTTTGCCACAAGGCGAGGAGAGTGTCCTAAAAAATGAAAGCCCTCGTCATTGCCGCACTCTTGATCCACATGTGCCTGCCTGGTGTGCGGGCGCAGTCTGTCCCCGGCGCGAAATCCAGTGCGGCAACAACTGATAAGACCGAGCCCACAGCGGAAGCTTCTGTAAGTCCAGTGCCCGCCGCTTCACCGGCAGCGGAAACAGTCAAGGACGTCGACGCGAAACCAGCTGCGGCCAGCGCGAGTTTCGTGTTGCCTCCGGAAAAGGCAAACCCGGTTTCCGTGACGCGTTTTACCAAACCTCCCGTGCTTGACGGCAAGTTGGACGACGACGTTTGGAAAACGGCGGCGACCTTCAAGGATTTTCATCAATGGCGCCCAAGTGATACCGGAGTGGCTTCGGCGCGCACCGAAGTCTTCGCTGGTTACGATGAACGTTTCATCTACTTCGCCTTCCACGCCTACGATGATCCGGCGAAAGTGCGCGCTTCAGTTGCCAAACGTGACTCGATCTTTGACGACGATACGATTGGTTTAATACTCGACACTTTTAACGACAAGCGTCGCGCTTACGAATTGTTTTTCAACCCATTGGGCATTCAACAGGATGGGTTTCTGACTGAGGGGGCCAACGACGACTTCAGCGTCGACATCGTGATGGAGTCGAAAGGCTCACTCACGCCCGACGGCTATACGGTTGAAGTTGCGATTCCGTTTAAGTCGTTGCGCTACCAGGCCGGCAAGGGGAAGCTTTGGGGCGTTCACATTCTGCGTCAGATCAAACATGTAAACGGCGAACAGGATTCCTGGATGCCAATCTCGAAGGACCAGTCCGGACTGTTGAGCCAGGCGGGCCATCTTACGGGCCTCGAGGGTATCTCGACCGAGCGCACCCTGGAATTGATTCCCAGTCTCACGCTTTCAGAAACCGGCAAGCGCAAAGCGCCGCTCACGCTGGCCCAGGTCGCACAGGGTGGCCGGTTCGTCAACGAACCAATCAAGTTTGATCCGGGACTGACAGGCAAGTACAGCCTGACGCCACAGGTAACGCTCGATTTCGCTATCAATCCCGACTTCGCACAAGTTGAGTCAGACCAGTTGGTCGTCACGGCGAACCAGCGCTTTCCGATCTTCTTTGAAGAGAAGCGGCCCTTCTTTCTTGAAGGCATCGACATCTTTCGTACCCAGATTGCCGCGGTCCACACGCGGGCCATCATCGATCCTGACTACGCCGCGAAACTAACCGGGAAGCTCGGTCGCAACACATTCGGATTGTTGCTTGCGTCGGACAATGGCCCCGGCAATTTCAACGAAGACGAACGTCTGAATACCAACCCGCGGCTGCTCGATAGGAACGCATCAATCGGCATACTTCGTCTGAAGCGCGATATCGGTAAGGCAGATTCCTTCATCGGTTTTCTCGGAACCTACCGCCGGTTTGTCGATACCTACAATCAACTCGCGGGGTTCGACGGCCGGTTTCGCGTCAACAAGCTTACGACCTTTAACTGGCAAGCGCTCGCGACGCGTTCGCGACGTGCGTTTTTCTTTCCGGAACAGGGTCAAACTTTGGACCGTCGCCAGAATGGGTTTATCTATGCGATCGATTACAACCAGGACGGCAGACACTTTGGTCATGAATTTTCCGCCGTGGGACGCACGCGCTACTACCGCGCGGACGTCGGTTTCAATCGTCGCACCAATACCAATAGTCCGAATTGGTTTATTCGTTACAACTCGGAGCCGAAACCGAAAGCGCTTCTGATCTCGTGGCGAGTTTATACAGATCTGTCGGCGGATTTCGACTGGCAGGGACGTTCGCAAAATTTCAACGACGAGACGCAGCTTCAGATTAATTTGAAGCGCGAGAGCTATCTCGGCGTGGGAGTCGACCAGGGTTACGAGCGGGTCTTTGAAAGTGAGTTTGGCCCAAAGCGGCAGCCGGGGTCCAACTGTGTCTTCAAAAATAATTGCACCTTCGCCGGTGAAGACAACGAGCGTTCGACTCCCAACCGCGGACTTTATTTCTTTGCCGGCTCGGCAATCAACAAGAAAGTAAACTTCAATTTCTTCGCCAGCCGTCGTTGGGGGGCGCTCGATTTCGACTTCGGCGCCGGGCCGAAATTTGCGCGCGTAAGTCCGACTGCAGTCGCGGCGGCCGCTGCCGCGGCGTCTGGAAGTTGCGCGCAGTCTCCAGCCGGCGCGCCGCAAAAAATTCTGTCGCCGGTCTGCAATGCGCCGCAGGACCCGGGCCCGGGAGACTTTTGGCACTTTGACGGCGCCGTAACTTTCCAGCCGACCACTGCGCTGAGTGCCACGCTTAACTTCACCAAGGAACGCCTGCGCCGTTACGATACCGGCCTGCTCGCGTTTGATGAAAACATTGTTTCGTTGCGCAGCACTTACCAGTTCAGCCGTTTCCTGTTTGCACGGGGGCGCGTCGACTACGATTCAATTATTTCAAGTGTGAAGGCGCAGTTTCTGTTGGGCTACACACCGAATCCGGGTACGGCGTTTTACGTCGGCTATAACGACGATCTCAATCGCAACGGTTTTAATCCCTTCTCGGGCGCACTCGAGCCGGGCTTTCGGCGCAACGGTCGCACCTTCTTCATCAAAATGTCTTACCTGTTCCGCAAGAGCTTTTAGCTGGAAGCGCAGGTATCGT
>JAVEEA010000076.1 GCA_030840675.1 Pyrinomonadaceae bacterium
CCTCGCGTCCTTTCGCTTTTTCCTTGAGCGCTTTCAAAACTTTCTCCGGCGTCAGCGGCACTTCATCGATACGCACGCCCACCGCATCGTAAACAGCATTGGCAACCGCCGGCGGCACCGGCAGCAGCGGTCCCTGGCCCACTTCCTTCGCGCCGTATGGTCCATTTGGATCCGGATCTTCGATCAAGTAGGTCTTGACGTCGCACATCTCCATCGTCGTCGGACTCTTGTACTCCAGCATTGAAGGAAACTTGTGCACTACGTTGCGATTGCCGCGATAGATCATCTCCTCCATCAAAATCTCGCCCAGTCCCATGTAGACGCTGCCCTCGACCTGGCCCATCACCAGCATCGGATTGATCGACTTGCCGATATCATGCGCAATCCAAATGCGTTCGACCACGACAATTCCCGTCTCAGCGTCAACATCGACTTCGGCAATCGCCGCCGAATAACTGTACGCCGGTGACGGTCCCACGCCCGCGCCTTTGTATCTGCCCGGTGAACGCGGCGGGGAATACGACCCGACCGTCCCGATGGTGCCAAACTTCGATTCCGCGAGTACCACTGCTTCCGCAAACGAAACACCAACCTCGGGATTCTCAACGTCAAACACACGCTGCTCAGCCAGCGACAGATTTTCAATCGGTACCTTGAGCTTTTCCGCGACTGCCATTACCAGCAGTTCACGCGCACGCTCTGCGGCCTGGATCGCGGCGTTGCCGGTCATCAAAGTCACGCGGCTCGAGTAGCTGCCCAGGTCCACCGGCGTCAAGTCCGTGTCTGCCGTAACGACGCGAATGTCGAAAGGGTCGATGCCGAGAACTTCAGCGACGATGTACGCGAGAATCGAATCGGAACCCTGACCAATATCAGTGGAGCCACACATCACGCAGACGCCGCCCTGACGATCGAGTCGCAACTGCACGCCTGACTGCGGCATGTTGTTCCAATAAATCGGCAAGCCGGCGCCACAAATGTAAGAACTGCAGGCGATGCCGATGCCTTTGCCGTAGGGAAGTTTGCGCTGCTTTGGATCCCAACCGGAAAACTTGTCGGCCCAGCCGGAACCCGCAACGATCTTGTCGACGCATTCGCCCAAACCCATGCTGCCGATGCGCAGGTAGTTTGCGGTGACCGTGTTGGGTTTTACTAAATGCTTACGGCGCATCGCCGCGGGATCTAGTTTGAGTTGCTCGGCGATTTTATCGAGTTGCACTTCGAGTCCATAACGCGGCTGCGGCGTACCGTGGCCTCGCTTGGGTCCGCACGGGGGTTTGTTGGTGAAGACGCGCAACCCCTGAAATTTATAGCGCGGCACGTCGTAGGTCACCGTCTGCAAGGCCCCGGTGTAGAACGTGCTCGCGACGCCGTAGCTGCCGTAAGCACCGCCATCGAGAAACGTCTGGAAATGCATGCCGGTAATCGCGCCGTCTTTTTTCACCCCGGTCTTAACGCGCATCAACACCGGGTGGCGCCCTCGATGACAGTAGAAAACTTCTTCGCGCGTGAGCGTTACCTTCACCGGACGCCCGGTCATCATAGACAGTTTGCAGACGACAATTTCGTGATTAAAAGGATCACTCTTGCCGCCGAAGCCGCCGCCGTTGGGCGTGGCAATCACGCGTACATGGCTGGCCGGCAACTCTAAAACTTTTGCGAGTGCGCGATGAACGTAGTGCGGCGTTTGCGTCGAACTCCAGAGCGTTAGTTTGTTGTCAGGATCGAAATTGCCGACGGCGGCGTGTTGCTCCATTGGCAAGTGAGTGTTGCCTTCGTAGAAAAAAGTGTCCTCGCGTATCAGGTCCGCCGCCGCAAAGCCTGCTTCGACGTTGCCGAATTCCAGCGAAACCTTTTTGTGGATATTGCCCTCGTCGCCGTACTCCTGTATGCGCGGTTCGTCGATCAGCACGGCTTCTTCAATTGAAGAAATTGTGTTGAGCGGCTCATACTCGACTTCGATGAGGTTCATCGCAGCGAAAGCGACGTCTTCGTCAATCGCAGCGATGGCCGCCACCGGGTCGCCAATGAAACGAACCTTGTCGGTGCAGAGCGCGTGCTCGTCCTGGCTAACCGGAAGAATGCCGTAGGAGATGGGCAGGTCTTTGCCGGTGATAATCGCCAACACGCCGGGCAGCGCGGCCGCTTTCGTAATGTCGATGCTCTTAATTAGGGCGTGCGGAAGATGACTGCGGAGAATTTTACAGAACAACATGCGCGGCAGGACAATGTCGTCGGCAAACTTCGTTTGACCGGTACACTTCGCCCGCGCGTCCACCTTGCGAAAAGGTTTACCGACTACGTTGAGCGGCTTCCCGTTTTTGTTTTCGTTCTTTGCCATTCGCTGCCGTTCAAGAAGTTCAGAGTTCAACCTAAGGTTGGGATTTCAGACAGCAAGCCAAAGCTGGAACTCTGAACTACAGGCCTGTGTCCCCAACCGTCTGCGCAGATTACAACTCGTTTTATTCCAAACCGTAAACGCTTGCGCGAGGCAGTTCCGCTGCTTCACCACGCATGCGCGCCGCGGCGAGTTCCACCGCTTCGTAAATTTTTATGTAGCCGGTGCAGCGACAGAGATTTCCCGACAGGGCTTCCTTGATCACTTCGCGCGAAGGATTGGGGTCCTTCTTCAGGAGTTCTTCAGCAACCAGTAAAAACCCGGGTGAACAATAACCACACTGGGCGGCGCCCGTGTCGGCAAACGTGTCCTGCAAGGGATGTAGCTGCGCGCCCTCAGCCATGCCCTCGATGGTTTTCACTTCCTGATCTTCGGCGTCGAGGCCCAACATGAGACAGGATAGAATCGCACGACCATTCACGAGCACCGCGCAGGTACCACACTCACCGAGCTCACAACCGTGCTTGGTGCCAGTCAAGCCCAGATCCTCACGCAGCACTTCCAGCAGGGTCTTATGCGGCGCAAACGCCACCTCCACCCGCTCCCCGTTGAGCGTGAATGCAATTTGAAACTTTTGCCTGGTTGAATTAGACATTGACTTAGAGGGGAGATTCTAGCAAAGGAGTGAACAAAATCGCAGGTGGTGGAAAATCAACCCTTCGACGCCGGCGCATCTTTCTTCACTTTGTTTAGCAGGACGTTATCGATCAGACGGGTCTTGCCGACGTAGGCGGCGACGGCGATTAGAAGTGGACGTTCGTCGAGTTTCTCGAGTCTTTCGAGTGACTCGGCGTCGACCACGCTGACGTAATCAACCCGCGCACGTGGTTCCGACTCGATCGTGGTGCGGACAATCTCCTCGATTTTCGCGGCGTGACGCTCACCCTTTTTGTAGAGTTCCTTCGCCTGTTTCAGGCCGCGATGGATCACCGCCGCTGATTCCTGCTCCTCGGCGTTCAGGTAAAGATTGCGCGACGAGATTGCCAACCCGGAATCTTCGCGTACCGTCGGCAACACGACAATTTCGGTTTCGAAAGCCAGGTCACGCACCATGCGTTTGATGACGACTGCCTGTTGCGCGTCCTTCTGTCCAAAGAAAGCAAAGTCTGGCCGCACGGTATTCAAAAGGATCGCGACGACCGTAGCGACGCCGCGAAAGTGGCCGGGTCGCGTCGCGCCTTCGAGTGGCTTCGAGAGTCCGCCGACGTTGACGTAGGTACAAAAATCTTTGGGATAAATTTCCTCCGCCGCAGGGGCAAAAATATAGTCGACGTTGTAGTCGGTGAGGAGTGCCGTGTCTTTGGTGAGATCGCGGGGATAGTGTTCGTAGTCCTCGCTTGGTCCAAACTGGGTCGGGTTCACGAAAACTGAAACTACTACCACATCACACATGCGCCGCGCTTCGCGCACCAGGCTGAGGTGACCTTCATGCAGCGCACCCATGGTGGGCACCAGCCCGATGGTCCGATCCTGGTCGCGCCGAATTTTGCGCGCGACGGAACCCATGCGCTGGCGGCGATTGATTATCTCCATAGTTTGACTTGGGGAAGGTTCAGGACTTCGTGGTCCGAGACTCTTTCGCGCTCGAATCCTTAGTCGCGGCATCGAGCTTCAGTTCGCTGGCAGCATCAGCGGGCAGCGCGTAAGACTCGGCTTCGGACGGGTAAGTGCCGTTGCGAACGTCATCGGCATAGCGAGTGACGGCTTCCGTCATTACCTGATGCAGGTTTGCATATGGGCGCACGAAGCGGGCGAGTTTGCCAAACGACAAGCCAAGCATGTCGTGTAACACGAGGACCTGAATGTCGCAGCCCGCGCCGGCGCCGATGCCGATTGTCGGGATGCTGACGCTTTCAGTTATCAGGCTGGCAATTTCGCGCGGCACAACTTCGAGCACGATCGCGAAGGCGCCGGCGTCTTCCAACGCGCGCGCATCGTCGAGTAACTGGCGCGCGGCTACCGCGGTCTTACCCTGCACCCGGTAAGCGCCTAGTTTGTTGATCGACTGCGGCGTCAAGCCGATGTGGCCCATCACCGCGATCTCTTCGTCGACGAGACGCTTCACCAGTTGCACTCGTTTGTGTCCGCCCTCGAGCTTGATTGCTTCGGCGCCGCCCTCTTTAATGAGCCGCAACGCGTTTCTGACCGCGTCGTCCGCGCCCGTGTGAAACGAACCGTAAGGCATGTCGGCAACCAGCAAGGCGCGTTGCACCGCGCGGCGCACTGCCTTCAGGTGAATCAGAATTTCTTCGAGAGTTACCGGAACGGTGTTGCCGTAGCCCAGTACTACATTTCCGAGACTGTCACCGACGAGAATGATGTCGATGCCGGCTTCGTCCACAATGCGGGCGGTCGGAAAGTCGTAGGCAGTTAGACAAACCAGACGCTCGCCGCGTTGTTTGCTCGCCTTAAGCGATGGCGCGTTAACTTTTTCGGGACGTTCGGGCTTGAGATAGGGCATGGTTCAACTCTCCGGCCACGCGCAGCGCGGCCTGCGTTTAGCATCCCAGCGCGGTCGCCCGAGGGGGCACACCGCAACTGTCATTTGTCAGCGACTTTCGGAAATATGTAAGGCGTGTTTGCAAGCGGGGCCATTATAACGGCAAAACGAAAAAAAGGGGAAAAAGGTAAAGCAAACTGTTAGTTTGCGGAGACGTTGCCAAACGGGGAGCGACCGGATTCAAAAAAAGCAAACTAACATTTTGCTTTGCCCACGGATGTTACGTCCGCCAGGGACGCACTTCCGAGTCGTCAGCGAGGGTGGCGAGCAGCGCGCTCATCGTCTGGTTCAGGGTGGGATGAATTATGTCAGGAGCGATCTCTACCAACGGCACGAGTACAAACCGGCGAGCGTGGAGTCGCGGGTGGGGCAGGGTTAGCGAGGGTGTGTCGCAGGTTGCGTTACCGTAGAGAAGCAAATCAAGATCGATTGTGCGCGGACCTTTGGCGAGTGCGCGTGTGCGACCAAGGGTTTGTTCCACCCTTAAGAGTAAGGCCATGATTTCCTCCGGAGAGGCAACGGTGTGGCCGTGCAGTTCAACGACCATATTCAGAAACGGCGGCTGCGCAAATGTCTCCACTGCTTCGGTTTCGTAGATTTGAGAGAGTCTACTAATCGTTAGGCCTGCGTTGAGTAGGCCACGAATACCCAGCAACAGATTTCCCGCGCGATCGCCAAGATTGGAACCGAGGCCGAGGTAAATGTTTTTTTGTTGGTCGCTGGACATTGAGAAGAAA
>JAVEEA010000096.1 GCA_030840675.1 Pyrinomonadaceae bacterium
CCGCAGATGCCGCAGATGCGGCTGGTGATGAAGTGGGCGTCGCGCGGATCCTTGCCCTTCATGAAAATGCTGTAACCGCGGAAGATTGAAGACGTCGAATAACACTCGGCAACTTCGCGATTCGCAAAATCAATTTTCGTGTAGATTCCCAAACTTCCGACGATGCGCGTGATCGGATCCCAGTTCATGTCCACGAGTGTCCGCGGCTTGCTTGGCGCTTTCGGGATGGTGGTAGTGGTACTACTCATGACGCTCACTCCTTTGCAAGGCGGGTACGTGATAACCGGTAGTCAGTTCGGGACGGTTGTGTCGCCACTTCGGTTCCTTGTTGACGGTAGCGTTGGTCAGGCTGCGCAGTTTGCGAATGGCCGCTCCATAGATGCTGATCGCGGATGCGGAAATCTTGGCGCCCGGAGGCTCGTCCATGAACGGCATGAACTTGTCCGGGAAGCCGGGCATCGTACAGCCGATGCAGATGCCGCCGACGTTCGGACAGCCACCGATGCCGGCCATCCACCCGCGCTTCGGCACGTTGCAATTAACTACCGGCCCCCAGCAGCCGAGCTTCACGATACACTTCGGCGAGCCATACTCGGTGGCGAAGTCACCCTGCTCGTAATAGCTGCCGCGGTCACAACCTTCGTGCACTGTTTTCCCGAATAGCCATGTCGGCCGGCCCGCTTCGTCCAGCGGAATCATGGGCGCGAGTCCAGCGGCAACGTAAAGCAGGTACAGCACCGTCTCCATGAAGTTATCCGGCTGCACCGGACAACCGGGCACGTTCACAATCGGAATGCCGGCGGACGATTTCCAGTCCCAACCAAGATAGTCCGCCAGACCCATACAGCCCGTCGGATTACCTTCCATGGCGTGAATGCCGCCGTAGGTGGCGCAGGTCCCAATAGCAACGACCGCCAAAGCTTTCGGCGCCAGGCGGTCGATCCATTCGGTCGTCTTGATGGGTTGGCCGGTCATGGCATCTGTGCCCATCGCCGCCCAATAGCCTTCGCCACTAAGGTTCTCATTGGGAATTGAACCTTCAACCACCAGCACGAACGGATCGATCAAACCTTGTTCCGCCTGATAAAAATATTTCATGAAGTCGTCACCGACTTCATAGGCCAGCACCGGGTTGTGCAAGTGAACGGTAGGCAGTCCCGGAATGGCTCCCATCACCACATCTTCGACGCTTGGTTGCGTGGCCGCGGTAATTGAAACTGAATCGCCGTCACAACCCAAACCCGCGGTGATCCAAACGATGTGAACGTCTTTAACCGCCGGTGGCCGTTGCGTGCTACGACCATACGGGGCAACTTCTGCCGCCATGGATCCTCTCCTTTCTTTGGTGAGACAGGCGTTCTCCTGTCTCGCCTTCCGCTGACTAAACCAGACAGACAAAAATGGCTGTCCGACTTACTGGTTGCGAATTGAAATGCGCAAACCGGTATGAATTCGGCCGAGACAGTCGGCTCCGCGCCGGTGGCGTGACAACAAATCCATCCGCTGGGTGGAGTGCTGACAGGACACTCCACGAAAAATAAAAAGGGAGCAGCCGGATTATTGTGCCGACGGATGGTCGTGTCTATTCGTAGACCTACGTATTTTGTTTGTCTTTTGTGTGCGCGAGAACGGTGAGCAGTAGCGACACCTTTGGTCTAGTCTTCAACCGAGACGAGGCCGCGGCGGATGGCGAAGCGGATCAGCTCGGCCTGCGTGTGAAGATCGAGTTTATGCATGAGATTTGAGCGGTGAGTTTCCGCAGTGCGCCCGCTGATTCCCAGTCGCGTGGCGATTTCCGCACTGGTCTTACCTTCGGCAGCAAGGTGCAGGACTTCCTTTTCTCGCGTGGTCAGGGTTTCATAACGATCAAGACTCGAAGCCCTCGCTCTTTGCTGGTAAACCTCGATGGCGCGATCGGAAAGTGGCGGACTCAGGTAACGGCGCCCCGCCGCGGCTTCTCGAACCGCATGGACCAGCTCACCCGAACTTGAATCCTTGAGCACGTAAGCCGAGGCGCCGCTGCTGAGCGCTTCCAACACATATGCTTCATTGGAGTACATCGACAGCACCACGATCTGAGTGTGTGGCGAGCATTTCTTAACCTGCGGGATTACGTCGAGACCGTTTAGTCCGGGCATCATCAGATCGAGCACCAGCACTCCCGGCGAGGTCAGCTCAACCCGCCTGATTGCCTGCAAACCATCGCCAGCCTCCCCCACCACCCGAAAGTCTTTTTCGGCGTCCAACAATGCCTTAAGCCCCTGACGAACGACCTGATGATCATCGGCGAGTACGATTGTAGTTGTGCTTTGCTGCATTACGTTTATTCTCCGGGAAGGCCGCGGCCCTCGCTCGGAATATTCGGCGACACGGAACCATCGGCAATACTCAGTTCCGCTACCAGGCTTGTGCCCACCCCCGGACGTGAGTCGATGGTCAAGCGGCCCCCGAGTAACACTGCTCGTTCTCGCATTCCCGCCAGACCACTGGTTTCGCTGCTGGACAACCCGCTTTCAACGTCAAAGCCGGCCCCCATATCCGCGACTTCGATCAGTAGGACCTGGTTTCGTGCCGAGAGTCGCACGCTCGCTTCCGCGACCTGGGCGTGACGTGCGATGTTCGTCAACGCCTCCTGTACGACGCGGTAAGCAGCCGTTTCGACTGCCGGTGCAAACCGTCTGCGCTGCAAGCCGCTGTGCTTGAAGTTTACCAGCACCTGGGTCTGCGACGTGTATTGTTCGATGTGCCAGAGCAGCGTCGGCAACAACCCTAGGTCGTCCAACATTGCGGGACGCAGATCCAGCGACAGCTTGCGCACGCGAGCCATCAGATCGTTTACCAACGCACGGGCGCGAGCCAGACTTTCGCCGACTTGGGTGGCCGGCAGGCGCGTACCCATCTCGAGCGTGAGTTTGAGGCCGGTTAAGACCTGACCAATCTCATCGTGTAACTCGAGGGCGATGTTCCGGCGTTCCGATTCCTGCACTTCCATCAAGCGGCGCGACAAAACCTTGAGCCGATCGGCGTACTCGCGTTGCGCTTCCTCCGCTTGTTTTCTGCGAGTGATGTCACGGACGACACCAATCACCACGCGGCCCGTTTCCGATTCCATGGGACTCAGCATGATGTCCACGGGAAACTCGCTGCCGTCTTTGCGTCTGCCATAGAGCTCCAGACCGGCGCCCATCGGACGCTTGTGCGGCTCGCTCAAATAAATGGCGCGGTGGCTCGCGTGATCCGCTCGTAGCCGGTCAGGTATCAGCACTTCAATTGTCTGGCCCAGGAGCTCGTCGCGATCGTAACCAAACATCTGCTCGACTTGCGCGTTCACACGCACGATGCGTCCGTCGTGGCCCACCACTACTACGGTGTCCGGCGCGAAGTCGAAAAGCCCCTGCAACATCCCTTCGCTTTTGGCGAGTGCTTCTTCAGTTCGCTTGAGCTCAGAAATATCAAACGCAACGCCGTGGATAAACCATGGTTGATTATCGGCGCGGCGCACCATCTTCGCTTCACAGTGGAACCACACCGTGTGACCGTCGCGAGCAAGTACTCGATAGAGCGACTTCAAAGGCTTGCCGGTAATAAACAACTTCGCCGCTTCGATGCTCCAGCGCGTTTTGTCGTCAGGATGGATTTGGTGGTACCAGCGGACCGGATCGTTAAGCCATTCCTCTTTCGTAAAACCCAGCATCTCCTCGATCTGCGGACTGACGTACGCCTCGCCGATTCCTTTATCGAGAAACGCCATGAAGACGACCGCCGGAATTTGTTCGAGCAGCACCCGGTAGCGCGCATCGACTTCAGATGCCAAACCCGGGTAGGGCGCCGGCTCCGGCTGCACCGGCGCGGCGGTTACCTCCAGCGGGTCAGAAGTAAATGCATTCGACGAGGCCGCCAGTTCCCGCAAGACGCTTTCGGCCCAGGCGAGGTTGTTAACATCGCCATCCGCCAGCGCCGCCGCGGCGCCCAGCTCGATCATCGCCAGGTCGAAGGTTACAGTTCCCATGAAATGTCGCGCCCTGCCGGTTAAGTACCAACCGTCTCGTCACGCTTTCCGGCGACGCCAAACGGGCTCTTTGTTCAGCGAGGCTTGGGTAAACTTTCGCAGCGCATGAATCGCCTTGCCGTATGTCATCACCGCTTGCGACGACAGCAACGAACCCGGCGGCTGATTCATGAACGGCATAAACTTGTCGGGGAAACCCGGCATCGTACAACCAATGCAAATGCCACCTACGTTGGGACAGCCGCCCAAGCCGTTGATCCAGCCGCGCTTGCCGACGTTGCACTGGACCACCGGTCCCCAACAACCGAGCTTCACGATACAAGTTCGAGCGCCATACTCCTCGGCAAACTCGGCCTGCTCGTAGTAACCACCGCGATCGCAACCCTCATGAACAGTTTGACCAAAAAGCCAGGTGGGCCGTAACGCATCGTCGAGCGGAATCATCGGGGCACGTCCGGCTGACTGGTAAAGCAGATAGAGTAGCGTCTCCATGAAGTTGTCCGGCAAGACGGGACAACCGGGAACGCAGACGATCGGGATGCCCGCCATTGATTTCCAGTTCCAACCAAGATAGTCCGCCAGGCCCATGCAGCCGGTTGGGTTACCTTCCATCGCATGAATGCCACCGTAAGTTGCGCAAGTTCCGGCGGCGACGACTGCCCACGCTTTCGGCGCCAACCGATCGATCCATTCGGTTGTAGTAATGGGTTGGCCGGTTTCTTTATTGGTGCCAAACGCCGCCCAGTAACCCTCCTGCTTGTTGTTCTCGTTTGGTATCGAACCCTCGATCACCAGGATGTAGGGCGCGAGCTTTCCCTCCGCCGCACGCTGAAAAAACTGCATAAACTCATCGCCGTTTTCAAACGAAAGAAACG
>JAVEEA010000105.1 GCA_030840675.1 Pyrinomonadaceae bacterium
GTGTTTGAGTTGTGGCGCGCGACGCCAGTTTAATGTCGGGCGCTGGGAAATGCAGGGCGATTTTTATTACCGCCTGCCGACTAGTACTTACTTTCGTGCGCTGAACGGGTTGACTGCCCGCTGAAGCTAGAGGGCAGGAGGCGGAAGGCAGAAGGCAGAAGCAGAAAGCAGAAAGCAGGAGGCAGAGGGCAGAGGGCAGAGGCCCGAGTGCAGAATTCTCATTCTCACCGGGACTTCCAGCCCGGTGACCCTCGGCGCCCCACCAGACTCAAAACCGTTTCAACTACTCCGCCGCATCGATAAAATCAACGATGACCGTCCGCCTCACCGGCCTGCTGTACAACCCTTACTGCCGGCCAATATACTGACCGCTCTGTTTCTCCTCCGCGCGCCGGCCGCGCGACGAATTCTGAACACAATGTATGATGGGAAAGAAGGTGCTTAATGCGCGACCTGATCACGCCCCGCCGCGTACTGTTGCTTGCCGCGACGTTCGTTGCCTTTACAATCACGCTGAACCTGGTAACGCTTAACATGCCAACGGCTATCGCTCAAACGAGTTCCGAGTTACACGCCGCGAACCCGCTGCTGGCGAAGTGGGAAGGTCCCTATGGTGGGTTGCCGCCATTTGATCGCGTCCAGGTTTCACAGTTTAAGCCGGCGCTGGAAGCCGCGATGGCGGAGAACCTCACCGAGATCGATCGCGTCGCCAGGGATACCAATGCGCCAACTTTTGCGAACACCATTGTGACGCTGGAGCAGGCGGGCCAAACGCTTGATCGCGTGCAGACTATTTACGGAGTCTATGGTTCGACGATGAACGGTCCGGAGTTTTCGGTGGTGCAACGCGAGATGGCGCCACGCCTGGCGGCGTTCGGCGATCAGATTACCCAAAACGCCGCGTTGTTCAAACGCATCGAGGCCGTCTACAACTGGCCAGACAAGAAAAAGTTGACGCCTGAAGAACAGCGTCTGGTTTGGCTTTACTACACGAACTTCGTGCGTGCCGGCGCGCGGCTTGGTCCTGAAGCCAAGTCGCGCCTGTCCGAGATCAATCAAAAGCTGGCGGGACTCTATACGCGCTTCAGTCAAAACATTCAGGCGGAAGAGGACGGACAGTTTGTCACGCTCAAGTCTGAAGCCGAACTCGCGGGTCTGCCGCAATCGTTGCGTGAAGCGGCAGCCGCGGCCGCGACGAGCAAAAAGGAACCCGGCGCCTGGGTCGTCATGAACACGCGTTCCTCGATCGATCCGTTTCTCACCTATTCCGATCGTCGTGACCTGCGCGAAAAAGTTTGGCGCATGTTCGTCAATCGCGGCGACAACGGCGACGAGCACGACAACAACACGACCATCACTGAGATTCTGCAACTACGCGCCGAGCGGGCCAAACTGTTGGGCTATCCCACCCACGCGCACTGGCGACTCGAGAACTCAATGGCTAAGACGCCCGAGCATGCGATGGAGCTAATGGAGCAGGTCTGGAAACCGGCGGTGGCGCGCGTTCACGAAGAGGTTGCCGATATGCAGGCGCTGGCCGATAAGGAAGGGGCCCAGATCAAGATTGAGCCCTGGGATTATCGCTACTATGCGGAGAAAGTTCGCAAGGCTCGTTACGATCTCGATCAAAACGAAGTGAAACAGTACCTGCAACTCGAAAAACTGCGCGAAGGCATCTTCTGGGTTGCCGGCGAACTCTTCAACTTTAACTTCACGCCTGCTTCCAACGTGCCCGTGGTCCATCCCGACGTGCGCGTTTGGGAAGTGACTGACAAAACCTCCAAGCGGCACATCGGTCTCTGGTACTTCGATCCTTATGCGCGCGCGGGCAAGCGTTCGGGTGCGTGGATGAATGCCTATCGCAGCCAGGAACGCGTCAACGGCAACATCACTACGATTGTTTCCAACAACGCAAACTTTGTAAAAGGGAAGCCGGGTGAGCCGCTGCTAATTTCCTGGGACGACGCGCAGACGATGTTCCATGAGTTTGGACACGCGCTTCATGGTCTGAACTCAAACGTGACCTATCCATCGTTGTCGGGTACTGCCGTCGCCCGCGATTACGTCGAATTTCCGTCACAACTACTCGAGCATTGGCTCGCGACTCCTGAGGTGTTGCAGAGGTTTGCGGTTCACTATCAAACCGGAAAACCGATTCCGCAAGCGCTCGTTGATCGCATCAAGCGGGCCGCGACGTTCAATGAGGGTTTCATTACGGTCGAATACCTGGCGGCCGCTTTGGTTGACATGAAGTTGCACCTTGCGGGTGATCAGAAAATCGATCCCGATGCCTTCGAAAAGAAAACCCTCGCCGAGTTAGGCATGCCGGATGAAATCGTTATGCGCCATCGCACGCCGCAGTTCATGCACGTGTTTTCGAGCGATGGTTATTCCGCCGGCTATTACAGTTACCTTTGGTCGGACGTGCTTACGGCGGACGCGTATGGTGCGTTCGTCGAAAGCGGCGGACCCTATGACAGCAAAGTGGCGGAGCGTTTGCGGAAGTATATTTTCTCGGTCGGCAATACGATTGATCCGGCCCAGGCCTATCGCAACTTCCGCGGCCGCGACCCGCGCGTCGAGGCGTTGATGAAGAAGCGCGGCTTTCCAATGGTCAGCAAGTAGGGACACGGCCATTCCTCTCTGCGTTATCTCGGCGTCCTCTGCGCCTCTGCGGTGAACACCGTTGCACCTACGCTAACCGCAGAGACGCAGAGGACGCCGAGCCAACGCAGAGACTGAAATGAAGGCACTACCCAAGGAGTTCCTGAATTGACTTATGCCACCTATTTGTTTAGATTCTACCCCGTTAACGGATTTCGAATTTTTGTTAGGATGCTCCCGAAGACCTTCGCCATGAATCGAATATTCACTCGATTCCGTAGCTTTTGAAAGCCCAGCCACCCCGGTGGCGGCCTGCGGTGAAGGCGCTCCTATCAGATCCGATCAGTTGAAGTAGTAAATAGTGAACCGTAAATCGTGAATAGGAAGCGCGGGAGCCACTGGTATTAGCGGCTCTGTCGTCTGATGTGCGGCAGTCCTGTGGCCTTCCGGTGGATCAATATTGATTCAGGCTACGCCTCCATCGTCAGGTGCGGAGCTCTTAATCAAGCAGCGTGATGAGCGAGATTAACGTAAAACTTAACGACGGACCGGCGGCGCAGATCGTCGCGCCGATCACTGTCGGCGAGGCGCTGAAAAAGCTTGACCGCGACCTTGCGAAGCAAGCGTTAGCGGCGCGCGTAAACGGTCGTGAAGTCGATCTCGCTTTTACGCTCACGGAACAGCAAAACGGCGAGGCCATAAACATCCAACCCGTCCTCCCGGAATCTCTTGAAGGTCTCGACGTCTTACGTCATTCCACCGCGCATCTGCTCGCCGCCGCCGTACTCGATCTTTTTCCGGGAACGAAACTGGGAATCGGTCCGGCGTTGCTCGACGATCCGCGTTACGGTTTCTTCTACGACGTGATTGCGCCACAGGCTTTGACGGAAGCTGACCTGCCGCTTGTCGAAAAGCGCATGCGACAGATTGCCAGTCGCAATCTCAGTTACCGTCGCGATGAAATTTCGAAAGCCGAAGCGCTGCGAATTTTTGACGAACGCGAAGAGCCGCTCAAGCGCGAGTTGATTGACGAAAAGGCCGGGGCCACGGTCAGCGTTTACTACATCGACAATTCACCCTTCATCGATTTCTGTCTGGGACCCCACGTGCCTAATACGAATAAGCTACGGGCGTTCAAACTCCTCTCGCTGGCGGGGGCTTACTGGAAAGGCGACGCGGAAAACCCGCAGATGCAGCGCATCTACGGCACCGCGTTCTTTACCCAGGAACAACTCGAGGCCTGGTTGAAACAACGCGAAGAAGCGGAGAAGAGAGATCATCGCCGGTTGGGCCGCGAGCTTGATTTGTTTTCCATTCAGGAAGCATACGGCCAGGGACTGATCTTCTGGCACCCGAAAGGTGCTTTGGTGCGCCAGCAAATGGAAGACTTCCTGCGCGCGGAGTTAGTCAAGCGTAACTATAGTTTTGTTTACACCCCACACCTTGCCAAGCGCGACCTGTGGAAGATCAGCGGCCACGATCAAAGCTATGGTGACTCCATGTTCGCGCCCACTACTTTGGAAGATACGGAGTTTCGGATCAAGCCGATGAACTGCCCGTTTCACATCGGCATCTATAAATCCCAGCAGCGGTCTTACCGAGACTTGCCGCAGCGCTACGCCGAGATGGGTACCGTTTATCGCGCCGAGCTGTCAGGCACATTGCATGGATTGATGCGGGTGCGCGGATTCACTGTTGACGACGCACACCTTTTTTGTACTCCCGATCAGGTGCGCCAGGAAATTGACGATTGCGTAGACTTTGCTTCTTACGTGCTCAAGACATTTGGCTTTGAGAAGATTAAGTTTGAACTCTCGGTCAAGGGAAACGACACCTCAAAGCAGTGGTTAGGCGCCGCCGCTGATTGGCTCCAAGCTGAGGCCGCTTTGGCTGAGGCTTTGGAAGCGCGCCAAATCCCGTATGAACGCATCGAAGGCGAGGCCGCGTTCTACGGGCCGAAGATTGATTTCAAGATTGAGGATGCGATTGGCAGGCTCTGGCAACTGGGAACGGTGCAGTGGGATTTCAATCTGCCGGAACGATTTGAACTTGAATACGTCGGCGAGGATAACAAGCCCCATCGTCCGGTCATGGTCCATCGCGCTCTCTTCGGTTCGATTGAACGCTTCTTCGGTGTTTTGATCGAACACTACGCGGGCGCGTTTCCGCTGTGGTTGGCCCCTTTGCAGGTAGCGGTGTTGCCAATAACGGATCGGGTAAACGAATACGCCGAAAAAGTCGCGGGTGAATTGCGCGCCGCGGGGTTGCGCGTCGAGTCAAATCTTCGCAGTGAAAAAATTGGCGCCAAAATTCGCGACGCGCAGCTGCAGAAGGTCCCGTTCATGCTCGTGCTCGGCGATCGGGAAATGGAACAGGGCAACGTCGCGGTACGCGAGCGTTTGCAGGGTGACATCGGCGTGCTGCCGGTAAAAGATTTTGTCGAGATGGCGCGCCAGCTCGTGGAGACGCGCGCGTTAACTAACACATAGTTCCGCGTTCGAGTTATGGGTTTCGAGTTTGGCTCGAAACTGAAACTCGGATCGCGAAACTTCTGACTTAGGAGGTGAGGTATAGCTACAGGCTTTCGAGGTCGCGGCCCGCGTCCGGACAACCGGCGCCAGCCGATCGCACGTATTAACGAGCGCATTCGTGTGCCGCAGGTAAGAGTAATTGGCGAGGAAGGCGAGCAACTGGGCGTGCTGGATATTCGCGATGCCATTCGCGCTGCCCGGGAAAAAGGTCTGGACCTCGTGGAGGTTGCGGCTACTGCCGACCCGCCCGTTTGTCGCATCATTGACTTTGGCAAGTTTCAATACGAAGCCAAGAAGAAAGCCAATGAGGCGAAGAAGAAGCAGGTAACGATTACAGTCAAGGAAGTGAAGTTTCGTCCGGGTACGGACGATCACGACTACGACTATCGTATGAAGCATGCACGCGAGTGGCTGGAGGGCGGCGACAAAGTGAAAGCCACCATCTGGTTTCGCGGACGCGAGATGACGCACCGCGAGTTGGGCGCGCGCATTCTCGAGAAGTTGGAAAAGGATCTGATCGAAGTTGGAGAAGTCGAAGCGAGGCCACGGATGGAAGGGAACCAGATGTTTATTATCCTGGGTCCCAAGCGGCATAAGAGTGCGATGAGGGACCATCCGCCGCAGGCCGCAACTGCAAAGCCCGCGTTGACCCCGGCACCGCCGGCAACGACGCCGCCGGCAACGACGCCGCCGGTTGCGCCCGTAACGGCGACCTCCGCCGCCAGTCCGGCCGAGCCGGCAAGTCCAGCGGAAACTGAGCAGCCAAAGAGTTGATCGTCAAAACGAGATTTTCATGAACGAGCAGGAAACGGAGAGATCATGCCTAAGTTAAAAACACATAAAGGCGCCGCCAAGCGTTTTCGTTTGACCGCAACCGGAAAGATCAAACGCGGCCATTCGCACGCGCGCCATATTCTGACCAAGAAAACCAACAAGCGTAAGCGACTACTCGATATTGACGCGTTGGTGGCCACCGCGGATCAGAAAAGAGTCGAGGCGATGCTGCCGTACGGCAGAGGCTAAAGAAACGATGAACTATGAGTGCTGAACGATGAAGTCAGCATGGATAAGAAATTCATCATTCATAATTCTGCATTCATCGTTAAGGAGGGAATAAGACATGCCCAGGGCAAAACGTGGAAATAAGCGTCTTGAACGGCGCAAGAAAATATTGAAGCTGGCGAAAGGCTACCGCGGCACCAAGTCGAAGCTGTATCGCTCGGCGAAGGAGTCGGTGGAACGTGGCTTGAACTTCGCTTATACCGGACGCAAGTTGAAGAAGCGTGACTTCCGCAGCTTGTGGATCGTGCGCATCGGCGCGGCCGCTCGTTTGAATGGCATTAACTATTCGCAGTTGATGCACGGCTTGAAGCTCGCCGAAGTCGACCTCGATCGCAAAGTGTTGGCGGATCTGGCTGTGAACCAGCCTGAGGCTTTTGCCGCGGTCGCTGTCGCAGCCAAGCAAGCGCTCGATAACCAGAAAGAGAAGGCGGCGGCGTAGCAAACGGGCCGCTGTTACTAGAGCGCTTTGATTTTTTCTGAGAGCCTCAGCGGAACGACCTTGCGCCGTTCCGCGACTCGCAGACAAGAATAAAGCGATGGGGGAATTGCTCAGGTAGTGACCGCCGAGATCAACTTCGAGGATTTCAAGCCTCGTGTGGATGCAATTGAGGAAGCGTTCCAACAGAAATGGGAACGCTTCCGCTATTTTGTGCTTGAGCCGGACCGGCCAGAGTTTGCCGAGGGGCTGAATTCTTTTGGGCCCGAAGGTATTTCTCTGCTCGAAAAAGCGAAATCCGCGCTGACACAGGCTAAAGAATTCCAGACTGAGATGTTGGGCAGAAAGAGCCGGCTATCCGCACTTCGCAAAGAGATTAGAAATGTCGCTGCAGCTGATCGGGGGGTAGCTGGACAGGCTATGACCCGATTGGAGCTTCAGATGTCACAGCCGCTTGAGATCGTCGAGACACACCTCAACCATTTCATAGGGACAATCCTAACCAGGCAAGAAGCTCTGGACGTAACCCTGCCCGGCTGGCGTCCGCGTCGTGGGCATCTTCATCCGATTACGCTCGTCAGAGAACGCATCGAGGACATTTTCGTCTCCCTCGGTTATGCCATCGAAGACGGCCGCGAAATCGAGACTGACTTCTACAACTTCACCGCGCTGAACATTCCCGACAATCACCCGGCGCGTGCGTCGCAGGATACGTTTTACACCAGTGACGGCTTTGCTTTGCGTTCGCAAACGTCGACGGTGCAAATTCACGCGATGCAACGCCGCGGTGCGCCCCTGCGTATGATCGCGCCCGGACGCGTCTTTCGCCGCGATACGCCTGACCCGACGCATAATCCAATGTTCTTCCAGGTTGAGGGGCTGTGTGTCGATCGCGGCATCACTATGGCCCACTTGAAGGGCACGGTGGCCGAGTTCCTGCGCCGCATGTTTGGCGCCCAGACTGTTACGCGTTTCCGTCCTTCGTATTTTCCCTTTACCGAACCGAGCGCGGAGTTTGACTTCAGTTGCTTCAAGTGCGGCGGCTCGGGATGTCGCATCTGTAAAAATTCCGGCTGGATCGAACTCGGCGGCTCGGGAATGGTCCATCCCAACGTTCTGCGTGGCGCCGGTGTCGATCCGGAAGAGTTTTCCGGTTTCGCGTTCGGCCTCGGTATCGACCGCATGGTCGCGTTGATGTACGGACTCGACGACATTCGTCTGTTGTTCGAAAACGATGTGCGCTTCCTGCGGCAGTTTGATTAACGAGTGAAGCGGAGCTAGTGGGTGGTCCCGGGGATAGCTGTTTACCATTCACCATTTACGATTTACCAGCATTTATGCTTATTAGCTACAACTGGCTACGTGAACTTACCGGCACCGTTTTGACTCCGTTGGAGTTGCGCGAACGGCTTACCATGGTAGGGCTCGCGATCGATGCTATTGACGAGCTTGAGGGCGACTCGATACTCGATGTGGAGGTGCCGTCTAACCGGCCTGACTGCCTCTCGCACATCGGCATTGCTCGGGAAGTTTCGGTAATCGAAAAGTCCAAACTCCAAATTCCGACGTCCAAAGTCACAAAGACTGAAGGCCGAGCGGCCGACCACGCGCAAGTTGAGATTCACGCTCCGGATCTTTGTCCGCGTTATGCGGCTCGTATCGTACGCGGCGTGAAAATCGCACCGTCACCGGATTGGTTGGTCAAGCGTCTCGCGGAAATTGGCCAGCGCGCCATCAATAATGTCGCCGACATCACAAACTACGTGCTTCACGAGCTGGGCCAACCGCTGCATGCTTTCGATCTCGCGAGGCTGACCGACCACCAGATCGTTGTGCGACGCGCGCGCGCCGGAGAAAAACTGCAAACGCTGGACGACGTCGAACGCAAACTTGATCCTGACGTACTGGTAATTGCGGACGCGACTCGCCCGGTAGCACTCGCGGGAATCATGGGCGGGTTGGAATCAGAAATTTCCCAGACGACGACCGACGTGCTGGTTGAGAGTGCATACTTCAATCCTGATTCCGTCCGGGGCACGGCGCGCAAGCTGGGGATGGACACCGAGGCTTCGCGGCGGTTTGAACGCGGAGCGGATTGCGCGAACGTGCTGCAAGCACAGACGCGTTGCGTCGAACTCATTTGTGAAATCGCCGGGGGCGTCGCAACTGACGATGCAATCGATATCTACCCGCAACCATTGCCGGCGCGTTCAGTCGAGTTTCGTCCGGCTCGCGTCGAAAGTTTGACTTCCCTGCGCGTCGAGCCGGGGGAAATGCAACGAATACTCGCCGCGCTCGGCTTCGTGGAAACTCCCAGCGCCAGCCCAACCGTCAGAGAGGGCTCCCAAGCAGCAGGGGCGTCAACTTTTGTAGTCCCGAGTTGGCGCAGCGACGTTGGCCTGGAAGAAGACCTGATTGAAGAGATCGCGCGGCATGCCGGGTTCGACAAGATTGACTCCGAATTGCCGCCTTCAAACATGGCCGGCGAGTATCAGCCGGTTGAGATAAAACGCCGCGATTTGCGTCGCGCGTTGCGGAGTCTTGGCTTCGACGAAGCAATCAACTTCAGTTTCATAGATAACGCGCATGACGAACAATTTGCGTTGTTGCCTGGCCTGACAACTGTCTCCGAGTCCGCCGCCGAGCGGTTAGTCACACTACAAAATCCGATTCTCGACGAGGCCACGCGCATGCGACCGACCCTGTTGCCGGGACTACTGCAAGCCGTGCGTCACAATCTGAATTACGGCACTCGCGACATTTCCTTGTTCGAACTTGGCCGTGTTTTTGCGACTTTTAAGCAAGGAGAGTTGCCGGTCGAGCGCGAGGCCCTGGCACTCGTCGCAACCGGCGGGGCGTTGACGGAAGGTCGCGTGCAGGCTGAACGCGAGTTCGATTTTTTCCAGCTCAAGGGAGCCCTCGAGGCTGCGGTCGATGCCATGGGACTGGGACCCTTGACGTTTTCGTCCGCCGCGATTGCGCACCTGCGTCCCGGTCAGTCAGCCGCGATTTTTCTGGACGACGAAACTCCGCTTGGCAGTATTGGCCGTTTGTCGGAATCCTTGGCTCAGCCGTACAAATTTCGCCAACCGGTGTATCTGGCCGAGATCGATCTCTCTTCTCTGCTGGAGTCGCGGGGTCGTCCGCTACAGTACGCTCCGCTACCGCGCTATCCGGCAGTAGTTCGTGATGTGACTCTGCTGGTTGGTCGCGACGTCACCTTCGCCGAACTCAAGCAGGCAATTGCGGCGGCCGAGATCGCAGACTACGCGGGCGTGGTGCTAGTGGGTGTCTACGAAGGATCAAACATCCCGGAGGCGAAGCGTTCAGTTACCTTTCGGGTTGAATATCGCGCACCGGAACGGACCCTACGCGATGAAGAGGTCGAAGAGCGACAGCGGAAGTTGATAGATTTGCTGTTGCGAAAATTTGCTGCTGAGTTGCACTAAAAATAAATCACTGGCAATCACTGCAAGAGTCTTGCGCTCCTCCGCATGAAGTCGCATAATCCGAACCGGTCTGAAACCCCAGTAACTGTCGGAGAAAGAAAAGCCTGATGCTCGCACTATCCGGTTTGGAAAAATTTTCGCATCTTGAGGATAAGATCTACCGCACGATCGAACTCACCAAAACACTGCGTCAGGAAAAGGAGAGTTTGGAAAAGGAGCTTTCCCTGATGCGACGCAATCGCGGCAGCGTACCCTTCGAACAGCAACGTCTGGAAAAACAAGTTGAAGCGCTACTGGCCGAACGCGACATCATTCGCGCTAAAGTTGAGGCCATGCTGGATGCGGTCGCCGTGCTCGACCCGGAAATGGCGGAGGAGCTTAGATGACTACAGGAACGATCCCGGTTCTTGATGAAAGCAGTATGGAAACTACCACTACAGCCGCCCCGACGATCAGAGTCGAAATTTATAATCAGACCTATAATATCCGCTCTGACGGCGACTCCGACTACCTCATGAGTCTCGCGGATTTTGTCGATGGCCGCATGCGCGAAATATCGTCGGGAACGCTGACGGTGGATTCGCTCAAGGTTGCCATTCTCGCCGCACTGCACATCGCCGACGAACTCCACCGGCTTAGGCAAACTCACGAACAGGCCGATGCGCAGCTCGCTACCCGCAGCACCGAGTGCGCCGAAATGCTTGATCGCCTGCTGAAAGTCAGAAGTAACATCGAGCAGGAAAAAGGCGAAACCGATATAGCCTTCAGCTAAATTTCGGCAGCACACCGTCCGACTATTTCCTCGCTTTCGTTCCGCCGAACCCAAACCGCGCAAACTAACAGTTTGCTTTACGAATTTACTTTTCCCGTTAGTCTTATGCTAGTATCGCCGCGGCGGAGGGAACTAGTCTGCGGGGCCCGTCACCGAGTGTACGATGATTGAGCCAACGCCGTTGAAATGGGAGACCGATGCGGCTTGCCAGTGCACTTCTTCAGCGTTAAGAATTGCCAGAGGCGGCGGCTTCTAAAAGGTCACCCACCTGTAAATGCAGGTTCAATTACGGCTTCGGAACGGCCAGCGCGGATTTCCCTTCTGCCAACAGATCCGTAAATCGTAAATGGTGAATCGTAAATAGCGCTTTCAGCTATTTAAGGTTCGCGATTTTTTTTGTTTGCCTCGTTGTTTAGCAACTACAAGCAGAAGCCCGACCGTCAGCGAGGGCTCTTAATCGTAATGGCACAGTCATGTGCCAGTTTGTTAATACGAGCCCTCCCTGCTGGTCGGGCTTCCGCCCGGAACCTTTCATGAAAATCTTGATTATCGGTGACGTGGTCGCCAAGCCCGGTCGCCTAGCGGTGCTCGAGCGCATACAGGACTTGCGTGAACAGCATGAGATTGACCTGGCCATCATGAACGCCGAGAACCTCGCCGGCGGTTTTTCAGTCACACCTTCGCTTTGCGAACAACTCTTCGCCGCCGGCATTGATGTAATGACGTCCGGTAATCACATCTTCGACAAGAAGGAAGCCATCCCCTACATTGCGAAACAACCGCGCCTGATACGGCCCGCAAACTATCCGCCCAATACGCCCGGTAATGGCATGTGGAGCGGGTTTGTAAAAAGCAAACCGGTTGCGGTTATCAACCTGATGGGCCGCGTCTTTATGCCGCCTTCGGACGATCCCTTTCGCGCAGCGGATCGTTTGCTGGATTCGCTGCCTGCGGAGACGAAGATTCGCATAGTCGATATTCATGCGGAAGCGACTTCGGAAAAAGTCGCGATGGGCTGGTATCTGGACGGACGCGTGTCGGCGGTGGTCGGCACGCACACTCACGTGCAGACCGCCGACGAGAGACTGTTGCCCGGCGGGACCGCCTACCTAACAGACATCGGCATGACCGGGAGTTACTCGGGCGTGATAGGAATGAACAAGGAAGACGTCATTGCGCGTTTCACTTCCGCGATTGCGCGTCGCGCGGAACACTCGACCGCCCAGGCGCGAATTTGCGCCGCCGTCGTGGATGTGGAAGAGGAAACCGGTCGTTCGCGCAGCATCGTCCGACTCAACCTGGCCCACGAGCAATAAAGCACTCGGCTGAACGCGCGGCTTTCTATTCAATAAAAACCTGGCGGGTGCGCGTGAGCCAAGTAGCTTCACTATCCACTGGCGACCAGCTTACGGTTAATCCGGCGCTTCCTCGGTTGGCACGATTTCTCCCGAGGACTGTGTCTTGATAATGGGCGGAGCGAGCAAGCGTTGGGCGTAACCCTCCGGGAATGAACGCACGCGGCCCGAGGCATCAGTCACAACGTGTCCGGTTTCACCCTCGGCGATGATTTGATCGTCGACAGCGCGCACGATTTCGTAGCCGAAGCGCAACGAACGCCGGCGCAACTCCGTGATGTGAGTGCGCACCAGCAACTCGTCGTCGTAATAGGCTGGTGCTTTGTAGCGGCAGTAACTCTCGGCAACCACGAGAAACGCGTCTTCATTCTCTTCCATATCGCGGTAGGAAAACCCGCGGGCGCGGCAAAACTCCGTCCGGCCAATCTCAAACCAGACGAGGTAGTTTGCGTAATAGACAATCCCCATCTTGTCTGTTTCCGCATAACGCACACGCAAGAGCGTCTCGTGCCATTCTCCGAGAACGGGTTCTGGTGCTGGACTTGTCATCTGAGTCGTATACCTTCAAACTCTACCAAAGAGTTTGCCTGTTTAGCGTCGCGCCGCGGTTGTTAGAACGTTTAGCGGACTATAAGAGCGGAAGCCCAACGATGTCAAAGAAAACCCGCCGGTTACCGGCCCTGTTCGCCATACTTACGTTGATACTCACGGCGTTTCCCACGGGGTATTTGGCGCAACGCGCCAACGTCGCCGGCAGTGCTGCTCGTGGCGCCGCGATCGCCGCGGCCACCAGCGAAGTGCTGAAAGAAACGAGTGCGATCAGGGAGCTAGCGATTCTTCGGCCAGTCAAGAGTGGTGCGCAGACTCGTCTCGAAATTGAGGGCATGCTGGTCAAACAACTCGACGAACAGACCAGCGCCGCACAAATGCATGGCACCGAGGTGGGCTTGCGCAAGTTTGGCCTTGCGCCCGCTAACTTCGAGTATCGCCCGTTTATTATCAAACTGTTGACGGAGCAAGTGGCCGGCTATTACGACCCCAAACTGCAGATGTTTCACCTCGCGGACTGGCTGGAACTCGAAGGTCAAAAGCCGGTCATGGCACACGAGCTGACCCACGCGCTGCAGGACCAGCACTTCAACCTGCGACGCTTCGAGAAGTGGCCACACGGCGATTCGGATGCTGAACTTGCGGCGCACGCGCTCATCGAAGGCGACGCCACGCTCGCGATGACGATTTATATGGCGAAGAACCCGCTGGTTGCGCTGGCCTTCAGCCGTTCGTTGACTACCGGTGTTGCGACCGAACAATTTAACCAGGCGCCGCGCGCGCTGCGTGAGTCGTTGATATTTCCCTACCTGCAGGGAATGGAGTGGACCACGCAACTCTATAAGCGAGGTGGTTGGTCGTTGGTCTCAAAGGCTTTTACACAGTTGCCGGCCTCGACGGAACAAATTCTTCATCCGGAAAAGTATTTCAACGACGAGCGGCCGGTGCAGGTGATACTTCCTGATCTGACAGCGCTACTAACCAACCCTGCCGCAGTCACTCAGTCTCCTGCTGCGACCGCGGGCGCCCTGCCGGCACCGGTTCGCACAAAACCCACGCGTCGCATCATCGCGAAGCTACACGTTCCGGCTGTGCCGTCGCCCAATGCGCCATGGCGTCGCATCGATTCCGATGTTAACGGCGAATGGAACTACTACCTGGTGCTCGATCAGTTTCTAAACTCGGCGGCGGAATCGAAGCGCGCCGCCGCCGGTTGGGCCGGGGACCGCTACGCGCTTTACGAAGGACCAAACGGCCAGGTGCTGCTCGCGCAAGTCGCGGTCTGGGACACCGAGAATGATGCGCGTGAATTTTTCGACGCTTACGTGAAGCGCACCGAACTGCGTTACCCCGGCGCCACCCGGTTGAATTCTGGCGCAAAACCCGAAACCCGGAACTCAAAACTCCAAACTGCATCTTCGTATTCGTGGGAGACAAGCGAAGGGCGAGTAGCCATCGAACTGCGCGGCTCGCGCGTCGTAATTCTCGAAGGCGTCCCCGAAAAGGTTGATGTCGAAACTCTGACGGCGGCCCTGGGACAATGAACAGAACCCGGGGCGGTAACGACGGAATACCGTCACTCAAGTTGATCACCTGGATGCTGCGACATTATTCCCTGTTCTCTGTTGCGCCTGAAGCCGAAAGTCCTGCCCACGTGATAGAATTCCTGCCTCTCCGTGGAGTGCGGTGGCCTGTCACCGCCTTGGTCTGCCGCGACTTATCGTAGCCGCTAAACTGAGATTCTTTTGCGGCAGCGGCGCCCGCGCGGAGAAAAGCGGTGACAGGTCACCGCGCTCCAAATAAAATGAAGATTGCCAAGACCTCGACCGCCGACGAGACACCCGCGGCGATGAAATCCACATCACGTTTAAGAGAACTAACCGTCGAGTTACAGGAACTCGAGGCGCGGTTGCGTCTGGGTGGCGGTCCCGACAAGATCGAAAAGCAACACAGCCAGGGAAAACTCACCGCGCGCGAACGCATTGACTTGCTGCTCGACAAGGATTCGTACGCGCAGGAGGTCGGGTTGCTGGTTGCTTATGACCAGTACCGGACCAGCAAACAGCAATCAGCAAATACTAACGAGCGAGAAGAAATTGGGGCAGCGCCGGGCGCGGGAGTCGTCACGGTTATAGGTCGAGTGGCAGGTCGCGAAGTTGTCGTAGTTGCAAACGACGCGACGGTGAAGGCGGGTTCGTGGTGGCCGGAGACGATCAAAAAAATTCTGCGTGCGCAGGAAATCGCGATGCGTTCGCATGTGCCCATCATCTACCTCGTCGATTCGGCCGGCGTGAATCTTCCGTACCAGGGCGGCGTGTTCCCCGGACAATACGGCGCCTCGAGAATTTTTTATTACAACTCGATCATGCGGCGGTATTTGAAGATTCCGCAGATCTCCGCGGTCATGGGACCATGCATCGCGGGCGGCGCTTACCTGCCGGCGCTCTCAGATGTAATTATCATGGTTGAGGGCACATCGTTCATGGGTTTGGGCGGTGCGAATCTCGTCAAGGGCGCAACCGGACAAACCATCGACAACGAAACTCTCGGCGGCGCGCGTACCCACAACGAACTCTCGGGCGTGGCCCATTATCGGGTCACGAACGACGAAGAGTGCATCGCGCGCATCCGCGAGTTTGTTTCCGAACTTGCTGTCACTGCGCCTAGCCACGTAGCTAACTACCCGAGTGAGGAAGCGGCGCGGCAGGCAGCGGAGCTTTACGACATCATTCCCGCGGAACACAAGCAGCCCTACAACGCGCGCCAGCTGCTCGAGTGCCTGCTGGACGCCGGACACCTGGACGAGTTTCAGGCAGACTACGCGAAGGAAATGATCACCGGCCATGCGCGCGTGCGCGGCATCCAGGTCGGCGTGATTGCCAACAATCGCGGCATGATTCGGGCCGCGGGTGGTGGTCCACCGCGCTTCGGCGGCATCATCTACACTGAATCGGCGGAGAAGGTGGCCTATTTCATCGACACCTGTAACCGCCGGCAAACGCCCCTGCTGTTCATCCAGGATGTTTCCGGATTCATGATTGGCTCCGAAGCGGAACACTCGGGAATCATTCGCGCGGGCGCGCGCTTTGTTGAAGCGATGGCGACGGCGACAGTGCCGAAGATTGTCTTGACTGTGAACCACGCATCGGGCGCGGGTTATTATGCGATGGCCGGCCAGGGTTTCGATCCGGACTTCATCTATAGTTGGCCCACCGGACGCATGGGCGTAATGGAAGGCGACTCGGCGGTGCAAGCCGTCTTCGGCAGTCAACTGGAAAAACTCAAGCGCAACGATCTAAACCCTGACGAGAAGCTGGTCGCGGAGATGGATAGGGTTCGCGAGACTTATGATATGGAGTTGGACGCGAAGTATGCAGCCGCGCGCGGTTTCGTGGATGCGGTAATTGCGCCGGAAGCTACGCGCGACGCGCTCGAGCTTTCGCTGCGCACCTGTTTGAATTACTCCGGCGCGCATTTGGGACAGTTTGTGTTGCCGCCCACGCTGGTATAACTCGGAAGCGGGAGCGGGTAGCGACTGCGTAAGTTGGGTGGCGCTCGTTTCCATCGGAGAGCATTGCGTCGCTGTTCGCGCCGCGCGCTCATTGCAGGCAGGATGCCTGCGCTCCCAGGGCGCTCCCAGGGCGCTCCCGGTTCTGTAGACTTATGAAAAACAAAATTCGCATTGCCGGCGGTCAGGGATTCTGGGGCGATCTCCCGGAGGCACCCGTGCGTCAGGTTGAAGAAGGTCCAATCGACTACCTGATGCTCGACTACCTGGCCGAAGTGACGATGTCGATCATGCAGAAGCAGCGGGCGCGCGATCCCTCCGCCGGGTACGCGAAGGATTTCGTGCCGCTGATGAAGCAGATTTTGCCTGCGTGTGTTGAGCGAAACATTCGCGTTACCGCAAACGCGGGTGGTGTGAACGTGGCAGGTTGCGCGACAGCGGTTTCGGAAGTGGCGCGCGAGCGTGGGCTCGCCGGTAAACTTCGCATCGGCATCGTGACTGGCGACGACATCATGGAGCAGTTAGACGAACTCCTGAGTCGTGGTATCGAACTGCGCAATATGGATACCGGCGCCCCGCTCGCTACGGTTCGCGACCGCATTCAAAGCGCGAATGTTTACCTGGGCGCGGCGCCGCTGGTGACGGCGCTCCAGCGCGGCGCGCAGGTTGTGATTACCGGTCGCGCGACCGATACCGGCTTGACCCTCGCGCCGCTGATGCACGAGTTTGGTTGGGCACCGGACGATTGGAACAAGCTGGCGGCCGGCACGATCGCGGGTCACATTATTGAATGCGGCGCGCAGTGCAGTGGGGGCAACTGCCAGTACGAATGGCGCAGCATTCCCAGTCTTGCAAACGTCGGCTTTCCCATCGTCGAGGCAACCCCCGACGGTAGTTTTGTGATTACGAAGCATGAAGGCACTGGCGGCTGGGTGATCATTCCTTCTGTCAAGGAACAGTTGGTTTACGAGATGGGCGATCCGCATTCCTACATCACGCCGGATTGCGTCGCCGATTTCACGAGCATACAACTCGAGTACGACGGTCGCGACCGGGTGCGCGTGCATGGCATTCAAGGGCGACCAGCCACCGACACGTTCAAAGTCTCGATTAGTTACTCGGCGGGGTACAAGGCTGTCGGCACCCTCGTCTACTCCTGGCCGGATGCTTACGATAAAGCGCGTGCGGCGGACAAGATTCTGCGGCAGCGACTCGATCGATTGGGTTTGCAGTTTGATCAAATACTGACGGAGTTTGTGGGCGCGAATGCGACGCATGGTCCACTCGCGGGCCAGCCTTCGCCAGATCTAGCTGAGGTGCAACTGCGTGTTGGCGTGCGTGGTGAGGACCGGACGGCGGTGGCAAGGTTTACCAGGGAAATCGCGCCGCTGGTGTTAACTGGCCCTCCGGGCGTTACCGGTTTTGCCGGCGGGCGTCCGAAGGTGGAAGAGATTGTCGCGTACTGGCCGGCGCTCATTCCGAAGGAAGAGATTACGCCGCGCGTCGAAGTTGTCGACGTGTAAAATTCCCAAAGAAAATCTTTGAGGGTGAGCCAGGACCGGCGACGGGACGTCCCGACAATTCGTTGAGCGTAAATCTCTGGCGGAAGAGAGTCGACATTTGTTATGAAACTGCAGCTGGTAAAACTTGCGCATGCGCGTTCGGGCGATAAGGGCGACACCGCGAACGTTGGACTGATTGCTCTGCGCGACGAGATCTATCCCGTCCTGGTTCGTGAAGTGACGGCTGAACGCGTGAAGCAACACTTCACCGGAATCGTTAAAGGCGATGTCGAACGATTTGAACTGCCAAACCTCGGGGCGCTGAATTTCTTGCTGCACGAAAGCCTCGACGGCGGCGGCACTCTGTCCTTGATGACAGATGCTCAGGGCAAGACGTTTTCGACAGCCTTGCTAAGGATGATGGTTGAGGTCTCGGACGAAGAGGCGCAAGCTGCCGGACTTTAGTTGCAGTAGCTGACGCGATTGCAGGCGAAGAATCATGACGATCACGCATGGCTACGCGCAGGTAAACGGAGTTCGTTTGCACTACACTGAGTCAGGCGCCGGCGACAACCTCGTAATTCTGCTACACGGCTTTCCTGAGTTTTGGTACTCCTGGCGTCACCAACTCACGGCGCTGGGCGAGACTTATCACGTCGTCGCCCCTGACATGCGTGGTTACAACCTCAGCGACAAACCCGCGCGAGTGGAAGACTATCGTATCGAGATCCTCGTCGAGGACGTGGTCGGCTTAATCAAACATTTCGGAGCGACCTCGGCAGCGTTGATTGCTCACGATTGGGGCGCCGGCGTGGCCTGGGCCGTCGCGCAAAAATATCCGGAGCTCATTTCCAAACTGGCAATTATGCAGGTGCCGCCCGCCGCCGTCTGGCGCACAAACATGTCTGTGCACCAATTGTTGCGAAGCTGGTACATGTTCTTCTTTCAGTTGCCGCGCATTCCCGAGTGGGCCATTGGCCGGAAAAATCTGGCGGCAATCGACCAGACCTTCCTTGAGAACGTTGGACGCAAAGGCACCTTCAGTAACGACGATGTGGCGAAGTACAAGGAAGCGTTGCGCCAACCGGGGGCGTTGACCGCCGCTGTCAACTATTACCGCGCGAACGTCGCACGGTTGCTGTCGCGACCTGCAACCACTACTCAGCAAGACGCGGGAGCGGAGGCAACGCGCACGGATGGACGCATTCGAGTGCCGACGCTGTTCATATTCGGCGAACAGGATTTTGCCATCCTGCCCGCCACCATCCGCGGTTGGGAGAAACAGATTGACGCGCCTCACCGCGAATTACGGATAGCGGATAGTGGCCACTGGGTGCAAAATGAGGCAGCCGACGAAGTGAACGCCGCCCTGCTGGAATTCCTTAAATAATGACTGAAGAAAACAGCACGCTACTTTATGAGCTTGACGGCGCGATTGCCCGCCTCACGCTTAACCGTCCGGAAAAAAGAAACGCGCTCAACGAGACGTTGATACACAGCCTCAAGAACGCCCTGCGCCGTGCGAATGACGATGAGACGGTTCGGGTCGTGGTCATCTCCGGCGCCGGAAAAGATTTCTGTGCGGGCGCTGATTTGGAGGCGTTGCAAAGAATTGCCGGAGCATCGGTGGCTGAGAACGTCGCTGACGCGCGCTCGTTGATGGAACTATTCCTGCTCATCCGTCAGGTGAACGCGCCGGTAGTTGCCGCGGTCCATGGGCGAGCCTTGGCGGGCGGTTGTGGACTCGCGACTGCTTGCGACCTGGTAGTCGCCACGGCCAGCGCTCGTTTTGGTTATCCGGAAGTGAAGATTGGTTTCGTACCGGCGCTGGTGGCGGCCATCGTGCGCCGCAATGTTTCAGATAAGCGCGCCTTTGAACTGCTCACGCGCGGCGATGAGATTTCCGCTGACATGGCCCAGCAGTATGGATTGGTCAATGAAACTTTTCCAGACGATTCGTTTGTGACGGAGGTGACGACTTACCTGCGCGGATTTGAATCCGTGTCCAGGTCCGCCGTTGCACTCACGAAGACTTTGCTGTACCAAACTGACGGGATGACGTTTGGCGCCGCGCTGGAAACGGGAGTTGATGTGAATGTCATGGCGCGGATGACTGAGGCCTGTCAGCAGGGAATCGCCAGGTTCCTCAGCAAGACCTCACGGTGACGACTTACTTCCGGCTTTTTCGCGCAGTCGCTTGATCTCCTTTTGAATCGGCTCAAGATTTGTAGTCGTTCCCACCTGGCGCGAAAACTCTTCCAACTCATCAGCTGCGCGTTCGGCTTCACCGTTTCAACTCTTAGTACAACGCCATCGTTAAAAATAGACTGAGACCGGGACGTCAGCGCGTCGGTGATAAACGAGGGGTGGTCCTTTCGGCTAGTTTCAAAGCGCAGTCGAGGATGGGATCTTCAACCTGAGTTACGAGTCCGAGTCGCAACGCCGTCGCGCTATCGATTCTGCGGGCAGTAACAAATAGTTCGAGGGCGCCTGAGCGACCGATGATTTTAGGAAGTCGCTGAGTTCCGCCCCAGCCGGTAATTATTCCGAGTCGCGCGCCGGGATGTGAAAACACCGCGGCCTTTGAGGCTACGCGAATATCGCAGGCGAGCGCGAGGTCCAGGGCGCCACCCATGCAGTAACCGTTGATGGCTGCAATCGTGATCAGCCGGGCGTTCGCAATTGTCTGAAACAACTCCTGGCCCAGCCGGGAAAACTCAAGCGCTGAGGTGGTGTCTAGTTGCGCGAGCTCGCGAATGTCGGCGCCGGCAGCAAAGACGTCAGCCGCGCCGGTGAAGATCACTGCTCGCAGCCGGCTCTCGAGGAAGAGGGCAGTTGTTGTGCGTTGCAGTTGGTCGAGGGTTTGACGGGAGAGAGGACTACGTTGTGCCGGCCGGTTAAAGCGAACGATCGCGATCTCACGCCTGATCTCGGTGACTATCGCTCGGGACGGTTCCTCGCTCATCTTTGACGAAAGGCTATTGCGTGCAGGCGAGCGCCGGTTGCAAGCGCGCGCGGAAGTCAGTCGCGGGGCTTAACATTCTCGCGCAGAAACTTGACTATGTTTTCGGTGGAGGTGCCAGGCAAAAAGATTTCCGCGACACCCTGCGACTTCAGTTTCGCAATATCATCTTGCGGCACGATCCCTCCCAACAGCACCAGACAGTCGTTCATTCCCTGAGCGTGCAACAACTGCACAATGCGCGGGCAGAGCGTGTTGTGCGCCCCGCTGAGGATCGAAACGCCGACCGCATCCACGTCTTCCTGCAACGCCGCGGCGGCGATCATCTCAGGCGTCTGCCGCAGACCGGTGTAAATAACTTCCATGCCGGCATCGCGCAACGCGCGAGCAATAACTTTTGCGCCCCGGTCGTGTCCGTCGAGGCCAGGCTTCGCCACCAACACTCGGATCTTTCGTTCGTTCATGATTCTATTCTAGCTTCACTTCACGAATTGCCCCAGCACACTTTCGCGTTTAATGAATGGCCGCAATTCAGAGTACGAAAAAAAGTAGGAACCGTTGGGCTCGAAAGCCTGAATCGCATGAGGGTAGCCGGCATCGTAAAGGAATGTCATGCCGCTGGCGCCCACAGAAAAGTTATCGAGGTCCGCAACTGTAAACTCAAGCGGTTCCTGCGCCTCCTGCGCGATTCGGATTTCGTCGGCGTCGCTCTTTGACTCCGCTAGAGATTTCACAATTGCTTTCAATTCAGCCTGCAGTTTGCGGTTCACTAGATTCGCCAACGCAACTCGTTTGTCCGCGCTGAAGACGTCTGGCGCTTTGATCGTGGTGCCGTTTCGCAAGTCGATTGCGAAATGACGAGTCTGACTGTCGGGATACGCCCCGCTACCATTCTGAGAAAACGTAAGGTCGAGAATGTAGTTCTGGTTGTAATTGACTTTGAAGCCAAGCTCTGTCAGCCAAGCCTCCGCTCGGTATTCCGCGAGCGTTGAATCGAAAATGTTTTTGATCTCAAGCAAGGAGCCTACTTTTCGGAGGACCGCGGCGTTGAGAGAGCCGCCAAGTACAGGATAGGTAACCGTGGCTGTTCGCTTTTCAGGAAACCTTTTGATCAAAGAGACCGGGCGAACCAAGGTCACGGTCCGTGGAGTGACGATGACATGATCAGGTTTACTACCCGGGGGCGGTCGAGACTGCGAATAAACTGAAGTGGAGAGCAACAGCAATACTAAGCAACGAACGATCGTTTTGTTTTTTGGCAGGCGCAAGATGAAGACAGACTGGATCAAGTTTGCCGTTGAGGCTAGAACGCGGGTTCTTCGTAGATGCCGTAAACATCGCGTAAGGCTGAGCAGATTTCGCCGAGCGTTGCATACTCGCGGACCGCTTCAATCGTCGCCGGCATTGTGTTTTCGGCTCGCTGTGCCGCGCGTTTGAGTTTCTCGAGCGTGTTCGAGACCGCGCCGTTGTCGCGTTTGGCGCGTGCCTGATTGAGGCGTTCGATTTGATGACCTCGGACGGACTCGTTAATCGCGAGGGTGGGAATCGGCGAGTCGTTTTCCATCTGATACTTATTGACTCCCACGATCACCTGGTCGCCGCGCTCAACGGCTTTTTGATATTGATAAGCTGAGTCCTGGATTTCGCGTTGCGGAAAACCTTTTTCAATCGCCGCCACCATGCCGCCCAGGGAGTCGATCTTCCTAAAGTAATCGAGTGCGCCCTGCTCCATCTTTTCCGTCAGCGCTTCGACAAAGTATGACCCGCCGAGTGGATCGATCGAATTTGCCACGCCAGTCTCTTCCGCGATGATCTGCTGAGTCCGCAGTGCAATCAGTGCCGCCTGATCGGTTGGCAAGGAAAGTGCTTCGTCATAAGCGTCCGTGTGTAAACTTTGGGTGCCGCCAAAAACACCGGCCAGGGCTTGAATGGCTACGCGCACAATGTTGTTGAGCGGCTGCTGAACGGTGAGCGACACACCCGCGGTTTGCGTGTGAAAGCGAAGCTTAAGCGTCCGTTCGTTCGTTGAACCAAAGCGCTCGCGCATTGCCCGCGCCCAAATGCGGCGGGCCGCGCGATACTTCGCCACCTCTTCGAAAAAATCGTTATGCGCGTTGAAGAAGAAGGAAATGCGCGGAACGAAAACGTCGAGTTCCAAGCCGGCTCTCAAGCCCCACTCAACATACTCCAAGCCGTCTCTCAGAGTGAAAGCAAGTTCCTGAACCGCGGTGGCGCCGGCCTCGCGTATGTGATAACCGCTGACGGAAATCGGATTATAACGGGGCACCTGCTGAGTACAGAATTCAAAAGTATCAATGACTAGTTTCATCGCCGGCTGGATGGGATAGATCCATTCTTTCTGGGCGATGTACTCCTTGAGTATATCGTTCTGCAGTGTTCCCGAAATCTTCTTCCAGTCGGCGCCCTGTTTCTCCGCAACCACGAGGTACATTGCGAGCAGTACCGACGCCGGCGCGTTAATCGTTTGAGAAACCGTAACCTGCTCGAGTGGAATCTCATCGAACAAGACTTCCATGTCGGCTAACGACGACACTGCTACGCCGCATTTGCCGACCTCGCCCTCGGAGAGTTCGGAATCGGCGTCGTAACCCATCAACGTGGGTAGATCGTAGGCGACCGAGAGGCCGTTTTGACCTTGGGCGAGCAAGTACTTGAACCGCGCGTTGGTTTCTTCCGGAGTGCTGAAGCCGGCAAACTGTCGCATCGTCCACAGTTTGCCGCGATAGCCGCTCGGATGAATGCCACGCGTGTAGGGAAACTCGCCGGGGAAGGAGATGTCGCGCGAAAAGTCGGTGTTATCCAGTGAAGCGGGAGTGTAGAGTCGTTCGACTGCTTCCAACGAGACGCTTTCAAAACGCTTCGACATTTCCGGATGCTTACTAAGTATCGGTTCGAGCGTCTCACGTTCCCATCGTTCGGCGTCGGCGGCGTTCGGCGTAGTTAACTCTTTGGCTTCAGACATAAGGCTAGCGCGTACTCTTGGACTGAGATTTCGATATTAGTTGAGCGGTATTAGAGTGTCAATGCAACTATTGTAGGCCTGTGCCGTGAAGTCAAGGCGCTGATTTAGACTTGATCACGGAGAAGGGTGCGCGGTTGCAATGGCAGTAGCAACCGCGCGGCTTGGCAGGCACTCGCATGCGTGGCTTCAAGCAGGGGAAATAGCAGGCAACGGGCAGGAGAACAGAATGCTATAAGTCATGAACACAAATCCTCACTCGACTGGTATGACGATTTCGTTGGCACGGACCATGTGTAGGCGGCTTCGCACCGCGGCTTCAATGACACGCGGGTTGCTTTGCAGCTCCTCAATTTCCGAGCGCAAAAACCGATTTGCTCCCCGCAGCCCCTCGACGTCGCTCTGCATTTGTGCGTATTGCTGCGACGCGGATGACATTTTTGTTCGGGTCCGCATGTTTACTGCGACGCAAATTGCGCAGGTCGCGAGAATAATCATTCCAAAAATCACCCATGCCGGTATCACACCGCCACGTCGGCGAACTTCGGCGGGGGTGCCGATGATGTCTTGAGAAATCTCCCGCACTGACGCGAAAGGGGAAGCACTGCGTGGAGCAACCTTTTGCGTCCTTATCCGTTCATCAACCCAATAGGAATTTATCACCCTGCTCACGAAACACCTCCCCGTCCTCTGCTTTTCAATTCCGCACGAACTCTAGCTAATCTTCCAATCCGCAATCCTGTAACGTCTATTCGCAGCAACCGTCTGCGTTCTGAGCAGACTCGCAACGAGGCCAGCTTTCTCCGGGTCGTGACTTTGGACCGGAGCTTCACCCCCGTGAAACGCGCTTTGGGCTCGGGGACAAAGCGGCTTGAAACCACATCACTCAAACCAGTGGCGATCCGAAGAATCGGCCCCTCCGTACCAAGAGCTTGGCAGATTGACGTTTCTAAGTGAGTAGTCATGTTTTTAAGAAGCTGCTTAATCGCTTTGTGGGTTTGACCACAAGATACCGCGTCGTATGTTGGCTCGCACCCCTAAATAATGTGCTTTCCGGCTCGCCAATCCTTTGCCAATCAATGGTTTAGGGCAAGGTTGGCGGAATGTAGCACCAGTGCTTAAGGGTGTAAAGCAATATCTTTGCAATGATTTGGGCACGTAACTTCAACGTTTACTTGAAGTAACGGAGCTTAATGGACCAAAAAGGCGAACGCAGGGCGAACAGGAAAAGCGCGTAATTTCTGGAAGTTGACGAATGTTTAAAAAGGTTGACACGAAAATAGCCCAAGGCTAGACTCAGTGCCGAAAGCGACAGAGTGCTACTGCACTCGATTGACCAGGATTCCTGCAGCGCTTATCCATTCTTGCCTCTCATTCAAAGACCAGGGCCCGTATCTGACTTCGCTGACACGCGCTAGTCCTTTTGACTATATGATCGGAGAGGCTCCATGCTTGAATTGACCAGCACGTCCCCAGAAGAATCTTTAGATGATCAACTCCGGCCCAGCAAACTTCCTATCGGATCAATTGTTCGAGCTCTCTGCCAGGCAGCTGAGGCAGGACCAGATCTGCTCTACGAGGTAATGCTCAAACTCAGCCTGCTGGTTGAATCTGCCGCGCCCATGTACGGACTCTCAATTTGGAGTTTGGAAAGTGGGGAGGGACCCAGATTGAATTGGGCCGAAGGCCTTGAGGAGCCGGAACTGGCAGCCGGCGAAAAAGTAGTGACGCAAATGCTAGCCACTGGATCCACTTGGCCCAGAGTGAGCGAGGGCGACTGCTCCGTTTGCTTCATTCTGGCCTCAGCAAAGCCAGGACGACCCGGGGCGGCGCTTTACGGACTTTGCGTACGGCCGCTATCTCGGCAGCAGGCCAGAGATCTCGGTGCAGTTATAGACGTGACGCGGTTGGCCCACGCGCATGTGTCGGTTGGTCGGGCTCTGCAGTCTCCGCAAGCGGAAGCCGCCAACACTGGCCCAACGTTGCTTCCCGGAATGATATTCGCGAGTCGTGCGATGAATGAGGTGGGGCGGACTGTGGCCCGAGTTAAAGACTCGAACTCCACGGTCTTGATCACCGGTGAATCAGGCACGGGCAAGGAACTGGTGGCCCATGCCATTCACCGCCTCAGCCGGCGGTCCGAGAGAAACTTCATTCCATTCAACTGCTCGGCTGCACCACCAGAACTAATTGAAAGCATGCTCTTCGGTCACCGCCGGGGAAGTTTTACTGGCGCGTTGCGAGACAGTGAGGGTCTGATTCGCGCCGCCGAAAACGGCACGCTGTTTCTCGATGAAATTGGCGATCTGCCACTCGCGCTGCAGCCCAAACTGCTTCGCTTTCTTCAGGAAGGCGAGGTCCATACCCTGGGAGATGCTGCTCCTCGAAAGGTCAACATTCGTGTGATTGCGGCGACTCACAAAAACCTCGAACAACTCGTCCGCGAAAAACTGTTTAGGGAAGACCTCTACTATCGCATCGCCACTCTAACGGTGAAAGTGCCGCCGTTGCGCGAGAGGCCGGAGGATATCTCAGCTCTGATCTCTCACTACCTCTCTCATTGTGCGAGGCGGAACGACAAGCAGATTGCCGGAATTTCCTGGGAAGCAATCCGCGCCCTTGAGAGTTACTCCTGGCCCGGGAATGTTCGCGAACTCGCCGGCGAGATGGAGCGACTTGTCTTATATGCTGAGGAGAACGGTCAGATCACTCTGGACCATCTAAGTGAAAATATTTGCCAACTGATTCCCCGATCGCAGTCAGACGAGCGAGCCGGCGAGAATTTGGAGGCGCTCCTCGAGGATTATGAAAGACGCGTAATCACGGAAACTCTCAAGCGCAACGACTGCAACGTCGCGCGCACCAGTGAAGTTTTGGGTCTCGGTTCGCGGCAGACGCTTTACAAGAAGATCAAGCGGCTGGCGATCGACATAACGGACTTCCTCCAGGAAGATACCGAGCCGGGACTGCAATTTCGCGCCGAACGCAACTAGTCCAACCGCAGCCATAATTAATTAGTAGCGAGCATTCGAGAGCAATCTTGAGTGCTTTTTTTTTGCGTGACCCGCTCTGTCGCCAGCGCGACTACACTTCGCCGCCAAGTCGTCAACCGGAGGCGACAAGCTTTAGCTAAGCAAAAAGAGGGATGCAACGGTTCCAACAAGGTGACCTACCCGACTTCATGTCAACGCCGGGCGACAACAAACTCCTCTCACACCCAAACAAACTCGATCTTGTTGGTATTCATTTGCGACTGACTGTTGGCACACGCCTTGTTAACGAAATGTCATTCGCGAAGCAACTCTGAAGCATCGTGAACGAGAGAGGGTGTTGCGGAAAAATCTATGAAGGCTTTGACCACAAAAGAAATTGTCTCGCTGGCGGTGATCGCAATCATCGCACCAGTACTCGCGTTGGGCGTGATGCTTGCCGCACGAGTAATGGTCGCGACTGGAAGCGAACGCATGCTATTGGCACTCATTCTGTGTGGTGCTGTCGTGAGTGGACTTAACGGTCTTGGCCGCCGCACGGTCAGAGCCGAATCGCACGCACGTCGCCACCCGAAGGGACCACAGTCAAGTGTGGTTCTGACGTCATAGGCCTTCCCTACCAATTCGGTAGCCTTCTTTCGCAAGGGAGGAAGGCGAACGAAGTAAACAGCCATAACCAAACTAAAGGAGCAAACAAATGATTAGCAAATTCTTTCGCGATGAAACCGGTCTTGAGTTGTCGGAATATGCAGTGGCCGCCGCCCTGGTTGCGATCGCCGTCGTCGGCGCCTTCACGGCTCTCGGTACTGCCATCAGCGGCAAGATCACTTCGCTTGGAACAACTATTTCCAAGTAACACTCGCGAGCGCTACGGCCCGGCGCGCTTTAGTTGAACTCCGGTTCGATCAAAGCGCGCCACCGGCCTCTGAAAATCGCTTCAACATCTGTTCGGAATGACTCGCTGGAGGAAATGACAATGAAAAAATTCTTGCTTGATGAAACAGGGCTGGAACTTTCGGAATATGCAGTGGCGGCTGCACTGGTGGCAATTGCCGTGGTCGGCGCGTTCACCGCCCTGGGAACAGCCATCGGTGACAAGATCACGAGTTTGGGAACCACGATCTCGAAGTAGTAGTAGCGCCAGCCGGCAGGAAACTTACGTCTGAACTTTCGTTGAGGTAAGACGATGAAGAAATTCTTAATAGACGAAAACGGTCTGGAGCTTTCCGAGTATGCGGTCGCCGCCGCGCTGGTCGCAATGGCAGTGGCAGTGGCGTT
>JAVEEA010000125.1 GCA_030840675.1 Pyrinomonadaceae bacterium
GGAAAGTCAGTGGGGCGGGCGCTCTTGCCATACTGCACGTGCTCAATCTTGTAGGCTTCAAAACCCGGAATGAGTCCGGCTGCGAGCCGGCGCGTAAATTGGAACGCTGCTTCGGCGATGCGATTCCTAAGCGGCGTAAACGTGAAAGGTTTTACGTCGATGTCCGGCGTGATGCCGCCGCCGCCGTAGAAGACACGACCTGCTGCCGTCTTAACGCCTGGACCACTGGGCGGATGTGGAGTAGGTGAAGCCTGTGGGGGCGGCGTTTCTCCCGGGTGGGCCGGGGAAGCCGACGCTTTAGACTTCGTCTCGTCTTCATCGTGACGGGTGTAGTAATCGTAAAGCGAGCCGCTCGAATAGTCGCGCTGCAGAGAACGTCCGTAGGGTGTGTAGTAGCGCGCGGTGGTCAACGTCAGGCCGGTATTGAACGGCAGCAGAAAGATGTGTTGGACCAGTCCCTTACCGAAACTCGTTTCGCCGACGATCAAGCCGCGCCCATGGTCCTGGATTGCGCCGGCCACGATCTCGGAAGCCGACGCCGTACCGCGATTAACCAACACGACGAGGGGCGCGTCTTCCGGATCTGAACCGCTTGACTTGTACACGATCGGATCGCTGTATTCGGTGCGGCCTTTAACTGAAACCACCACCTGCCCGCGCGGCAGAAACTCGCTGGCGACATCGATCGCCTGGTTCAGTAGTCCGCCCGGGTTGCCGCGCATATCGAGAATCACCTGGCGCATGCCCTGGCTCTTCAGTTTGTCCAAAGCCTCCCGCAGTTCTTCATCGCTGGTACTTTGGAAGCCACCAGTCAAACCGATGTAACCTGTGCCCGGCCGCAACATGTACGCATTACGAATGGACGGCAACGGTACCGCATCACGAATGATGGTGAAATCGAGCGGAGCTTCGGCGCCCGCCCGATCGACCTTGAGTTTGACCGGCTCGTTTCGCCCGCCACGTACTTTTTTCGAAACCTGTTCGCTGGACCACTCGCGTGCGTCCTGGCCGTCAACTTCCAGAATGCGATCGCCATATCGCAGGCCGAGTCGCCCCGCGGGCGTGCCTTCGACAGCAGACTGGATGTAAACCCCGTCACGATGTTGAACGATGGTTACGCCAATGCCATAGAAGCGCGAGTCCTGGTCTTCCCTCAGCTTCTTGAAATCGTTGTACGGAAAGTAAGTCGAATGGGGATCGAGCGTGGAAAGCATTCCCTGAATGGCGGCCTGGGTCGCTTTTTCGTAGTCGATATCGCCGGCGTACTCACTCGAGATCTCCGCGATCGCTTCGTTGTAGTCCTTCTCAATATCGTCTGACTCGGTGACGGAAACTGCTCCGGCTGCCGGGACACTCCGTCGGAATCGGCGCGAACGCCCGATGGTTCCGCCCACGACGGCCGCGATTAAGACGAGCGCGCCGGCGATAATAATGAATCTTTTGGTCATAAGACGCGACTTGAGCAACTCGGTTTGAAACCATTTACGTTGCGCAGACTGACGGCAATATTAACACAGGGGCCTTTTTTCTTCAGAAAGCGACGGAGCATGCCTGTGGTATATTCGCGCACAGAACTCAATTCAGATGACACTACCACTGTCGATCGTTGTTCCCGCCTATAACGAAGGCGCGCGTCTGGGTAAATCCTTGCGCGCGATTGTCACGTATCTGAACGATTCAGTGCCGGAGTCGGAACTAATCGTGGTTGACGACGGCTCGACCGACAACACCGCGGCGATGGCGCGCGCGGAACTCGCCAACTCGGGTAACGTACACACCTCGATCATCAGTTATCAATCGAACCTGGGGAAGGGTCGCGCAGTCAGATTGGGACTACTGGCGTCGCGCGGTGAGATAGCGTTGTTTACCGACGCCGATCTCTCCACGCCGATTAGCGAGACGCCAAAACTAATCGATCCCATAGTGGCGGGCGACAGCGATCTGACTTTTGGTTCACGCGCACTCGATCGCAATCTGATTGGCGTACACCAACCGTGGCGGCGGGAACAGGGCGGCCGAATTTTCAACCTCGCCGTCAGGCTGGCGACCGGTCTGCCGTTTTGGGACACGCAATGCGGCTTCAAAGCCTTTCGCATGAACACCTGCCGGCCCATCATCGAAGGCGCCACCATCGATCGCTTCGGTTTCGATGTCGAGTTACTTTACGTCGCGCACCGCGCGGGCCTGCGACTTCGCGAAGTGCCGGTGCGTTGGGACCATGCAGAAGGCAGCAAGGTCAATGTGGCCAGTGACAGCCTCAAGATGCTGAGCGAGGTGGGGCGGATTCGCCAGCAGGCGCGCCGCGGAGTTTATGACCGCGCGATCAAAGGCGCGCACGACACGCAGTCGTAAAGCAAACTGGTAGTTTGCTTTTCTCTACCAACGACTGCCACAAACCAGCTAGCTGGTCTGACGCAAACTAACAGTTAAGGTTACAATCCAAACAAATGACTGCGCGCTTAAACGTAAATATCGATCACGTTGCCACTGTGCGCCAGGCGCGGCGTGCGCCGGAACCGAGTGTGGTCGCGGCGGCCATGCTCGCGGAACAAGCCGGCGCCGATGGCATTACGGTCCACCTGCGCGGCGACCGGCGCCACATCCAGGATGCTGATTTGCCGGCGTTGCGCGCCAGCGTGACTACTTATTTGAACCTTGAGATGGCCGCGACTGAAGAGATGCTCGAGTTGGCGCTCGCAACCCGACCTGACGCCGTCTCTTTGGTACCCGAGAATGCGAACGAGATAACGACCGAAGGTGGTCTGGATGTGAGGGGCAACATCGCAATCGTGCGTGCCGCGGTCGCTCGCTTGCGACAGGGGGGCATACTCGCGAGTCTCTTCATCGACCCCGATACACAACAGATCGAAGCAGCGCATGAAGTGAACGCGCAACAGATCGAAATGTGTACGGCGAACTACGCTGAGGCTACGCTCGGCAGTCGTGGCTTTCACGGTGAAGGTTCTTTGCGCGCGGGTCAGGAGTTGCGACGACTGCGCGAAGGGGCAGCGCTTGCGTCGCAATATGGTTTGCTGGTCGCCGCCGGACACGGCTTGACCTATCGCAACGTCGGGGCAGTCGCGACTATTACCGAAGTGGCTGAGTTCAATATCGGCCACAGCATTATTTCGCGTTCAATCTTTATTGGACTGGAACGAGCGATTGCTGAGATTCGCGAGGCGATTCGAGTTGGCAGCGACAGTTAAGCTGGAGACTTCTAGTTCAGAGTTCAAACTTTAGTTTGCTCTTAGTAAGGACAAGCTAGAGCTGGACACTTGTGGTTCAGAGTTCAAACTTTAGTTTGCTCTTAGTAAGGACAAACTAAAGTTTGAACTCTGAACTGTTTGAGTATGCGCTTGCTTGAAGGTGGACTGGGTAAACTAGTTTCGCGCGCCGCCGGCGAGTTGCAGACGGACCACGGAACGTTCCAGTTTCACGCGTGCCTGTTCGAACTCTTCTTCCGTGCCGGTCCAGCCGGACAACTGCGTCTCAACCTGCGCACGCGCGGTACGGGCGCGGGCAGCGTCGATCTCTTCGGGCCGTTCCGCTACTTCAGCCAGCACTGAAACCACGTCGTCCTTAATTTCGACGAAGCCACCCGAGACGTGCAGTTGCAGCGTCTTGCCGGCGGCGGCGTAAGACAAAACGCCGGTTTGCAGTTGTGAAATCAGCGGCGTGTGCCCCGGCAGTATGCCGAGTTCGCCGCCGAGCCCGGGCGCCGTTACCGCGTCAACCGCTTCGGAGAGTACGCGCCGTTCCGGTGTGACGACTTCAAGTTGGAGTTGAGCCATAACAAGTAGGGAGGAACGATGAAGGATGGGGGATGAACACCAAATCCGTTCAACCTGAAGCCCCGATTCCTAAACTTCACTCCTCATCCTTCATCTTTTTTGTTACTGCGCGATGGTGGTGCCCTTTTGGACGGCTTCTTCAATCGTGCCGACCATGTAGAAAGCCTGTTCGGGTAGGTCGTCGTGTTTGCCGGCGACGATCTCGCGGAAGCCGCGGATGGTGTCTTCCAGCTTCACATACTTACCTTCCAAACCGGTAAACTGCGCCGCTACGAAGAAGGGTTGCGAGAAGAACCGTTGGACCTTGCGCGCGCGCGAAACGATCAGCTTGTCTTCATCTGACAACTCGTCAAGACCCAGGATCGCAATGATGTCCTGTAGATCCTTGTAACGCTGCAGCACGCGCTTCACGTCCTGCGCCGTGTTGTAATGTTCCTCGCCGATGATGCGCGGGTCGAGAATACGCGAAGACGAAGTTAACGGATCGACAGCCGGATAAATTCCCAGTTCCACAATCTGTCGCGAGAGTGCCGTGACCGCGTCAAGGTGCGCGAAGGTCGTAGCCGGCGCCGGATCTGTGTAGTCGTCAGCGGGCACATAGACCGCCTGAATCGAAGTGATCGATCCGGTCTTGGTCGAGGTGATGCGTTCCTGCATCTCGCCCATTTCCGAAGCAAGGTTCGGCTGATAACCCACGGCGGAAGGCATGCGGCCCAGCAGCGCCGATACTTCCGAACCCGCCTGCGTGAAGCGGAAGATGTTGTCGATGAACAGCAGAACGTCGAGACCCTTGTCGCGGAAGTATTCAGCTACCGTCAGGCCTGACAGCGCCACGCGCAGACGCGCTCCCGGCGGTTCGGTCATCTGCCCATAGATGAGCGCGACCTTCGACTGTTCAAGGGCGTTCATGTCGACCTTGGTCATGTCAAACTCGCCGGTGTCCTTGAAGTGCTGATTAAACTTGTCGCCAAACTGAATGACCTGCGACTCGACCATCTCGCGCAAAAGGTCATTGCCTTCGCGCGTACGTTCGCCCACACCTGCAAACACCGAAAAGCCGGAACGCGCCTTGGCGATGTTATTGATCAATTCCATCACGATAACGGTCTTGCCCACGCCCGCGCCGCCAAACAAGCCAATCTTGCCACCGCGCACAAACGGCTGAATCAAGTCGATCACCTTGATGCCGGTTTCAAACATCTGCAGTTCGGTAGACTGTTCTTCAAAGGTTGGCGCATGACGATGGATCGGGTAGCGCTCGGTGTGTTTGACCGCGCCGAGATTGTCCACCGGCTGGCCCACGACGTTGAGCACGCGGCCGAGCGTGCCCTCGCCCACCGGCATCGTTATGGGACCACCCGTGTCGATGGCTTTCATGCCGCGGACCATCCCGTCTGTCGGCAACATGGAAACGGTGCGCACCCGGCCCTCACCGAGATGCTGTTGCACTTCGGCGATCAGGTCGACCGGCGTGGGGACGTCAAAACCTTCGGAGGTGATGCGCAGCGCCTGGTAGATTGGCGGCAACTGCTGTTGCGGGAATTCGACGTCAACTACCGGGCCGATAATCTGTACCACGCGGCCGGTGGCGCCGGTGGCAGGGATGTTTGCGCTCGACGTAGCCATACTTTGGTTCTGCTCCTATTCGTGGCCTTTTAAGGCGAAAAAACTGGAAGGATTGAAAGCCAGTCAAGATACCACAGGGGCGAAAGTTGCGCCAAACCTACGAGCTGCCA